>JAUNMP010000094.1 GCA_030537465.1 bacterium
GGGAACCACATGTCCTCCGCCGTGAGGCCGCATTCGTCGACCATGTCGAGCGCGTACTCGAGACGACCGAAGTCCGCATCGGCGTTGTTCGTGCCGAAGGTGAACTTGATGCCGCGCGCCTTGGCCATCTTGATGACGCGGGCACTGGGGATTCTGTAACGGGCGCTGATCTCGAGGGCGACGTTGTTCTTGGCGAGCACATCCAGCACGCGGTTGACGCGCGCGTCCGTCCAGTACTTGTCGTAGTCCGTGTTCATCTCCGGTGGCAGATAGGTGGCGTTCGCATAGTGGTCCACCGGCTCGTTCGTGAGGATCTTCACGATCTGGTCGACGAGGAAGTCCATCCACTCCTCGTACGAACGCCCGTTCAGGCGGAACTCCTCCTTGCGGTAGACGCGCAGCGCCTCGTGGTTGTCGACGACTGTCATCGAGTCCGTGAACATATAGTCGAACCTGAGCAGCACGTCCTTCCTGAACTCGTGCGGCCACTTGCGGCCCTCGCCCTGCGCACCACACATGAACGGATAGGTCTTCACCTCCTCCAGATAGTCGAGAGCCTCCTCGTTCGAACGGAACATCCGGCCCACGCCGCCCTCGCCTACGTTCGGGCAGACGCCGTAGTTGATGCCGTAGTTGAGGGACATCGCGTGCGCCAGCTCCTTGGTGAGACCGCCCTTCAGGTGCACATGGTAGTCGATGACGGGGAAGTCGATCTGCTGCTTGCGGATCGCACGGTCCGTCTGCTCGTCGACCGGCGGCATCGTGTCCGCGGGATTGAGAACGCCATCCGCCAGCGGCGCGAGCTTCACGTCCGTGAACTTCACCTGGCCCTTCACGCCCAGGAAGACGAAGTCACCACGCGAGAGCAGCTGCTGGGCGTAGGCGGGGAGGCGCCACGGCTTCGCGGGTTCCGTGTAGCGGACAACCGTCTGACCGGCGACCTTCACCTCGATGTTCTTCTCCCGCACGGAAAGCTCGAAGTCGTAGGGCTGTCCGTCGGCGACCTGGGAGTGATAGAGGTTGCGGACGTGGGCAAGGGACCCCGTCTTGCGCGAACCGTCAATCGCACCGTTCCGGAACAGGATCTGGTACCCCTTCAGAGCGCCGTCCGAGTGGAACGCGAGACGCGCCTCCGCATCCTTCTCCGAGACGACCTTCGCCGTCAGCGTGAAATTGCGCACGTTCTCGCCACAGGCCAGACGCGACCCCGTTTCCGTCGTCACGTTCGCCGGGATCGCCGCACCCACGACAAACGGAACCATCCAGACCAGACCTATCAACTTCCTCATACCACAATCTCCTTGGAACTTACAGGAATCCCAAGTATACCATAAGATCGCCGTGGATGTCCGACGAGGGTTCGAAGACTAGAAACGGCGGCCCAGCACGCGACCGCGGGACACGCGGGAACGGAAGGCGCGAATCAGCTGGTCGACGCCGGCGACCAGCGCCACGTATGGCAGATACCACACGGCTTTGCCCACGAGCATCTCGAGCATGCCGCCGCGCAGCGTCGACACCCACACCGAAAGCCCCGCCGACAGAGCCACAAGCGCGATACCGATCATCATGTTCTTGTTCATTTCATCTCTCCTTTTCGTGTTGTTTTAAATCAGCCCGTTGGGTGCTGATCTGAGCGGCGGAGAGACTTTCTGTGCAAAAGGATCCCAGCCGTTCAGATCAAAATCCAAACAGCTTGAAAGATAAGATCCCTTTGCAAACAAGCTAAGCGGCGTATAACCCCTTCAATGGGGCCAGTGACTCCTGTGCGTTCGCAAAGCTCGACCCGAAGGTCTAGAGCTTAGGCATTCAACGGCGTGTAGTTTATCCGATTTCCCCGTACCCTGTCAAGGCGTAGCAGACAGGATCTTCTCGAAGGCCTGTCGCATGTCGCATTCACGCCCCCAGGCGACGCGGCGCTTCGACGGATCGAGAATGCGGCAATGCCGGGTGACGATGTTGCGCTCGAGCTTCCAGCCCTTCTCGGATGCAAGGACGTCCCACCAGATTTCCCGGTCGGAGACCTTGAGCTCGAGATTCAGCTTCCCCTGCGGAATCAAGATACGATCATCCTCGGGCAGGGAACCGTCGAACATCCGCCGGACGGTCGCGAAGTAGAAGAGGACGTGATGGTTGGCGATCTGGCGGGCGACGTCCAGCCGTCCCCAGACGGCCTCGACCTCCGCCTCCTTCATGATCTTCGCGGGGACGATCTGCTCGACGACGTTGGTGGACGCGGTCAGCGCGCCCCCCGCCCCCAGCGCCGCGGCGGACTCCCCTCCCGCCAGACGGTAGACGAACCGCAGCGTCACGTCTTCGGGATTGCAGACACTCAGAACGGGGAGCGTGGAGCCCATCCCCATTTTCGCGACGTCGGGGTCGTTGTTGGGAATCGCCGGCGCGAGCAGGATCCCCTGGCGGATCTTCAACCCCTTCTCGTGGAGACGCGCCAGCGTCCGTACGACCATGCGCCCGCCCAGGGAATGCCCCACCAGCGTGATGTTCGTGCGGGACTCTCCCATTGCGGCGATCCGCTCGGCCAACGCGACCGCCGCCGTGTCGGCATTGTCGCGCGAAGTCGTCCAGAGTCCATTGCCGTCCCAGGCGTGGAACCGCGGACGACTTCCCGGAAACGTCTTCGTGAAGCTCGTCCAGGTCTCGTCGTCGGCCTCGGGTTCACTGGTCTTCAACCATCCCGGCACGTACCAGACCTCGCCCCCATTCGCGCATCCCGCCATAACGCCCTCCATGCAAACCCAGACCACAAACAGTGAAAACAGCCGACGCATGAAAACCTACCTGAGCACCAACGTGAGAACCGCAAGGAGAATACCGCAGAGGCCTTCGCCGGCAATGAGTCCGGCCGAGAGCAGCACGCCGGAGTTCTCGGATTCGGGCTGTTCGCCGCGGCGACGATCGACTAGATATCGGACGAGTCCGCCCGCGAACATCGTCGCGTTGAGTCCGATCGGCAGGTAGAGTCCGATCGCAAACGGCATCACCTGCACACGGCACGCCGCGAGCACCAGCGCGAGTCCCGCGCCGAAGGCGAGGTAGCCCCAGGGAAGCGCGTCCCCCATGATGCCCTCGACTATCGTCTTCATCAGCATCGCCTGGGGCGCCGAAATCGCGTCGCTGCCGAAGCCCCACGCCTTGTGGAGAAGCACCAGCACGCCGCCGATCGTCAGAGCGGAGGCCGTCACGCCCACGAGTTCGCCGACCTGCTGCTTCCAGGGCGTCGCGCCGAGGATGCGTCCCGTCTTCAGGTCCTGTGCCGTGTCGCCGGCAATCGCCGCGACGATGCACACCACGCTGCCGATGGCAATCGCCGCCAGCATGCCCTGCGCGCCGACGGTACCCGCGGACTTGAGGACGAGCGAGGCGATCACGAGCGTTGCGATGGTCATCCCCGAAATCGGATTGTTCGAGCTCCCCACCAGACCGACCATGCGCGCGGAGACCGCGGCGAAGAAGAACCCGAAAAGCGCGATCAGCACCGCTCCCAGGAAACCTACCGGCACGGCGGGCACCGCCCAGATGAAGACGATCACACTGGTCAACCCGGCAAGGACGCGACCCATCGGCAAGTCGCGCTCCGTCGGCGGAACGAAAGCGCCGTTCCCCGTTCCGTTCGCGCGGATGCCCTTGACAGACTGCGCGAATGTACGGGCGAAGAGCGGCATCGACCGCACGAGCGAGAGGAATCCCCCCATCGCAATCGCCCCCGCGCCGACATAGCGGACGTACCCCTTCCAGACAGCCATCGCGCCGCCCTGCTCCCACGCCGTCGCCGCGTCGGGCACATAGAAGCTGAAGAACGGAATGAGCACCACCCAGCCAAGCGCAGCGCCGGCGAAGAGTAGCGTGGCGATCTTCGGACCCACCACGTATCCCACGCCCAACAACGCGGGCGACACCTCGAACCCCAGCGCGCCGCGGATGCTCCGAATCGGCAGCGCAATCGTCTCGGGGACCCACTTCAATCCTCCCGCAACGATTTTCACAAGCGCCGCGCCCGCCACGCCCCAGAAGACAACCTTCGCCCGCCGCGCGCCGACCTCGCCGGCGCGGAGCACGTCGGCGCAGGCGCGTCCCTCCGGATAGACGAGCGACTTCTCCTCCTCGACGATCAGCGGACGCCGCAGCGGCACCATCAGCAGCACGCCCAGCACGCCCCCCGCCAAGGCAATCAGCGTGAGCGGCAGGAGTCCAGGCTCCAGACAGATTCCCTCCTGCGCCCACAGGTAGAGGGCCGGCATCGTGAAGATCGCGCCTGCCGCGAGCGACTCGCCGGCGGACCCGATCGTCTGCACCATGTTGTTCTCGAGGATCGAGTCCCGCCGGAGAACGAAGCGCAGCACGCCCATCGAGATGACGGCGGCAGGTACTGACGCCGAGACCGTCAAGCCGACGCGCAGGCCGAGATAGGCGTTCGCGGCGCCGAACACGACGGCGAGCAGGATCCCCAGCAGCACCGCCGTGACCGTGATCTCGCGCTTGGAGCGTCCGGTATCCATCAGTAGCGCCGCAGAAGCTCGAGCATCTTCCGGTCGAGCTTGTGTCCGTTGAAGTCCTCGTACTCGACGTCGGCTCGGCCGGAGTCGAGCACACCGTTGTGTCCGCGCAGATTCCAGAGCGCCCAGCCGAGATCATTCGCCTTCCAGAGCTTGAGGCAGTGCTCCATCCAGGCGAGCGTCACGGGGTGCGGCGTCATGTTGCGGCAGCCGAATTCGCCGACCATGCAGCATTCGCCCGCGTCCAGCGCGGAGCGGTAGAGCTCGACCGTGGCCTCGGGCGAGCGGCGGATCCAGGAATCCCCGTAGTTCGGCTGCAGCGGCCAGGTCGGCGGTTCCGCGGGCGTCTTGATGTAGCCGCTCGCGTAGTGGGTGATCGCATGGGGCGTGTAGCCGCGGAAGGCCTGACCGACGGCGGGGATGCCGTAGACCTCGGGAACGGGCTTCGAGGCGCACTCGTTGCCGTCGATCATGATGAAGCGCGTGGGGTCTTCGCGGCGGATGGCTTCAATAAGCCGAAGCGCGAGCGGCGGATAGTTTGCGCCGGCCGTGTGGCGGGTCGGCTCGTTGAAGAGGTTGAACGAGAGCTCCTCGTTGGGGATGCCCTTCCAGCGGCGGGAGAAGGCGGACCACAGCGCGCACGCGGCCTGCTGCGCCTCGGGACTCGTCCCAAGCGGGAAGGCCTCCGTCTGGTCGAGGATGCAGTAGCCCGGGATGCGGTGGAGCGCCACCTGCACGTGGATGCCGTACTTGCGCCCCCAGGCAATGGCGTCGTCGACGTGCTTCATCTTCGCCTCGTCGAGGTTCGTCCACGAGTCGCCCTTCACGAGGATGCGGTAGTCGATCGGCAGACGGGCGAAGTTGAATCCCCAGCCCTTCATCACCTTGAACTCCCACTCGACGAAATGCCCGTCCACACGCGGGTCGGGAGCGAGGCCGATCGTCGGCGCGCGGAACATGCCGAGCAGGTTGAAGCCGCGCCAGCGTTGCAGAGGACGCCAATCGGGCGTCTCGATCTTCGCGACCGGCTTCGCGAGCAGAAACGACTTCGGCGCGGACACCTCGAAGACGACGCGCTCCCCCGCCTTGCCGTAGTAGCCGCCAAAGCCGAAATTGATCCGCATGACGTCATCGGGCTTGAACCGGGCCGTCTTCCCCTGCTTCGGCGCACCATGCAGGAAGAAGTCGGAGAACGCGCAGACGACCTCGCGCTCGCCCTTCTCGGAGAGCGAGACATGTCCCTGTGCGTACCATTGGAGCCGATCGCGCGTCACAAGGAAGACGCCGCATTTGGCGCCGCCCCCCGTCGTCTCGGGCACGCGAACCGTGAACGCCACGCCCTTCGCCTTCGGATCGAACGGTGACTTTGCGTACTCGCGGCTCAGAAAGGCGAATGTGTCCACGCCCTCCTTCGTGAGCGAAACCTCCACGCGGTGCCAACCGTCGGCGAGGGCCTTTTCGCCACCGGCGACGAACTTCCCCTTGCCGAGCGAGACGGAAACGGTCTTCTTCTCGACTGGCACAAGCGTCTTCGCGAACGTAGCGCCGGCGTCCGGGTTGAGATGGCCGTCCACCGGGGATTCCGTCGTCAGCACCACGCCGCCGAACGGCGGCAGCTCAAGGGCGATATCCCCCGTGGCGGACGTGGAGAGTCCCACGCGCGGATTCCACACACGGGCGGAGCCGCCACCCGCAAGGCGCACCGCGCCGCTCCAGATGTCGCCCGTGTCGTTCATCACGAAGAAGACATCGCCGGACTTCGTGCGGCGGTGGGCAGTACGGAGGGAGCCCTCTTCGCCGCGCACACGACGGATCGCAGGCTCATGGCGGACATCAAGTACGTCGGTGAGGAGTGCCGCCTCGGCATCGGGCAGAAACGTCCAGTCCGCGGAAAGACGGGTGATCTCACCATCGGGGAATGCGGTGCACGAATTCCGCGGACGGTCCCCGAGCGCGATGACGAGCCCGCCGGCCTTGCGGAACTCCTCCAGGCGGCGCGCCGTCTCGATCGGCAGGGTGTTCACGCCCGGCAGCACGACCGTGCGCCAGCGAAGCGCGCCCTTCGTGAGAACGCCCGACTCCACCTTCGCCTGCTCAAGCGATTCCGCGTCGACGATCATGAAGGACCGGTTGGCGGAGAAGAGAGCGCGGCCCGCGGTGTTGACGAAGTTGGCCGTGCGTACGGCGGAGATTCCGCCGCCGCCGCGCAGCTGAGGCTCGAAGCCGACCTTCAGCGCGTCCGCAGGATAGAGCAGCGCGATGTCGGCCGCCGAGTGTCCCTCGCGGGTCAACGTGATCGTGCGGCCGATCTCCTCGTTGATCGCGACACGCTCCGCGCGGTCGAAGGGTCCCCAGCGGTAGTAGCTCGTGAAGGTGTTCACGCCACCCCAGATCTGGCGGTTGAGCGAACCGACGATCTCGCGGACGCTCACCTGGTAGACGGGACGCGTGTCGCCCTCGCGACGATACTTCTCGGAGTGGTCGCTCGCCTCGCTCATCACGTGGCGAGAACCGTTGAGCTCACCGACACTGCCGGCGAGCAGCGGCGTGAGCCAGTTGACGCGCGGGGGGATGCTCGTGAGCATGTCGCAGCTTGGCGCGGAGAGTCCGCGGAGCACCTTGAAGAAGTCGCCGTAGAGGCAGACGTGTCCGACGAGTCCCTCCTCCCCGAGAAGGTGTCCGCCACTCTCGACGCCATTTGCGTCCGCCCACTTCGTGAGCTGCCGCGTGTAGTTCTCCGCGACGCGGTCGCCGACCATGGTCCAGTACCTGTGGCGCGTCGCGGCGACGCGTCCCTCGGCGGCGCCCGAGATCAGCTCGGGCACATCGTCCGCAAGCGGATGCCCGGCCGTCTTCGCGTAGGCGGCGATCAACTCGTCGCTCACGGGTAGACAGAAGTACGGCATGGGCTTCATCCACGACGTCATAAGGGATGGTTCATCCGTGAACGTGGAGGTGATCGCCTTGAGCGAAGGTCCCAGCTCCCGTTTGTAGGCGTCGTGGGTGAGCGCGATGAAGCGCGCCGTCGGCTCCGCCATCAGCAGATTCGGATAGGCGTACTTGAATTGGCTCACGGAAATGGAGACGTGCGTGCCCTCGCGGATGTAGTCGTCGGTAATGACATACACCGTCTCCGTCTTTCCGTCGGCGGAGGTGCGACGCAGCGTCGCCACGGGCTTTCCGGGAGGCGAGGGAGGCTGCGCCGCCGATCCGGCGGGGACGTTCGTGACGGCAATGAGATAGGCGCGCGCCTGCCACTCGGGATGCCCCTCCAGCGTCTTGCCACCCGCGGTGCAGCTGGGGTAGCCCTTCTCGTCGTAGAGCCAAAGCGCCATGCCCATTGCGTGGGCCTTGTCGACGACATACTTGTAGGTCTTCCACGCCTCGGGCGATTCGAGATAATCCGTGAAGCTCACATTCCCCACGAAGCCGCCAAAGCCCTCCCGGCGCAGTGCGTCGAGCTCGGCGTCCGCCTTCGCGAGGTCATTCGGGCGACCATGGTGGATGGGTAGGATGCGCGCCGAGGCGGGGGGATTCGCGAAACGGACCTCCCGCGGAGCGTTTTCCGGCGCGTAGATCGTCTCGCCGGCGACACAAGAGAGCGCCGCGGCGAGTGAAAGGACGAAGGACAGTGACGAAGATTTCATGCCGGGGCTCTCCTATGGGAGTTTGCGGTACGGTGATCAGTTCGGCTTCACGGGGAAGCCGGGGAGGACCGTGACATGGGGACGGGCGGACTTGAGCGGGTAGTCGAGCGTGTAGTGCAGACCGCGGCTCTCATGGCGCTTCTGGGCGCTGCGGACGATGAGTTCGGCGCAGACGGCAAGGTTGCGCAGCTCGAGCGTGTCGGGCGTGACCAGATAGTCGAAGTAGTACTCGCGGATCTCCTTGCGCAGGGTCTTGATGCGGTGTGCGGCGCGGGCGAGGCGCTTGTTCGTGCGGACGATGCCCACATAGTCCCACATCAGGCGACGGATCTCGTCCCACATGTGGGAGACGAGCACGGCCTCGTCCGGTTCGACCGCGCGGCCGATGCGCCAGGCGGGAATCTTGATGTCCTTGACCGAAGCCTCTGGATGCGCCGTGAGCCGGCGCGCGGTCTGTCGCGCGGTGACAAGCGTTTCGAGCAGGGAGTTGGAGGCGAGGCGATTCGCGCCATGGAGGCCCGTGCAGGCGGTCTCACCGATGGCGGAGAGTCCGGGCACGGAGGTGACGCCGTCGACCGTCGCCTGCACGCCGCCGCAGCAGTAGTGGGCCGCGGGGACGATCGGAATGAGGTCCTTCGACATGTCGATGCCGAATTCAAGGCACTTGTGGAAGATGTTGGGGAAGCGCTTTTCAAGGAAGGCGCGTCCCTTCTTGCGGATGTCGAGGCAACAGTAGGGCTCGCCGGTGCGCTTCATCTCGCTGTCGATCGCGCGGGCGACGATGTCGCGCGGCGCGAGCGAGCCGCGGGCGTCGTAGTTCTGCATGAACGGGCGCCCCTTGCGGTCCACGAGCACCGCGCCCTCGCCGCGCACGGCCTCGCTGATGAGAAAGCGCTTGGCCTTCGGATGATAGAGGCAGGTGGGATGGAACTGGATGAACTCCATGTTCGCGATCTTGGCGCCGGCGCGCCAGGCGAGGGCCACGCCATCGCCGGACGCGACATCCGGATTACAGGTGTAGAGGTAGACCTTACCGCAGCCGCCGGTGGCGAGGATTGTATTCGGGGAGCGGACCGCGTAGATCTCGTTCGTCTCCTTGTCGAGCACATAGGCGCCCACGCAGCGGTTGGGACCCTTCACACCGATGCGCTTCGTGATGATGAGGTCGATCACGATCGTCCGCTCGTGCGCCTGGATTGCGGGGTGCTTCTTCAGCGTGCGGATCATCGCGGCCTCGCACTTCTGGCCGGTGATGTCGCCCGCGTGGAAGATGCGGCGCATGGAGTGGCCGCCCTCGCGGCCGAGATCCCAGGAACCGTCCTCCTTCTTGTTGAACTTCACGCCGCAGGCGATGAGATCCTTGATTGCGGCGGGGGCTTCGGAGACGATTTGGCGGACGACCGCCTCGTCGCAGAGGCCGGCACCCGCGATCTGCGTGTCCTGGACGTGATTTTCAAAGGTATCGGCGGGGTCCGCCACACAGCAGATCCCCCCCTGGGCAAAATTCGAGTTGCAATCCTCAAGCCGCTCCTTGGTGACAAGGACGACCTTCCCGGCGGAAGCCAGGTGGAGGGCTGCCATGAGTCCGCTCATTCCCGAGCCGACGACGAAGTAGTCGCAGTCTACAATGCGCATATACAGTGTTCCTTTGAGTAGATATAGTATATCACACCCATTGCTTGACAGTCGCGGAATGTTTCGGTAGAATCTCCACCAAAGCAAGGAACATCATCTTTTGGAGATTGACGATGGAAGCAGATAACGAAGTCGTGGCGCAGCGGCCGCCCGTCCGTGTCGGCATCGCGGGGCTGGGGCGCGCAGCGCTTTTCAACCACATCCCCGCGTTCAAGGCGCTTCCGGGACTTTACCGTCTCGTGGCAGTCTGCGACCTCATGAAGGAACGCCGCGACATCATCGAGAAAGACTACCCGGACGTGCATATGTATCGTCGCGTGGAGGACATGCTCGATGATCCGGACATCGACCTCGTGCTCATCACCCTCCCCACGACGGACCATGTCGCCTGCGCCCTCTCCTCGCTGCGCCGCGGGCGATGGACCGTCGTGGAAGCTCCACTGGCGACCACGCACGAGGATGCGAAGATGCTTCAGGCCGCCTCGGTCAAGGCGCGCGGCAAACTTTTCGCCTCTACTCCGGGACTCTTCTCCCCGGAGTTCCGTCTAGCCCAATCCGTGCTCGACGACCCCCGTCTCGGCGAAATCTTCGAGGTCCACGTGCGCCATCAGGACTACGTCCGCCGAGACGACTGGCAGAGCGTGAAGCGCTGCCTCGGCGGGTGCTCCTGGTATGAGGGACAGGACGCGCTGCTTCAGGCGACCGCGCTTATGCGTGCTCAGCCTGCCCAGCTCTGGAGCGAGCTCAAACGCGTCGCCTCTCTCGGCGATGCGGAAGACTTCGCCCGCATCGTCCTCAAGTCCCGCGGCGAAATCACCGCCAGCGTCGAGATCAACGGGGGCGAACTCTCTCCCGGCCCCGCCTTCGAAATCCGGGGGACGCGTGGCACATTCACGGCCATGCCGGCTGCGGAAAACGGAAACCTCCATATTCTCGACCCCAACTTCAAGTTCACCCGGCGCCGCTCCAGTGTCCGCACGCCACCGCTCACCGACATGCACGAGGAACTTCCCGTCGTCGACATTCCCGTGCCGCTCGCAGGCGAGTCGCTTTCGGGGCACGAGGCCTACTGGAAGGCTCTCTACGGAACCGTGCGCACAGCAGCGCCCTTCCCCGTCGCCCTGGACGACGTTGTTGAGACCATCCGCTATCTGCAGCTGGTCAAACGGGCCTCGCCGTTCGCGAAATAACGCACTTGCATTTCGGGACGGTTTAGAGTATTCTACACGCATAAGATTTCAACCAGAAAAAGTCCTTTCATTTCCGGAGTCGATTATGGCAGACGAAAACAGCTTCGTGTCCTTCGTGTGCGTGTCCTGCCGCCAGGAGCTGGAAGCTCCGCGCGACATGGTCGGGCAGACCGTTGAGTGCCCGTCCTGCGGTGCCCGTCTCGTCGTGATGCCGCCCGAAGAAACCAATGGCACGGCCTCTCAGGCACAGGCGGACGCCATGAAATCCCGCACCATCCGCATCGAGCTGGGAGACATCTGAGCCAAGGTCCATGCCGTCGGCCGTATTGATTGTCTCTTCGACGCGAGTCCACGTCGACGCTCCGGAAATTCTGAGGATACAGGACGTAGTAGCCACTCTTCTCGAACAAGGGCGAGCTGTTGATGTCCTCGTTCCCAGGGTTTCTCCTCTCCTCACGGCCGCATTGCCAGCTGGTGCCAGAGTCTTCACGGCCCCCCGTCTACCCTTCTGCGAGCATCTGCCGCCTCGACCATCCATCCGCCGACTGCTCTCCGCGTTGATTCTTTTCTTCCGTTGCGTCTCGCTCGTTTCCAGGCGTAGTTATGACGTACTTCATGGCTTCAACGACGGTGCTCTTGTCGTGCGTGCAACGGACCGCGTCACCGTCAAGACCTATCCCTATGTCGCAGAGGTCCACACGCCGCTCACTTCGCCCGGCTTCTTCAAGGGCCCCCGTTCGGCCTTTTCGCGCGCCCTCGAGCGTGGCGCGCTGCGGCATGCCGCGGCCATTATCCTTCCTGATGCGGCAACGCTCTCCCGATTTGGAAACAAAATTCCCCGAGCCCGCGTCTCCCTCATACCTGATCCCCATGCCGACTTTGCGCCGGACTCCTTCACCTATGGTGAATTCGCCACGGCGGTTCAGCATGTCTACGATTACGTACTTAGACCAAGACCTGAAAAATGAAACCGACCCCGAAAAAGGACCAGTCCGCGAAGAAGGACGTCAAGGCCAAGTCCGCTCCTAAGAAAAAGCCCTCGAAGAAGAAGAAATCCGGGGAAACTGGCCCTCTTCGCCTCTGGGCGCGCATCGTCGCGGCCTTCCTCGTTGTCGGCTTCGCGCTGCTCTGCATCTGCGGGGACATCTACGTCCATCATCCAGCGGCCTGGCTTGCGTCCCATCGAAGCTTCTTCACGGCTCCCCTGGAGTACCTGGGTGACAGAACGGCCTTCATCACCGACGCACTTGGCTGGACTGGGCGCGATGCCGTCAACACGCCGGACGATCCCATCCCTGAAGGTATGGTCAGCTTCGCGGGCGATCCCGTTCGCGTTGGAGCCCCGGCACCGGCGGATATCGTCGTCCTTGACCGCGGGGAGTTCAGGATTGGCTGGTCGCCCTCGCTGCGGCATCCCGTCTGGGTGGCCTATCACGTTCCCCGCACCGCCAGCCACGAGGCAGGGAAACGTCCGAATTTCCAGAAGGACAAGGGAGTTGCATCCTCACCGCAACCGAAGGACTATGCGAACTCCGGCTATGATCGCGGCCATATGGCCCCGAACCACGCAATCGTCACGCGCTTCGGTCCAGAAATCCAACGCCGAACCTTCCAGATGACGAATGTCGCCCCCCAGAGACCAGGTCTCAACCGCGGCCCCTGGCGCGAAATGGAACAGAGGATCTCCGATCTGTGGACATCCGCATACGGCGAAATCTGGGTCATCGTCGGCACGGTTCCCCCCGCCCCCGGGCAGAGCAGGTCAAAGCTTGGACAGACCGATATCAATGTCCCCGAACAATTCTATATGGTGATTGCCTCTCAGACCGAGGACAGTGTCCGTATGCTCGCGGTTCTGATGAACCAGACCGCACGTCGCTGGGACTTCCCGGTCCACAACATCGTCTCCGTGGACGAGATCGAAAAACTGACGGGCCTCGACTTCTTCCCCGATATGCAGAGAAGCCTTCAGATGTCGCTCGAGGCCGACACGCCCACTCGGCTCTGGCCGGTGCGCTTCCTTGACCTCCTGAAGCTGATCCTCATTCGCTTCACTTGATCGAATAGACTTCAGCCTGCCAACCGTAAGAGCGGGCAGCATTGACGTTCACCGGTGTGTCGTCGAAGAAGAGCAGTCGTTCCGGCGACAGACCCATACGCCGCTGGGTGAGGTCGTAGATGGGGCGTTCGGGCTTATAGAGCTTCTCGAGTCCGGAAATCACCTCGACATCGGCCAAGGCGCGGTAATCCGCCGCCCTCGGCACGAAGAGTCGGTCGTGGAAATCCGGCGACATATTGCTGAGGATGCCCAGTTTCTTCCCCTGGGCCTTCAGCATGCGCATCAGATCCAATGTCTCGGGACGCAGATTGCGAATCCAGCCGACGGCGTCGATTTCCCAGAGTTCCTCAAGATCGGCCCCGGAAATCTCCACCCCGGCATCCGCAAAGATCCGACGATACATTTCGTCGAACGAAATGAACCCGCCATCCCAGAGATGCCGATAACGCTTCCAGCCAGCCGCGACAGTTGTACGATCAACGCCACGTGCGGCACAGAACGGATAGAGCTCCCATCCCTCCATGGGAGACACCGAGATCACGCCCCCGAAGTCAAAGACGACACCGTCTGCAGAAGCGGCGCGGGCGGACCACTCTTCAACGAAGCTCATTTCCAGTCCGCCGGCAGTGCGTTCAGCACCGTCTCGACGACCTGGTCAAGCGTCAACGCCGTGGAGTCGATCTCCAACGCGCCGTCCGCCTTCTTGAGCGGCGCATATTTACGCGTTGAATCAATCGCATCGCGTGCGAGAAGCGAGGCCTTCACCGCCTCGGCCGTTTGATTGGCGATGCCCTTTTCGACCTCCTCCTTCTGGCGACGCAGCGCGCGCGCCTCGGCGGAGGCGGTGAGATAGAAGCGGGCAGGCGAATCGGGGAACACGGCAGTTGTGATGTCACGCCCCTCGACGACGAGATCGCCATACTGCGTCAGACCGCGGAGAATCGCGGTCACGCGGTCGCGAACGGCCTTCACCGTCGCGACGGGAGACGCATGGGCGTTGATTTCGGGCGTGCGGATGCGATCGCCCGGAAGCTCGCCGTCCACATAGTAGGAAATCGCTCCATTCTCGGGACGACACTCTATTTTCACCTTCTCCGCAAAGGCGGCCACGGCCTCGGGATTGGAAGTGTCGACACCATGCTCGAGACACTGCCAGGTCATAATGCGGTAGAGCGCCCCCGAGTCGACATGCAGGAACCCGAGTGCCTTGCCCACGCGCTTGGAGGTCGAACTTTTACCAGATCCGCTTGGACCGTCAATGGCGATTACACGAGACATAGAACTCCTTGAAAAAATAATCTTCGGTGGCTCCGCGGCGAATAAGCCAGATTCTGTTCCCCTTGCGGGTCCGATCATTCATCTAACGCAATCAACCCGGGACCTGATCTTGCTTCGCCGGCACGCGCGGTAAAGACCACGCGGCGTTTGGCCTTGCCAGAACCGGACGGGCAGCCCGTCGGTCCCCTATTTGATCTTGCTCCGGGGAGGGCTTGTCGTGCGGGCGCGCTCTCACGCAACCCCGGTGGTCTCTTACACCGCCTTTTCACCCTTACCCTCCTTCGCACAAGGCTCAAGAGGGCGGTCTATTCTCTGTGACGCTTTCCATCTGTGGCGCTTGCCGCCGCAGTCCCGGCCTTGACGACCGAGTCCCCTGCCCTGCGGAGTCCGGACTTTCCTCACCCTTTCGGGCGCGACCGGTCACTCGCGGGGCCACCGAAGAAATCGAATCAAAGATCTCCGTAAAGGAGACGCCCACACATCGTGCAGGCCGCGCGCTGCTGCTTTAGGCCCTTCGCGGCCGCCGCGCTGTTATGCTGCACGAGCTGCGCCACGAACGGCGGTTGCTTCATATGGCAGCCATCGCACACGCCATCGTCGCTCAGAGGAACAACTACGGGCCAGCGCTTGGTGCTGAGGCGCTCATAGTAGAGCAGAAAACCAGGGTCAATCGCCTTGACCGCGTTCGCCTTCTCGGCGCGCTCGGCGCGAAGCTCGGCAAGACGTTCCTTCACACCGGTGAGACGCTCATCGAGATCGTCGACATTGCAGTCGACGCCACCCTTCTCCGCATCAACCTTGGCCTGCGCCTCCGAAGCGCGGCGCTTGAGATCCTCGAGATCGTCCTCCTCAAGAGCCGCGGCACGAGTCTCTGCGGCCTCGGCCTCATGCTCGAGACCATCGACCTGCATGTAGTTCTGCTGAAGTTCACGGTTCGAACCAATGGTGGCCTGAGCGATACGGGCCTGCTGCGCCTTCTCACGGAGCTCGGCAGCCTCAGCCCGCTCATCATCAATACGCTTCTGCATCGCCGTGACCTGGTTCATCGCGATTTCCAACGCGGCGTTCACGCCCGCGAGGCGCGCATTCTCCTGGGCCTTGCGCCGCGGGATGTCCTTTTCCTCCATCTCGAGTTCGCGGATCATTCCATCCACGGTCTGCAGATCGATCAGGGGTTCTATCACGTTCACCGATGCACTCCTTTTCAGTAAGACTCTGGGTCCCTCAAAATTTGATTGGATATTTTACCGAATCCGCGGGCTTGCGTCAATAGACACGCGAGGTCCAAGATGATATAATGTGCAACGTTTCCGTTCCAATGAAAATGGAGTCCAACGATGATCCGCGTCAATGAAAACTACCTGAAGATCCAGGCCAGCTACCTGTTCACCGAAATCGCCCACCGCGTCAAGGCCCATCAGGAGGCCCACCCCGAGGCGAAGATCATCCGCCTCGGCATCGGCGACGTCACCGAGCCCCTCGCCCCCGCGGTGATTGCGGCCATGCACAAGGCCGTCGACGATGAGGGTACGCGCGAGAACTTCCATGGCTATGGCCCCGAGCAGGGCTATGCCTTCCTGCGCGAAGCGGTCGCCAAGAACGACTTCCAGGATCGCGGCATCAACGTGGCGGCGGACGAGATCTTCATCTCCGACGGCGCCAAGTGCGACTGCGGCAATATTCAGGAGCTCTTCGGCGCGGACGTCAAGATTGCGGTCGGTGACCCCGTCTACCCCGTCTACGTCGACACGAACGTGATGGCAGGCCGTACGGGCATCAACGCCGACGGTCGCTACGGCAATCTCGTCTACCTCGACTGCACCGCCGAAAACGGCTATGTGCCCTCCCCCGCGGTTCTGAAGGAACCCGTTGACGTCGTCTACCTCTGCTATCCGAACAATCCCACCGGCGCAGTCGCCACCAAGGCCCAGCTGCAGGAGTGGGTCGACTGGGCTCGCGCCAACAAGGCGCTCATCCTCTTCGACGCCGCCTATGAGGCCTTCATCCGCACGCCCGGCATTCCCCACTCCATCTACGAGTGCGACGGCGCACGCGAGTGCGCGATTGAGTTCCGCAGCTATTCCAAGACTGCTGGATTCACGGGCGTGCGCTGCGGCTACACGGTCGTCCCGAAGGGTCTGGTCGGCTACACGGCCGCCGGCGAGGCGGTTGAGCTGCGTCCCTTCTGGACCCGCCGTCAGACCACGAAGTTCAATGGCTGCTCCTATGTCACCCAGCGTGGCGCCGAGGCGATCTACACCCCCGAGGGCAAGGCCCAGACGAAGGCGACCATCGACTTCTACCTCGAGAACGCCAAAATCATGAAGGACGCCCTGCTCAAGCTCGGATACAACGTGACCGGCGGCGTCGACTCCCCCTACCTCTGGGTCAACGTCAAGGGGGATTCCTGGGAATTCTTCGACAAGCTCCTCAAGGAGGCCAACGTCGTCACCACGCCGGGCGCCGGCTTCGGCAAGGACGGCCAGGGATACATCCGCATTTCCGCCTTCAACAGCCGCGCTAACGTCGAGGACGCCGTCGCGCGCATCGCGAAGGTGCTTGGCTGATCCCTCCAAAGAACTCGAAGCGCCTCACGGGCGCTTCGAGAATTCGCAGCCGCAATACGACTGACGATAGAGACCGAGTTCCTCTGTTCGCCGCAGCGAACGCAGGAACC
>JAUNMP010000095.1 GCA_030537465.1 bacterium
AAGGGAATATCGCCTGGAGACCACGTACGGGTTCAACATTCCGCAATCACACCCGTTGTTCGAAGGGGCGCAGATTCGCCCTTGTTTCCGCGCCTGATATCTGCTATCATTCTGCGAACAGATGCAAGAAGGGACAAGGCAGTTCGATTTCTGGTACGCCGTGCACCACACAAAAGTGGTGCGCGGGCCTTCTCGTGCCCTTGAGACATTCGGGGAGACGCGGATCAACTACCGCCACATCGCCGAATTGCAGGACGATCCGGGCAAGGTCCGCATCCGCGAGGGGCGCCTCGAGGCGCACAAGCCGGCGATCATCACGCCGGAGGCGTATGCGCAGGACTGTCTGGAGGGGTTCGGGGAACAGGCGCGGCAGTATCTTGACTTTCTGAAGCAGAACCGCGAGTCGATCCGCATCCTCCAGTATGGCTACCGGCTCTCCCAGGAGGCGTTCTCCGAGCAGGTGGTGACGGACTCCATGGAGGCGGTGACGGCGCGGGTGGTGGCGGATGTCGTGGAGACGAACGACGCGTTCGCGGCGGTCATCCAGGGCGTCGACGATCCCTGGGACGTGTCGCTGATTCACTTCTTCTGGCTGCATGTCAATGCCTCCGCCCCGGTCAACGTCCGGGAATTCGAGGCGGCGCAGCGTCGTGCCGAGATGGATCTTCTCGCCCCCGAACTCCAGAGCGAGGTCGAGGCTGCGTTCGCGAAGGCGCAGGCGAATCCGAGGCTGGTCAAGGAACTCGGGGCCTTCCTTCAGAAAAAAGGCGTCTTCGAGCGCTATCAGGACAGATTCTTCCAACTTGTGAGACGGGTGTAGGACTTAATATGGAAACGAAGATCAATACGCGCGTGATCGCGATCGCCAACCAGAAGGGCGGCGTGGGCAAGACGACGACGGTGGTGAACCTCGCGGCGGCGCTCTCGCGGCAGCGCCGCACGGTGCTGGTGATCGACCTCGACCCGCAGGCGAACGCGACGACGGGCCTTGGCCTGCAGACGCAGGAGGGCGTGTCGCTCTATCCCTGCCTGATCGGTCAGCGCCAGATCGCCGACATGATCCAGCCGACGCCGTACGAGAACCTCAACGTCATCCCGTCCGAAGTCAACCTCTCCGGCAGCGAGATTGACCTCGCGCATCGTCCCGACCGCCTGCAGGTGGTGCGGAACGTGCTGCAGGCGATCCGCGACGCGAATGTCTTCGACTACATCCTTCTCGACTGCCCGCCGTCGCTGGGCATTCTCATGACGTCCACCCTCGCGGCGGCCGACGGCATTCTCGTGCCGATGCAGGCCGAGTACTACGCGCTCGAGGGGCTTGGCGTGATGCAGGACCTGATCGCCCGCCTCAAGACGAACGGGGCGAATCCCGATCTCGAGCTCAACGGCATCCTCATGACGATGGTGAACGCGAACACGCGCCTCTCGCAGGACGTGATCGCGGAGGTGCGCGAGCATTTCGGCGAGAAGGTGTTCGAGACGATGATTCCGCGCAACGTGCGTACGAGCGAGGCGCCGAGCTATGGGCAGCCGGTCGTGTTTTACGATCCGTCCTGCCGTGGCGCCGAGGCGTACCGCGCCTTCGCGAAGGAGTTCGTGCGCCGCAATCCGACCCGTGGCGGCGTGGCTGTCCCCGCAGTCGTCGAGGAGTTGGCGACCACCGGGGACGCACCGGTTGTGGAGGATGCTCCTGTTGCCGAGGCGGCGACGTCCGATGGGGTAGCGGCAACGTCGCCAATGGAGGCGGGGGATGAAATCACCGAGGGCCACCAGGCCTGACCCCGCGTTCCGCCCTTCAACTTTGAACTTTGAACTTTAAACTTTAAACCTTTCGATGACGAAGTCGCTGGAAGACTACCTTGAGGAGATCCACGTCCTCATCCAGGACAAGGGCTACGCCCGCGTCCGCGATGTGGCGCTTGCCCTCAACGTCAAGATGCCGAGCGTGGTGAAGGCCATCGGCGAGCTGAAGAAGCTCGAGCTGGCGACGCAGGAGCCATACGGCAACATCGAGCTGACGGAGAAGGGGCGCCGCGTCGCGTCGCTGGTGCTCGGCCGCCATACGCTGCTGAAGGCTTTTCTGCAGAAGCTTGGCGTGAGCGAGAGCATCGCGGAGAAGGACGCGTGCCTCATGGAGCACATCCTCAGCGCCGAGACGATGGAGAGGATTCAGGATTTTCTGGGCGATACCGGAAAGGCGGCGAAGGCCGCGAAAGCAAAAAACGCGGGCCCGAAGGCCGCGACGAAGAAGGGAAAGAGTAAATGAGTGAAGGCAAAATGACGAAATTCCGCTGGACCATGTGCATTCTGCTGTTCGTGGCCACGACGGTGAACTATCTCGACCGGCAGGTGCTGTCTCTGACCTTCCCGGACTTCATCAAGCCCGAGTTCCACTGGACGGACGCCGACTACGGCACGATCACGGCCTGGTTTTCGCTCATCTACGCGACGGCCTGCCTCTTCGCCGGAAAGTTCGTGGACTGGATGGGCACGAAGAAGGGCTATCTCTGGGCCATCTTCGTGTGGTCCCTCGGCGCCTGCCTGCACGCGGGCTGCGACATCGCGACCTGCTGGTTCGTGGACGGCGTCTCGAAGACGGCCGAGCTCGCGAAGGCGACGGGTGACGTCGCCGCGGCCGTTGCAGCCGTCTCCGTGTGGCTCTTCCTCGCGTGCCGCGCCGTGCTGGCGCTGGGCGAGGCCGGCAACTTCCCCGCCGCCATCAAGGTGACGGCGGAGTATTTCCCGAAGAAGGACCGCGCGTTCGCGACGTCCATCTTCAACTCCGGCGCGTCGGTGGGCGCCCTTGCGGCCCCGCTCACGATTCCGGTGCTCGCGAAGTGGCTTGGCTGGCAGATGGCCTTCATCATCATCGGTGGCGCCGGCTTCATCTGGATGTTCTTTTGGCAGTGGCTGTATACGAAGCCGCAGAACTCGAAGTTCGTGAACAAAGCCGAGCTCGAGTACATCTCGCAGGATGAGAGGGTGGAGAAGGTTGAGACGGTTGAGAAGGCTGCGGGAGAGGAGAAGCCGATTCCGTTCCTGAAGTGCTTCACCTACCGTCAGACCTGGAGCTTCATCGTCGGCAAGTTCTTCACCGACGGTGTGTGGTGGTTCTACCTCTTCTGGGCTCCGGCGTACTTCAAGGAGCAGGGGCATGGCCCGACGACCGGCATGGGCCAGGCGCTCATCTTCACGCTGTACCTGATCGTGACGGTGGTCTCCATCTATGGCTGCAAGCTGCCGACGTTCTTCATCAACAAGGGCATGATGGGCGGCAATCCGTACATGTGCCGCATGCGCGCGATGTTGATCTTCGCGTTCTTCCCGCTCGCCGCGCTCGTCACGCAGCCGCTCGCGGGCATCAGCGTGTGGTTCCCGGCTCTCCTCATCGGCCTCGCGGCCGCGGGGCATCAGGCCTGGAGCGCGAACATCTTCTCGACTGTCGGCGACATGTTCCCGAAGTCGACGATCGCCTCGGTGACGGGCATGGGCGCGATGGCGGGTGGCGTCGGTTCCTTCATCATCAACAAGTGCGCGGGTTCGCTGTTCACCTACGCAGAGACGCAGGGCACGGCGTTCCAGTTCCTGGGCTTCGCCGGCAAGCCGGCGGGCTACATGATCGTCTTCTGCTGCTGCGCGGTCGCGTATCTCGTGGCGTGGTGCCTCATGAAGACGCTCGTGCCGAAGTACAGCCCGATCAAGGCGTAAGGTCTGGCAGAGAGCGGGGCATGGGGCCTCCGAGGAAGCCGGTCGCGGAAACGCGGCCGGCTTTTGTAAGATGCGGGGGTGCGGGAGAGTAATGGAAGAGGGCCTGTTTTGATGGAAAATGTTGCGCCGAAGGCCCACCGCCCACCAGTTGTGGTATAATTCCCCAAATGCCTGAACAGAAGACATGTTTCACCTTTGAACTTGACGAGACGCAGCAGGAGCGGCTCCTGGCGCTGCTGTCGGTCGGCAACTACCGTCCCAAGCAGGTTCCGTATTCGCTTGCCGCGGTGGAGGGGGATGGGTTCAACTGCGCGCTCTACCAGAAGGAAAAGCACGGGCGTCGCAAGTTCTGCGTGCAGGGCTCGAAGGCGCAGGACTTCGTGGAGTTCTTCCTGGAGCCGAACGGCGTCGTGCCGGTCACCATGGGCGGGGCGGGATATGTCGCCGCAGGGGTGTCCACGTCGGCGGTGTCCACGGGCGCCTCGAATGGACAGAGCGCGCCGACGCCGCATGGGGGCAGCGACGAGTCGGGCAAGGGCGACTATTTTGGTCCGCTGGTGGTGGCGTGCTGCTACGTGGACGACGAGCTGGCGGAGAAGTTTCGCAAGCTGCGCGTCGAGTGGTACGATTCTCGGGATGTGAAGCACGTGGACGAGGGTGGCGTGCGCGACTGCAAGCTGATCACGAACAACCTCGTGTTGATGCGGATGGGACAGATGATTCGTTCGGCGCTGGGTCCGGACCGCTATGCGGTCGTGAAGATTGGTCCCGCGGCCTACAACCGCCTCTACGCGAAGATCAAGAACATCAACCGTCTGCTGGCCTGGGCGCACGGCACATGCATCGAGGAACTGCTTGAGCGGCAGCCGACCTGTCCGCGGATCGTGGTGGACCAGTTCGCCCCGACGGAGACGGTGATCAAGCGCTCCTTGAAGGAGCGGGGCAAGAAGGTCATCGTCGAGCAGCGGCACAAGGCGGAAAGCTATTCGATCGCGGTGGCGGCGGCGTCGGTGCTGGCGCGTGAGACGTTCCTGCGGGCACTGTGCGACATGGCCGAGGACGTGGAGCCGGGCGTGAGTTCGCCGTTGGGCGTGGTGCCGCTGGGGTCCAGCGACCCGCGTGTACGCGAACTCGCGGAGCGAATGGCGCGGGAGCATGGGCCTGTGTGGCTGATGAACCACTGCAAGGCGCATTTTCAGACAACGGACAAGGTGCTTGCCGCGTGCGGCAAGTCTCGGAACGACCTTCCGCCCGAGGGACAGGTGACCTCGGCGGTCAAGAATGGGGAGTATGGGCATGGTTGAGTTTTTCGCCGATTCGCTGTTGAGCGGTTTCTCGGGGTCGAGCGCGATGGGCAAGGGCATCGTGCTGGTGCAGATCTGCACCAGCATCATGATGTTCACGTTCATCTTCGGGAAGTGGCGCGAGCTGATCGAACAGCGGCGGGCCTCGCGGCGAGTTGCCCGTGACGTGATGGGCGGGCGCACGGTCATCGATCATTATCTGCAGCGCCGGGAGAATGGGCATACGGTGCTGGAGAACATCTACTGGAGCAGCATCGAGCGTCTCCTGAAGCTGTTCTCGCCGAACGTGAGGAACCAGCTCCTGTCACGTCAACCGAACGCCGCGACCGCGCTCACAACGCATGAGATGGGGCTTGTGAAGTCGCTGTGCGAGCATGTCCTGGACGAGGAGTCGATCCGCGTGGAGAAGGGTATGGGCATGATCGCGACGGTGGTCGCCATCGCGCCGATGCTGGGTCTGCTCGGTACGGTGTGGGGTGTGCTGGACGCGTTCGCGGAGATGGGCGCGGCGGGAAGCGCGACCATCGCAACGATGGCGCCGGCCATCTCCTCCGCCCTCGTGACGACGGTCGTGGGTCTGCTGATCGCCATCCCCGGCGTGTGCCTCCACAACTGGCTTTCCGCGACGATGCGCGATCTGCTGGCCGACATGGAGGGTTTCGCGGACGACCTCATGGGCCGCATCGCGCTTGAGTTCCAGGAGCAGGGGAGAGGTGCCTGATGAGCCGTCGCGGCAGACATCGGGGGGCGGTCGGCGGCTCGAAGGCGTCGATCGACATGAATTCCCTCATCGACCTGACGTTTCTTCTGCTGGTCACCTTCATGCTGACGATCCCTGCGCTCGAGCAGGGCATCACGATCATGCTGCCGCAGGCCCGCACCGATACGCTCCCCAGCAAGAACGCCAAGGTGAACACCGTCACGCTGGACGTGAACAACCAGCTCTACCTGAACAACGTGCCGACCACTCTTTCGGCCCTGGAGGAGAGCATCAAGGCGATGGTCGACGCCGATCCGGACGTTCCCGTGCTCGTGCGGGGCGACGAGCGCCTCAACTACGGGGCGATCATGGAGGCGGTGAAGGTGATGTACAAGTGCAAGGTGCGCAAGATGGCGCTGGTGACGAAGGAGAAGTGATTTGTACGGGGGTGGGGAAGAGAGTCGCGGAAGGGGGAGGGGGCCAGTTTCCTGGCGGTCCTTCGCCCTTGCCGTTGGACTGCACCTTGCCCTGTTCGGCACTTTCTGGGGCATCACTGAATGGATTCGGCGCAACCAGGACGTCATCATCCCCCTCGACATGCTGATGGTCGTACCGCCGTGGGCCGAGCAGACCGATGATCCCGACCCCGACCCCAATCCTCCTCCTCCGGAGCAGGAGCATCAGCCCGAACCGCCGCCGCCAGAGCCACCCAAGATCGAAGAGCCCAAGCCGATTGTGGACGCCGTCGAGAAGGTCGTCGAGAAGGAAAAACCGAAGGAGAAGCCCAAGGAGAAGCCGCCGGAGAAACCCAAAGAAAAGCAGAAGCCGCTGAATCTGAGGGAGAAGGCGAAGCTCGTCAAGACACCGCCCCAGCCGCTGAATCTGAGGGAGAAGGCCAAGAAGGTCGAGGCACCGCCGACAATCAAGACGTATGGGAAGGGGACAGCCGCCGACAAGCCGCTCTCGCCGGAGGAATTCCAAAAGCTCATGAACCAGGGGTACACGATCGGGGCACGCAATCAGATCGCGAAGGACGAGCTGACTCGGTGTGTGACGCTGATCCAGCAGGCCATCCGCCGCGAGTGGGACAAGGAGAGCTTCAACTGGAATCCCGGGCTTGGCGCAATCAAGGTCGAACTCCAGTTCGGTTCGGGGGGCGTCATCAGGAGCTTTCGTATCCTGCAGGGAAGCGGAGACGGCGAGGTGGACCGCACGGCGCGGAACGCGTTGACGCGGCTCAGGTCCGTACCCGGGCTCTCCGCGACATTCCTCGAGGTCGCGTCCACCTTTCTCGTCTCGATGGAGCCCGTTTCGCGTTGATTTTCGGTTTCGGATGAATTCGCCGAATTTTCATCGATTTGCCCCCTTGCCCTTTTCGGACAGTAATGCTATAATTTACGCTTCACCGCCGAAACAGTTAACAAAGTGGTCGCTTACCACACTTCATTCGCGGCGAAATCTGTCGATTTTCGTTTCCGTTTGTTTTTGAATCATCAGTGCATAACTGAAAGGTAAGCCAATGAAAGCTGAGCGCAAGGTATTCGGCAAACTGCAGAATACGTACGATCCGCCGGATCTGATTGAAATCCAGACGAAGTCCTACAATGACTTCCTGCAGGAGAACGTCCCCCCCGCGAAGCGCGAGGAACATGGTCTGCAGGCGATTTTCCACGAGATTTTCCCGATTGCGAGCTATGATGGCCGCTATGTGCTGGACTTCGTGAAGTATCAGCTGGGCGAGCCGAAGTTCACGTACCAGCAGGCGATGTACGAGGGCGAGACCTATTCGAAGCCGCTGCATGCCACGTTCGTGCTCAAGGATGGCGACGTCTCGCACCAGGAGGACGTCTTCCTGGGCGAAGTTCCGTCGATGACGGACGATGGAGCCTTCGTGATCAACGGTGCGGAGCGCGTGATCGTCTCCCAGCTGCACCGTTCGCCGGGCATCAGCACCGAGCGTACCGTGCACGCGAACGGCCAGCCGTTGCTGAGCGTGCGCATCATCCCGGACCGTGGTTCGTGGATTGAGATCATGTTCGACACGAACGACGTGATGTGGTGTTTCATGGACCAGCGCCGCCGTCGCCGGAAATTCTTCGCGACGACGCTTCTGCGCGCGCTCGGCTATGGCTCGGACGAATCGATTCTGAAGCTCTTCTACGACTTCAAGACGCTTGAGACCGGCAAGAAGTATTCCGAGAAGGAACTCCACATGCTCGTCATGAAGGAGGACCTCGTGGACACCGAGTCGAACGCCGTGATCGCCCGCCGCTACGATCCGTGCACGCCGGCGATGATGGAGCAGATCGCCGCTGCGGGCGTGACCCGTGTCGAGGTCGTCGACGTGGCCGTGGACAACGGCACGCTCATCAAGACCCTCCGCGAAGACGCCAAGATCGGTATCCACAACGAGGAGGACGCTCTCAAGGACATCTACAAGCGTATGCGCCCCGGCGATCCGCCGACCGCCACGAACGCGAAGCAGATGATCCACAAGCTTTTCTTCGAGCTGGCGCACTACGATCTCGGCTACGTCGGCCGCCACAAGATCAACAAGAAGCTCGGCCTCTCCGGCCAGGTCCCCGAGGAGCTCCGTACGCTCCACGAGAGCGGCATCGAGGTGATCGAGGCGATCCGCCTGCTCTTCAAGATCTTCATGGGCCGCGACCAGGTGGACGACATCGACCATCTCGGCAACCGCCGCATCCGCACGACGGGCGAGCTGCTTGAGAACCAGTGCCGCGTGGGCCTCGCCCGCACGGAGCGCCTCATCCGCGAGCGCATGACGATCCACGACGCGGCCAACCAGGGGCCGCTCACCCCGCAGCGCCTCGTCAACTCGAAGACATTCTCCGCGGTGATCTCCGATTTCTTCAGCCGGTCGCAGCTGAGCCAGTTCATGGACCAGACGAACCCGCTCTCCGGCCTTGCGCACAAGCGTCGTCTCTCCGCTCTCGGCCCTGGCGGCCTCTCTCGTGAACGCGCGGGCTTCGAGGTTCGCGACGTGCATCCTTCTCACTACGGCCGCATCTGCCCGATCGAGACGCCTGAAGGCCCGAACATCGGCCTCATCTCCTCGCTTGGCCTTTACGCGAAGATCAACAAGTTCGGCTTCATCGAGACGCCGTACCGCGTGGTTCGCGACGGCAAGGTCACGAACGTGGTCGAGTACCTCCCCGCCGATGTCGAGGAACAGTACGTGATCGCCCAGGCGAACGCGCCGCTGAACGACGACAAGACGTTCGCCGAGAAGAAGGTGACCTGCCGCTACAAGACCGAATTCTGCGACAAGCCCGCCGCCGAGGTCCAGTACATGGACGTGGCGCCGATGCAGGTGATCTCGATCGCCGCCGGCCTCATCCCGTTCCTCGAGCACGACGACGCGAACCGTGCGCTCATGGGCGCGAACATGATGCGCCAGGGCGTGCCGCTGCTCCGTAGCGAGCGCCCCTATGTCGGCACGGGTCTCGAGGGTATCGCGGCGAAGGACAGCCGCGTGATCGTCTGTGCGGACCAGCCCGGCACGGTCGCCTACGTCAGCTCTGAGTTCATCATGGTCACGCCTGACGGCACGCTCGCCTCCGGCAAGGCCAAGTTCGAGGACAACCCCGCGAAGGGCATTCGCCGCTACGAGCTCCAGAAGTTCCGCCGCTGCAACGCCGGAACTTGCTTCAACCAGAAGCCGATCGTCAAGCATGGACAGAAGGTCGAGCCAGGCGACTGCCTCGCGGACGGTCCCGCGACCGACCAGGGCGAGCTCGCGCTCGGCAAGAACCTGCTCGTCGCGTTCATGTCGTGGCGTGGCTACAACTTCGAAGACGCCATCCTCGTCAACGAGCGTCTCGTGCGCGAGGACGTGCTCACCTCTCTGCACATCGTCACCTTCGAGTGCGGTGCGCGTGACACGAAGCTGGGGCCCGAGGAGATCACCCGCGACATCCCGAACGTCGGTGAGGACGCGCTCCGCAACCTGGGGCCCGACGGCATCATCCGCGTCGGTGCCGAGGTGCATCCTGGCGACATTCTCGTGGGTAAGGTCACCCCGAAGGGCGAGACCGAACTTTCCCCCGAGGAGCGCCTCCTCCGCGCGATCTTCGCCGAGAAGGCCGCGGATGTGCGCGACACCTCCCTTACGGTTCCGCCGGGCACGACGGGTGTTGTGATGGCCGTCAAGGTCACCACGGCTCAGAATGCGCCCCGCGGTTCCGCCGGCGACGAGGGCGAGAAGGTCTCCAAGAAGGCCTCGCGCGAGGCCGAGAAGAAGCGCGCCGAGCAGCGCAAGAAGCTCGAGGCGGACCTCACCACGGCCCTCTCGAATCAGCTGCTCAACGAGAAGATTCCGCTGGATGTGACGAATTCGGAGAACGGCGAGATTATCATCCCCGCGAACCGCAAGATCACGAAGGGGCTTCTCTCCAAGCTCGCAAAGGCGCACGACCGCTTCCAGATTCCCGAGAGCCCGATGGCCGAGAAGATCGAAGAGATCGTCGGTGCGTTCCGTCCTCGCTTCGCGGAGCTTGAGGACGCCGCGGTCAACACCGAGGACGAGGGTTTTGACGACATGTCCGGCGAGGGCGGCGTCGTCAAGAGCGTCCGCGTCTACCTGGTCGACAAGAAGAACCTCTCGGTCGGCGACAAGATGGCAGGTCGTCACGGTAACAAGGGCTGCATCTCGCGCATCCTGCCGAGCTGCGACATGCCGTTCTTGCCGGACGGTACGCCCGTCGACATCGTCCTGAACCCGCTGGGCGTGCCTTCGCGTATGAACCTCGGCCAGCTGTTCGAGACCTACCTCGGCCTCGCGTGCCGCCTCTGCGGCTTCCACGCGGCGACCCCGGTGTTCGACGGCGTACAGGAGTACGAAATCGACGAGGCTCTCCGCGAGGCCCGCAAGGTGCAGGAGAAGGAAGAGGGCGCCGCCGCCTGGATCAACACGGACGGCAAGACGGTCCTCTACGACGGTCTCACCGGCGAGCCTTTCGCGCAGCGCGTCGTGGTTGGCGTGATCTACATGTTGAAGCTCCACCACCTCGTCACGGACAAGATTCACGCCCGTGCGATTGGTCCCTACTCGCTCGTCACGCAGCAGCCTCTGGGCGGCAAGGCCCAGCTGGGCGGTCAGCGTATGGGCGAAATGGAGGTGTGGGCTCTCGAGGCGTACGGTGTTGCCTACGCGCTGCAGGAGCTCCTCACCGTCAAGTCCGACGATGTCCAGGGCCGTACGCGCATCTACGAGTCGATCGTCAAGGGCCAGAACGTGCTTGATTCCGGCATGCCGGAGTCCTTCTCGGTGCTCATCCACGAGCTCCGCGGCCTTTGCCTCGACATGCAGCTTCTCGGCGGCGACGCCGACAAGCCGCAGCGTCCTGCGGCACCGGCGCCCGCCGCGGCTGCGCCGATTGCCACGCCTTCGCCCGTCGCCGAACTCGGTGGCTTCACCCTTTAATTTCGTGAACAGGAGAACATAGACAATGAATCCCTACAACACGAGCGAAATCTTCGGCGGCCAGTACAACGCGTCCGTCCACTATGACGCGGTGAAGGTGTCGCTGGCTTCGTCCGAGACGATCCGCGCCTGGTCCCACGGCGAGGTGAAGAACCCCGAGACGATCAACTATCGTACATACCGCCCCGAGAAGGACGGCCTCTTCTGCGAGAAGATCTTCGGACCGACCCACGACTGGGAGTGCGCCTGCGGCAAGTACAAGCGCATCAAGAACAAGGGCATGGTGTGCGACCGCTGCGGCGTCGAGGTGACGCTTGCCTCGGTGCGTCGCCAGCGCATGGGCCACGTCGAACTCGCCGTCCCGGTGAGCCACATCTGGTTCTTCAAGTGCAACCCGAGCCGCATCGGCCTCATCCTCGACAAGACGTCGAATGAGCTTGAGCGCGTGCTCTACTATCAGGACTGGATTGTTGTCCAGCCCGGTGGTACGCCCCTCCAGGTCGGCCAGATTCTCAGTGAGGACGAGTACGCCGCGGCCGTCGAGAAGTACGGCGACCTTTTCAAGGCCGAGATGGGCGCCTCTGCGGTGCGCAAGCTTCTCCGCGACGCCGACCTGAACAAGCTGATGGTCGAGCTCGAGGAGCAGATGCAGAACACCCGCTCCAAGCAGAACCGGAAGAAGATCGCCAAGCGCATGAAGGTTGTCGATGGCTTCCTCGCCTCGGGCGGCAAGCCCGAGTGGATGATCCTCGACGTGCTTCCCGTGATTCCGCCGGAACTCCGTCCGCTCGTCCCGCTGGATGGCGGCCGTTTCGCGACGAGCGATCTGAACGACCTCTATCGTCGTGTGATCAACCGCAACAACCGTCTCAAGAACCTGCTCGCGCTCAAGACGCCGGACGTCATCATCCGCAACGAGAAGCGCATGCTGCAGGAGGCCGTCGACGCGGTGTTCGACAATGGCCGCCACGGCCGTGCCGTGACGGGCCCGGGCAACCGTCCGCTCAAGTCCCTCTCCGAGATCCTCAAGGGCAAGACGGGCCGCTTCCGTCAGAACCTGCTCGGCAAGCGCGTGGACTATTCCGGACGTTCCGTGATCGTCGTCGGCCCCGAGCTCAAGCTGCCGCAGTGCGGTCTGCCGAAGGAAATGGCGCTGCGCCTGTTCGAGCCGTTCATCATCCGTTCGCTCAAGGACAAGGGCATCTGCCACACGGTCCGCACCGCGCGCAAGATGATCGAGCGCCATGACGACCAGGTGTGGGACATTCTCGAGGAGGTCACGAAGGACAAGACCGTGTTCCTCAACCGCGCCCCGACGCTCCACCGTCTGTCGATTCAGGCGTTCGAGCCCGTGCTCGTGGAAGGCAAGGCCATTCGCCTGCACCCGATGGTGTGCACGCCGTTCAACGCCGACTTCGACGGCGACCAGATGGCCGTGCACGTGCCGCTCTCGATCGAGGCGCAGATGGAGTCCCGCCTGATGATGCTCGCGGCGACCTCCATTTTCTCGCCGGCGTCCGGCAAGTCCGTGATGACGCCGACGCAGGATGTGTGCCTTGGTCTCTACTTCCTCACGACGCCTGGCCAGCCGGAGAAGCTTTCCGGCCGTCTCCCGGGCAAGTACGACTTCAGCGAGGAGCACCTCCCGCTCTTCAACGACATCGGCGAAGTCGAGTTCGGCATCGCGGAGAAGGTGATTGGCTACCAGACGCTGATCCGTTTCCGCAACCCCGACTACGGTATGACGGGCCGTCCCCACGGCGACCCCACCAAGAGCACGATCGTGACGACGGCGGGCCGCGTGATCTTCAACGCGATCTTCCCCGAGGCGATGGGCTTCTGGAACGACAAGGTCACGAAGTCCACGATCGGCAACCTCATCCTCGACTGCCACCGCGTCGCGGGGCACGACGTCGCGGTGAAGCTGATCGACGACCTCAAGAACCTGGGCTATAACTACGTTACCGTCTCCGGCGCGTCCATGGGTCTCAAGGACATGATCCGCCCGGAGGTGAAGGACGACGTGATCGACAAGAGCCGCGCCGAGGTCGCCAAGATCGAGGGCCAGTTCCAGCAGGGTATCATCACCGCCGGCGAACGCCACAACAAGATCGTCGACGTGTGGACGAACGCGACGGAGAACGTCGGCAACGGCCTCATCAAAGCCATCGACCGCAACATCTCGCCCGAGAACCCGAATCCGACCGAGCTCAATCCTATCTTCATGATGATGGACTCGAAGGCACGTGGTTCGAAGCTGCAGATCCGTCAGCTCGCCGGTATGCGTGGACTCATGGCCGCCCCGAACGGCGATATCATCGAACGCCCGATCATCGCGTCCTTCCGCGAGGGTCTCTCGGTTCTCGAGTACTTCATTTCGTCGCACGGCGCCCGCAAGGGTCTCGCCGATACCGCTCTGAAGACGGCCGACGCAGGTTACCTCACGCGTAAGCTCGTCGACGTGTCGCAGGACGTCATCATCTCTCAGGAGGACTGCAACACCGTCAACGGCATCGAGGTCTCCGCCATCGTCGAAGGCGACGAAGTCAAGGCGACGCTCGCGAGCCGCGTGCTCGGCCGCACGGCCCTCTACGAGGTTGTCGATCCGCGGACGCAGGAGACGATCGTCGAGGCCAACGCCGAAATCGACGAGGCCGCCTGCGAGCGCATCACCAAGGCTGGCGTCGAGACGGTGTGGATCCGCTCGGGCCTCACCTGCGACGCCGAGCATGGCATGTGCGCCAAGTGCTATGGCCGCGACCTTTCGACGGGCCGCCAGGTCGAAATCGGCACGGCGGTGGGCATCATCGCCGCCCAGTCCATCGGCGAGCCTGGTACTCAGCTGACGATGCGTACGTTCCACATCGGTGGTACAGCGTCCATGACGGCGAAGGTCCCGGAGATCGTTCTGAAGAACGACGGTATTGCCAAGTTCGTCGATGTGCGTAAGGTGCGTAACGACGAGGGCAAGGAAGTCGTCCTCAACAAGAACGGTACGCTTGAGATCTGGTCCAAGCCCGAGGAGAAGGGTGGTTCCCGCCTCGACAGCTATCCGCTGCAGATGGGCTCTGTGTTGCTCTGCGAAGACGGTGCGTCCGTCAAGAAGGGTGACAAGGTCGCATCCTGGGACCCGCACTCCGTGCCGGTTCTCTCTGAGGAACACGGTACGATCACGTTCGTGGACTTCGAGGAGGACGTCTCCGTCAAGAGCGAGACCGATCGCGCAACGGGCGCCAAGACCCTCGTCGTGCTCGACACGAGGGAGTCGAATCTCCACCCGCGCATCGAGATCCGCGGCAAGGGGCAGGATGGCCAGCCGAACGCGCTTCTGGACAGCCACGACATTCCGACGGGCGCCATCGTCATGGTGCGCGACGGAATGAAGGCGTCGCCGGGTATGCTGCTCGCTAAGACGCCGCGTGAAGCCGCGAAGACGCGCGATATCACGGGTGGTCTGCCGCGTGTGGCCGAGCTCTTCGAGGCGCGCCAGCCCAAGGACGCGGCTGAGATCTCCAAGATCGAGGGCGTGGTCGACTTCGGCGAGAATGTGCGCGGCAAGCGTCTGTTGCTTGTGAAGGATGACATTACCGGCCAGGTCGAGGAGCACCCGATTCCGATGGGCAAGCAGATCGTCGTGTTCAAGGGCGACCGCGTGAAGAAGGGCCAGCAGCTCACGGAAGGCCCGATCATCCCGCAGGAGATCCTCGAGGTCTCCGGTCCGCAGGAACTCGAGAAGTACCTCGTCAACGAAGTGCAGCAGGTCTACCGTCTGCAGGGCGTCGAGATCAACGACAAGCACATCGAGATCATCGTCCGCCAGATGCTCCGCAAGGTCCGCATCACGAACCCTGGCGACACGGACTTCATCTGGGGCGAGCAGGTTACCCGTCAGACGTTCCTCCGCGTGAACGAGCAGATGATGGCCGAAGGTCGCCGTCCTGCGGAGGCCCAGCCTGCGCTGCTCGGCATCACCAAGGCCGCTCTCGAGACGGACTCCTTCATCTCCGCCGCGTCCTTCCAGGATACGACGCGCGTCCTCACCGAGGCCGCGACGATGGGTCGTGTGGACGAACTCCGCGGCTTCAAGGAGAACGTCATCCTCGGTCACCTCATCCCCGGCGGCACGGGCTTCCCGCTCCACCGCTACCTCAAGCTTGTTCCGCTCTGCGAGCCGATTTCGGACGCGGAGATGGAGGAGCTGCGCCGCGAGGCCCGCGAGCGCATGGAGGCCCTGTACGGCACCACGCCGATTCCGCAGGAGGAGGAGGAGGAGAACGAGCCCGCGTTCCAGCTCGCCAATGAGGCGCAGCAGGAGTTCGCCCAGGCTCCGTCCGACCAGGCTCCCGATCAGACGTTGGACGGCTATTCCGCCGATGACGCCGGTATGGGCATGTACGGCAGTGATGACCAGTGAAGAATCAGGTAGGTAACTCGTAACTCATGGAAGGGGTTGATTGGCCGATTGGCCTTTTGACCCCTTTCCATTTGAAGACATGAAGACAAAACAGTTCTGGTATCCACTCCCCCAGCGGCTCATCGCGCAACATCCGTCGGAGAAGCGGGGTGACGACCGTATGATGGTGCTCCATCGCGACACGGGTATGCTCGAACACCGCAAGGTCAGCGATTTTCCCGAATACATCACGGCGAATGACCTGCTGGTCGTGAACGACACGAAGGTTTTTCCCGCTCGACTGCTGGGCACGTGGAGTGATTCGCCTGGAGCGGTGGAGATACTGATGGTGTCGCCCGCGACCGATGCGGATTCCCTTGAGGCGCGAGGCGATCGAGGTGGCGAAGTTCTTTCCTGGCGTGTGATGATCGGTTCGGGCCGACCCGCACGAGAGGGACAGGTCGCCGTGTTCGGCCCCCAGAAGGAACTCCGTGTTGAGCTCGTGAAGAAGGTCGGAGGAGGAATGTGGACATGCGCATTCGTCTCTGAACGTCCCTTGAACGAGTTGCTCGATGAATTCGGCCACACACCCGTGCCGCCGTATGTCCACAGAGAGGGCACGCGGGAAGAGGAGATGGCCGATCGCGAGCGCTACCAGACAATCTACGCGAAGCATGTCGGCAGCGTGGCGGCGCCGACGGCGGGACTGCACTTCACGCCGGAGATCTTCGCGGCGCTCGACGCGAAGGGCGTCCAGCGTGTCGCCGTGACGCTGCATGTGGGGCCTGGGACATTTCGTCCCGTGAAGGTGGACGACATCGAAGACCATGAGATGGACTTCGAGGCATTTGCCGTGCCACAGGAGACAGCCGACGCCATCAACGCGTGCAAGGCGCGCGGAGGGCGCGTGTTCTGTGTGGGCTCGACAAGCGTGCGCACGCTTGAGACAGTTGCAGCGCGCGAACGCGGTCCGGAAGATCCGCTTGTCGTCGGAGGCAGCGGTGCAAGCAACATCTTCATCTATCCGCCGTATCAGTTCAAGGTGTGCGACTGCATGCTCACGAACTTCCATTTGCCCCAGTCGACATTGCTCATGATGACGAGCGCCCTCGCGGGGCGCGAGCGCATGCTGTGCGCCTACGCAATGGCTGTCAGGGCCGACTACCGTTTCTTCAGCTACGGGGACTGCATGCTGATCGTGTAGTGTATTTGCAAATAGAAACGTATCTGTGAGTAGTAACATGTTCCATGTTCCGGGTTCCAGGTTTCAGGCTGAATGTCCCCGCTCCCCGGACCTTGAGCTTGGAACTTTGAACATGGAGCATTGAACCCGTTCCGGGGCCGTTACGCGCCGCGTAACGGCCCCTGAAACTTTTTTCAACTTTTTTCCGATTCCCCCTTGCGCTCCTCCGGGTTCTTTGATACACTATGTCCTCGT
>JAUNMP010000367.1 GCA_030537465.1 bacterium
GGGGTCGTGTGCGCAAGAGCGTGCATAACCCCACTCAATTGGGAAAGTTGTATTTTATAGGACATCCTTTTCCGCAACAAATATTATTAGTAAGTCCCTACTATTGACATTGTGGGCTTTAGATGATATGCTTCTTGCTGATCACGAACGGTGGGTCGGTATGAAGTATCTTGTACGAGAAAGGGCCATTAGGCTTTTGATGGAGGTGGCGTGGCGGATTTCGGAAAAGCCGGAGTTCGCCACGTTGGCGGCGGCATATGTGCTTTTACAGGCCGTGAGACAAGGGGCCGGATTCCCCTTGCCGGATGTGAAAGTCATTCTGGAGCGGAAGAAGGGACTTCCTCTTTACGTGCGGGCCTTTCTGGAGGCGCATCTTGTCGGTCACTGGCAGGAGTATCGACATGTGATGCGCGCGTGCGACGAAGAGTCTCTTGTGGATTTCTTCAGCAACGAAGCGACGTCCATGTTGATGGAGTGCCGTCTCGCGTGTTCGCCGCATCCGCTCGTCGATCAGCTTTGCATCGAGCTGTTGGATGTCGAGAAGGGGAATCGCGTCGCGGATCTCAACTGCGGATTCGGTCGTTTCGTACGTACGGCGTGGTTCGCGCTCTGGAATGCCGGCGGAAGCGACGAGGGAATCTCCGTTGCTGGATTCTCGCGCGATTCCGAGCTGGCGGCGCTGGCATTCATCCTTTGCGATGTGACGGGAGTTCGGGCGAAGATCGCCGCGCAGAGCATATTCGTACCGAGCAAAGAGCTCTATGACAGGCTGGTTCTGATTCCGCCGTTCGGTCTGGAGGTGCGGGCGCTCAATATCCCGCAGACGCAACGGGTGCTTTCCGCACGATTCGAGAATTTTCCGGAGTTGCGCCTCGCGTCCGCCGACTGGGTGTTTGTGGCCCGTGCGGCGAGTCTGTTGGCTCCGGGAGGTCGCGCGGTCGTGGCCGTGCCGATGACGGCATTGAATGGTACGCAGGGGGCGTCGTATCGGGAGTTCCTCGTCCGCAAGGGGCTGATTGCGTCCGTCATCTCGATTCCCAAGGGCTATCTCAATGGCACGATGGCCAGCTTCGCTCTCGTCGTGATACAGGAGAATGCACGTGAAGTCAAGTTTATCAACGGTGAGGCCTATGAGCGGACATGCGGGGACTTGCCCGCATTGGATGTGGCCGCGCTTCTCAAGGATGCGCGTGATCTCAACGACTATGAGGCCGTGACGACGAGAACGTTGGAAGAGATCGGCGGAAACGAATACAATCTGATGCCGGATTTCTACTTAGGCGAAAATCTTGTCTACAACAATTCACGCCCGTTGGAAACGTATGTCAAGTCCATCCGCCGTGGTGCTAAGCTGCCGTTGCGCGCGTGGAAGGCCGTTGAGGGCGGACCGTCGGCACCGGCCAGAAAAGTCGCCTTCAAGCACCTTGGCGAGGGCGTGGTGGACGAAGATCTGCCGGGCCTTACGGAGATTCCGGTTGGGGGCGCGGAGGCGGTTCTGGAACCGGGCGATCTGCTCATCTCGCGTATGGGCGTTCCTTTCAGGATTGCGGTCGTTGACGCGCGTCCGTATCAGATGGTCGCGGACGAGAACGTCTGGATTGTGCGGATGGGCGGGGACAGAACGGTGGCGTACTTCCTGCGGGCCTATCTCGAAAGCGCGCGTGGTGCACGGTGGTTGTCACGCTTGAGTACGGGAGCCGTGCAGCGGACGATTTCAGCGAAGCACATCGCGAAAATCCCCGTCCCCGATGTGGACGAACGGACACGTGCGGAAATCGCCGGTGAACTTGAACGGGCGACAAAACTTGTACGCGAGAACCGATGTCGCCTCGGGGAATCGCTAGCAGCGATGAGAAACGTCTGGAACATGAGCTGTACGGAGTGAGGCATGCTCCGCACAATGCAATCTAACTCTTAGGAAATGTAATCATGGCAATCAAGAAATCTCAACTCTACACCAAGCTCTGGCAGGCATGCGATGAATTGCGCGGTGGCATGGACGCGAGCCAGTACAAGGACTATGTGCTGGTCGTTCTCTTCATCAAGTATATCAGCGACCGCGCAAAGAACGGTGATGCCGACCTCTACATCGATCTTCCCGAGGGTTGTACGTTCGACGATCTCGTGGCGCTCAAGGGCAGGCCCGATATCGGCGAGCGCATGAACGTGATCCTGGCGCGCATTGGCGAGGCGAACGAGCAGCTGGCGGATACGATCACGAATGCGGATTTTGCCGACGAGCAGAAGCTTGGCAAGGGGAAGGATCTCGTGGAGACGGTTTCGAACCTGATCGCCGTCTTCCAGGACAAGGACCTCGACCTCTCCAACAACCGTGCGGCGGATGACGATCTCATTGGCGATGCGTATGAGTACCTGATGAAGAACTTTGCCACGCAGTCCGGCAAGTCGAAGGGGCAGTTCTACACGCCAGGCGAGGTGAGCCGCGTGATGGCGCGGGTCGTCAACATCGCCGAGGACAGGCGCCCGATGATTTCCATCTACGACATGACCTGTGGCTCGGGTTCGCTCCTCATCCGCGCGGCGGCCGAATCGGGGCGTCCGTACGATCAGATTGCCATCGAAGGACAGGAACTCGACCTCGCGACCATCGGCATGGCCAAGATGTCGATGGTCATCCATGGCATCGACGACGCCGAACTCAAGCATGGCAATACGCTCTCGGATCCACAGCACAAGACAGACGATACGCATCTGAAGACGTTCGACTATGCGTTCGCCAATCCGCCGTTTTCGGTGAAGGGATGGATGAAGGGCGCGCAGGAGAATGATCCGTTCGGTCGTTGGGGACATGGCGAGGGCGTCGCGCCCGTACCACCGCCGAAGTGCGGCGACTACGCCTTTCTGCTCCACATGATCACCTCGCTCAAGTCAAACGGCAAGGCCGCGATCATTCTGCCGCATGGCGTCCTTTTCCGCGGCAACGCGGAGGGCGAAATCCGCAAGAGGTAATTGCAAAACCTCGGCGAAGTCGTGCCGGACGTCCGCCTGACGGCG
>JAUNMP010000096.1 GCA_030537465.1 bacterium
GCGACGGAGTCGCCGGAATGTTCAACTGAGGAGGGTTTTGCAATTACCTCACATCATCTATGGTCGTTTTCACAACAGGACAGATTGCCACTCGACCCGTTTTCCCATCCATATATCCAACTTCCCATGGCATCCACTTCGAAGCATCCGCGTGTTCGGATGCTACATACCATAGGCACTTACAACTCTCGATTATCCTTCTAATTACCTGCGCCGTCTCTTTATTGACGTTGTTACGATCAAGATCATCCTCCCAATCAATATAAACACTTAAATTAAAATCCTCTCTCAGCATAGTGGCAAGCCCTGTAACAGACTTCTTATCCACATAGCGATTTGAAAGAAAAATATCATACTCAATATCCGAATCAAATGCAAAGCTCTCGCAAAGAGATTCCAATGATGCGAATTTCTCCTGCCGCGTCGCAGCCAGATAGGCATCTGCACGATTTTGCAATTCACTTGTCGTAAACAGCATAGGGATCCTCCATTACCGATTCTTGTCAATGACATCAGATTCATTACCGTAGCTATTGCACAGCCGAAACCTACCATTCCGATCCTGCACTTTTAACTCAGCATGATTGTTCTTTGCGACCTCAATGCCGCATTTAATTGCTTCAGTCTGCGTATCGAAAACCTTGTAAGCCCGTTCGCCGTTTCCGGTTTTCACAGCCCACTGATCTCCATGAAGAACCACAAAGACTGTCATAGTTTATTCTCCTATTTTTCGGCACTTCGCCGGATACTGATACGGGCACTCTTACCCGCACGTATAATATTATGTGGAAGGACCTAAAATTACCGGGTGATTTTGAGGGGGCGAAAAATGAGAATTTTGAAAAAGGCCAAGAAAATCTGGGTAAAATATTTTCAAATACCCCCTTGACAGAAATTTCGAAATGCGGATTTGTTACCGATTTTCCAAACCCAAAACGACCACCGGATTTATATAAATGCGGAGGTAGCCCCCGTGCGAGTGGTGAAGTCAACGCCAGAAGAGCAGCATGCCGATCAGGATGAGCGCGGCGGAAACGGCATAGCCGATAAGATGATAGCGATGAATGCGCTGACGGCGACGAAAGCGGCCGTATTCGTCATCGACATCAAAACCATCCCCGCCCTTCTTCATCCCACCAACCAACCGCGGCAAAAGTCATTGCCTGACATCGATCTAATCCCCCAAGAGCGTATGGAGTTTCTTGATTTCCTTCGGATCGCTTGTCGAGTAGTTCGTGACGCGGCAACCGAGATAGTTGATTGACGAGCCAAGGTTGTGCAGCTCGGCGTTGTCGATCAGGATATAACGGTCATGGAAGTCATCAGAGTGTTCGACCGTAAGGCCCTTGTACTGACGATTGAACTTCTCGATCTCGGATCGCGTGGGCTTGCCGCGATCCTTGCAGATAAGGCGCACGGTCACGCCGGGAGCCTTCTCAGAAAGGATGTCCAGAAGCGTCACATCGGCATAAGGATCGATGATGAGCAGTTCCGATTTTGCCTGAGCGATGAGCCGCGAGACCATGCGGATCGAGTCGTATTCCGAGTTAGCCGGAAGGATCCCGCAGGGGAGAAGCTTGCTGCGGTCAAGGGCGTCGAAGATGGTATCGAACTTCCTATCTGCCTCGACTTGTTTGACTTCAATTGTGCCCAGCCGTTGGAGAACACCCGCGATCGACGCATGCGTGTGACGCATGGCGTTGAACGCCCGCATAATTTGGATATTCACTTCGATGGCCGTATCGGAACGCAAGACGCCACTCAACATGGCGATACCGTTTTCCGTAAAGGCATAGGGCATGAACTTCAGGTGCTCGCCGCGTTTCCCGTTTAAGATGCCAATTTGGCATCTTAAACAATCTTCCTTAGTCAACTGAAACATGAAATCCGACGGAAACCGCTTGATATTTCTTTTGACCTGACGGTTTAATTGCCCTGTCGTAACCCCGTACAGTTCTGCCAAGTCGCGATCCAGCATGACCTGAACGCCGCGGACTGTCCTGATCCGCTGCCGAATCTCCAACTCCCCATTGGGGATTTGAACCAGTTTCTGTTCCATATTTTCCTTTCGTTTGTGTCAGTTATTCATCGCAGGAGATTATCTCAAAAACAACGCAAGCTATGGTTACAGCAACGTTACTTTTTCGTTACATTTTCGTAACGATAATCTCCCGACGCCGAATATTGTCTCAAATCAAAGCAAGAAAAGCCTAAAGATAGTCTAAAGATAACCTAAAGGTTTCTTTAGATTCGAATCCGTGCACAACAATCCCCGCGCCCCGGAATCAGCCGCCCTGCAACCGGACGCGCAACCGACCAACCGGCGGATCAACCGTCACCGACCCGGTCTTGCGAGAACATTCTGAGGAATGTTCTCGTGAGACAAGACGGTCATGTGGTTTTATCGAGTGATGGCAAGGCCAACGAACTGCCGCCGTGACATTGCCGCCGAGGAGCGGGACAGGGACACCGCCACCGAGATTGCATGAAAGCAGAGCCCCGTGCGGGTGGTGAAGTCATCGCACGGGCGATCAGCCGACGGACAACCGGACGCACAACCGACGAACCGACGGATCAACCGTCAACAAACCGCCGAACCCTTTTCTACTTCTCGGGCCAGACCACGAGTGCCAGCAACTTTAATCCCCCTTGTCCGGTGTCGGAAAGTTCTTCAAAACAAACCCGCCGCCATTCCTTACTGCCGTCTCAAAATTCAGGTGCAATGGTCAGACCTCTTTTCTCGATTTTTGAGACACCTGCCGCTGCGCCCCGTCTCTCCCGACGACGACATGTCGTCGTTCCCGGGGCGGGACAGGGACAACGACACCGGGGTTTCATGGAAGCGGAGCCCCGTGCGGGTGGTGAAGTCATCGCACGGGCGATCAGCCGACGGACAACCAGACGCGCAACCGACGGAGCGACCGTCACCACCCAGGCGGCGGCAGAACATTCTGCGTAATGTTCTCGCAAGGCAAGGCGGTAATGTGGTCGAGTCGAATTAAAAGGCGCGACCGCTCGCGTTCAGGAGGTTGGCCCTGATGATGGCCTTCATAAAAGGAACGCGAACGGCCGGGCCGTGGGTGCTTGAAAACCTGCTGTTGTCTTTCTGCAAGTGATTATACAGAAGCCGTGTTAGCGAATCGTTAACGGCAAGGCGGAATCAGGATTGCTCGACCGGCAGCCGAACACGCAAAAGACAAACTGGCGGATCAATCATCACCAAACAGCCGGGTACTCTATTACGGATTAGTCTATCAGTCGTGCCTGGCCCCCAGACCGCCCAGAATCGCTGGCCACGCAGATTCAAAACTAACGAGACTTTACGTAGGAGGTTCACTTGCGTTGCGGCTTACCGCTTTGTCCGGCAGAACTCCCGCACATCGGTCACCCTCAGCACGGTCTGCCATCCTAATCGTATGTCGATTTCTTTACGATATAGCTCCTTCCGCTATTAGTTCTGCCGAGCTTCTGCTTGGCGTACCTGTATCGTTTATCCCAGGCCCTCTGGCAATTACAGGCCAAACTCTTCAGAAACCCCTTGTTTTAAAGGCGCTTAACGGGGCCTGTCCCCTCGAACTCCGTCATCTCTCGCGTCCACGGAAGAAGAGACGGGTTTCGCCCTTCCGCAAGTCAAGGACGTTCTTGCCCCACGTACCGAAGTCGACGGCCGTCGGGCCGTCCTCCAGCGCATGGACGCTCGTCCAGTCACCTGCCGCCCAGACGACCGCTGCGCCTGGCTTCTCGAGATAGGCGTGGCAGCCGGCGAGACGCGCCAGCCGAAGGCCGAGTTCTGGCTCGATACGTCCTTTGGCAACGTATACGTCCCAACCGGCGCCGCATTTCCGGACGACAACCGAAGGCACGCCCTTTTCATCGCGCTCCCAGGCCTCGGAGGCATCACAGATCGGCATTGGATTCATCTTGTCCTCAACCGTAAAGGCGAAACCCGTCGTTTCCTCCATCGCCGCCGTCGAAAGCCCCTCGTCCGTCAGGTAGCCGGACCAGCGACACCACACGCGGACACCCGCCCGTCCCTCACGCCGCCAGCCGGAAATCGTCCGGCGCTCGGCCGACGTCAGGTACCACGGGGACAGGAAAACGGTCAGCTTCGCCTCCGGGGAATACCGGAGAACGTCGGCAAGAAGGTACTTTCCATAGGGAACGCCCGTCCGCGACCAGTCGGCATGTCCGCAATAGAGGAGCGGACGAGTCAACTCCTGCCGCCAGTCGCCACCAAGTGCCGAATGAGACTTCTCATCCACGACAAGCGCGATTTCAGGACTGTAGGCGGCACCGCTTTCCAGAAGTTCCCTTTCGCGCGGCAGGAAGTCACGGATGCGCGACCACATCTCAGGGAAGTCAAGCGCACCGCAGCCAGGCAGGTCCATGAACCAGCTGCCGAACCCGCGGATCGCCTCTTTCGCCATGTTTCGTTCGAAGCAGTCGGACGACCTGCAGGCATCGTTCGGCTTTCGTGGGGCGCAGAATCCCGTCGGCGTCTGCCACTCCGGGTAACGGCAGGTGCGCGTGTCGTCCTCGTCCAGCCACAAGACGCCGTTGCGAGACAGGGTCTCCGCCGCACTCATCGTGACGCCCGATTCGGCCCAGTCCCGGTCGTAGTACGAACCGGGGCCGCAGAGCGCGTCCAGCTCGCCGCGGCACCGACCCATGAGACGGTCGAGGGAAAGATGCCCGCTCCACGCCGTGCCGTTCGGGAGGGACGTCAGCTCCCACGAATAGCCGTAGAACGCCATCGTCATCTTGTCATCGCCAAGCCCGCGCCGCAAGGCCAGGATCATGTCCGCGACCAAGTCGGACATCTCGTCGTTCTGGAATCGCGAGAAGGCATAGACATCGCCCTTCGGATCGAAGAACGGGCCGATCTCCGCTTTCCGCCGCGCCTCGGGCAACGGCACCGGGCGTCCGAAGGCGGCTTTCGATCCCGCGTCATAGCCGCAGAGTGGACGCCTCCAGGCCTTCTCGTAGAACCATTCGCCCGAGTGTTGCCCCGCGACATGGATGCCGGCGAGGTGTCGGGGGAATGCCGCCGACAGATGGCGCGAAAGGCGCTCAAGGTAATCGCACAGGTCGCGGCGATAGACCCGCGAGGACGGCGAGGCGGAATCGAACGCCTCGAACCCTCCCTTCCCGTCGTCAAAGCACATCCGCTCCTCGGGATGGGCCTTCAGCCACCACTTCGGCGCGTTCGCGTTGATGCGCGGCAGGATCAGCGCATCGGGATTGACCTGAATGACACCCCGCATGAACGAGTCGATCAGCTCAAATTCGGCCGCATCGTCCGAAGGCGGCGCCCAGTTCTGCGGATAGCCGCATGTGACGAATCGGACGCCCGCATCCCGCGCCAGCTTGATCTGCCGCAACGAGTAGCTCATCTCCGGGCAGTTCACCATCAGGTGCGTGCCAATCGGGGTGATGCGGAAGACCGCCGGACTGACGACAGTCTCCACATCGCCCCTGACCTCGAAGGTGTATTCGTAGGCATGGTCTTTCTCGAGACGGAAATTGTGCGTCAGCGGATGCAGGTCGCCGCGCTTGGCCGGGTCAAAGGTATTGAGCTTCACGACCAGCGTATCGTTCGATGTCGAGACGAGTTTGCCGACGGCATCGGCCGGGATGACGTCCCAGACGAGCGGAACGGTCGTCCCGGATGTCACGTCCCGGAGACGCGTCCCGCGAATCTGCACCGTCAGCGGCATCGCTTCGCGGCGGAAGCGGAAGTGCGCCGAAGAGCGCGGCGAATCGAAGTCGGACACGAACCGATAGGTGATGCGCCGCCAGTCTCGCGTCACCGCATACGGCAGTGCCGAGACCGGCCAAGTGAAGACGAAGTGCGGGACCTCGGGCCGGCCGTTCACGCACAGGCGCGGCATGCCGTCGACCATTCGGACGCGAACCGATGTCCGTTCCGAAACCGACCCCTGCGCCCGAAGTCCACCACAAACCAATACCAGTAACGCCACCAGCAATGCCTGCGTCAAAACCCTCGCCATGACAACTCCCCTGAGATTCCCTCTCACCGAACCACAAGCAGCAATCCGCCCTTGGAGCACTTCGCAGTGAAGGTCACGCCCTCTTCACACGTGGTCTCAACGATTTCGACGGCGTTGAGATGCTTCGGCCCCTTAACCACAAGCTTGCTTCGGATGTCCGCCGCCTGATTCGCCGGAACAGTAAGGATCGCCGTCGTCATGGACGTCGCTTCGCCCGCATCGCCCACGACACGGACATGCAGTTTGCCGTCCGTCGTGTTGAGCACGACCGGCTTGTCGAGGACAAAGCCCTTCGTCAGCGCATCACCCTTGGCATTGACGGACGGAGCCAACCCCGCCGCGCCGAAGAAGACAAGCGTAAGTCCCTGACAGGCATCCGCCGCACCCGCCTGAAGTCCGCCCTCTTCGACGGCAATCGTCGGATTCGCATTCGCCGCATCGATCGTGTGCTGGCCCGCAAGCGCCAGAATGCCGGCTCCGCGCTTATGGACGGCTCCCTGGTAATTGATCGTCTGCTTAATCGTCAGAGTGACATCCTCCGGCGTTTCAATCCTCGACTCGGCAATCGCGATGCCGCGGTTCATCGTGTCGAGAGTGGCCGTGGACAGCGCCTTGAAGGTCGTGTACTTCTGGATCTTGAGGGCGTCCGCCACGAATGCCGCCGGATTCCCTCCGAGGTTCTGCGCCCCCGAGAAACAGAGCGTCACCGTCTGATCAAAGGACGTAGCGTTGTTCGCGGTCAGGCGAAGCTGTCCGGGGAAAGTGTTCGCACCCGCGAGCTCCGCCCAGAAAGGCGCGGTCACTGGAGTCGTTCCGCCCTCGTGTTGCGGCGCAATCGCCAGACTTCCGTCCGTGCCGTCAATGTCCGCCTCCATCCGCAAATAGAGCGCGCTCGTCGTCGTATAACGGAATTCCCCCGAAAGAAGATGTACCTTCCCCTTGAATGTCCGCGTACCGCTCTTGGCAAACGGATGCGAATCGTCACTCGGCGCACCGCCCCAGTTACAAAAGATGATCGGTCCCTGCGCACCCGCATTTCCCCGGATGTAGAGATTGTCAATCGTGGCATACGTGTTGTCCAATCCATTCATTACGAGGTAGGTCCAACCGGACGTCTCGGTAACATCGTAAATCTCAAGATCGGGCTGGAAACGCCCGCCCTTCTCCTGATGCCCGTTAAGCGTCTGCTTGGCATCGCCTCCAGACACATACTCGCAGTCGTCATGAGGATCAAGTCCGTCACTCCAGGTCGTCTTAAGAGTCATGTCGTTCGTCGTTCCGTTTGCGACGACAACGCCCCGACGCTGCAAAAAGAGCGTCGGGAAACCCTCCGCATCATCTTTCACAGAAAGGCTGTAGCTCCGAGGAAGATATGTAGTCGGAAGGACCAGATCGAAACGACTTTCAGACAGGTTCGCGGTTCCCTTCGGGAATTGAATCAAGGGGAAGTCATGGGCAGCGCTGGGGGTGGCGAAGTCACGAATCTCATTCACCAGCTCGACCGTCACCGTTCCGGACGAAGGCAGTGTCGCCGAATTCGCAATCACGAGCGTCTGAACCTTGGAACTCGTGAGGTCGATCACCGTTTTAACGACCGACCCAGCGACAAATTCGGCGCTGGAAACGGTAAACGCCCCGGATGCGGGCGTACAGAGTTCAAGAACAGGCGTGCCGGCCGGTTTCGAGGATGACATCAACTTGATCGTACCGGGCATGGTGGAAACAGCCCCCGACAGCGCCAACTGTCCGCAGTTCCAGACCTCAATCGTCCCATTATACTCCGAAAGGCTGCCGCTGATGTTTACCCTGTTGTGCTTCGGCGGCGCCGGATTGTCCTGATAGCGGATGCGCATCACCGCACCTGCGGGCGAGCGAACGTTCCCCGTGAAGTTGAATGTCAGATCGCTATCTGTCCGGATGTCAAGCGCAGGAGCCGTTGTAACGAGATTCGTAATCGTCATCGTGCCGGCAATCGTACAAGGATTCAGCCCCCAGTGGTAGAGGATGCAGTTGACCCAGATAGCACCTTCGTTGAAAAAGTTCTGATGTCCGTTGTTACTCGCAAACGCCGCCAGCGAATCCGTTGCACCGAACGTAAACGAATGGCAATTGAAGTTATACGTGCTGGAAGCCCCATTGCTTCCAACGTACTTGCCGTTCAGGTTCCTCAGGACGTAATCGCAATCGCCAACCGTCGAATCGCTGGGCTTTTTCCCATTTGCCCACCAACTCGCCGTATCCAACCAAGCCGTTCCTGTCGTCGTCACGGGATTTTGCGTCGGCAGTACGACGCTTGAATTGGCACTCGCAAGAATCGGAGATGCCGCAGCCAACAGGATTGAAAACGCAGGTGCAACGCACAGTCGCCCAACATGCGCTTTTCCCTTAAGGATCACGTTTGACATTTAGAAACTCCTTCTTTTTTCACGGAATGACTTCCCGAAGGAAAAGTGTACTTTTACTGCGGATGGAAATTGGTGATATCCTTGCTCAGAAGGAAAGGATCACCAATGGCAAACACATACGGCTATGCTCGCGTGTCAAGCGCGGATCAGAACGAAGCGCGGCAGATCGTCGCATTGACGGATGCGGGGATCGACCGAGGCAATATCTTCATTGACCACAAAAGCGGCAAGGATTTCAACCGTCCGGCGTGGCGACGGGTTCGGCGAACCTTGCGCGAGGGCGACACGCTCGTTATCCAGTCACTTGACCGATTGGGGCGGAACTATGACGAAATGCTGGACGAGTGGCGCTACCTCGTCCACAAGCGCAAGGCCAACATCCGCGTCCTCGACATGCCGATTCTCGACACCTCCAATAAAACCAACGGTCTCATCGGTCAGGTGATTGCAGAAATCGTCTTGCAGCTTCTCTCGTTCGTCGCCGAAAACGAGCGGCGCAACATCCGCGAACGCCAGCGGCAGGGAATCGCCGCAGCGAAGGCGCGAGGCGTTCGATTGGGTCGCCCGCGATGGAAGCCGACCGCTGCATTCATCGCCGCCGTAGAGGCTGCCAAACACGGCGAATTGCCATGGAACAAGGCTGCACGCGACTTAGGCATGAGCGAATCGAACTTTCGCTACCATGCAAAAACCGTCGCGTCCAGAATTAACCGCGCGTTCTGAAACTAAACGGTCGCCCCGTTGAGACGAAGCCCCGGAATGGTTCGCCGTTCCGGGGCTTCTCCGTCCCGACGGAACCTGGATCCGCCGCCCTGGCCGCGGATTGTGCCTCGTCGAGGTGTTTTCACCCGCTCCGGGCGCCGTTATGGTACAATGCTCCCGCACCCCGGTGCCAGGGTTTGATTTCCGGTCTACTAGCTGGCGTCGGGTTGGTTGTGGGCCTCCGCGAGGAGGCCTTTTTCATTGGTCCGCTACGCCCTGTTCGCCGGGTCGACGCCGTTCCTCCTCATGACCGCCCTGTCCGCCGCGCGCTGGTATTTCATCCCGAGCAGGTACGGGTGCAGCGTCACCTCGCGGGCGGGGATGCGCCTGATCCCGAGCGCGGCGAGGAGCGCGGCCCCGGGCTCGCCGTGCTTCTCGACGAAGAGGTCGAAGGGCGTCGCGCCGCCGAGTGACGCCCGCGCGTAGCTGTTCAGGTGCGAGAAGGCCAGGTCGACCTGCTCCTGGACGAGGCCGTCGAACGACGAGCCCTTCTGGAGGATGCGCCTCAGATCGAGGTGGAAGCGCTCGACGTGCGGCTTCTGCGAGGAGCAGTAGGGGTCCGCGTACCAGACGCGCACGCCGCGGGGGAGGAGCTTCGTGGGGGTGTGCTCCGGATCGGGCCTGTAGTTCTCGACCATCTCCGGATCGCTGAACTCCGTGCCGTTGTCCGTGAGGATGGCCGCGAACAGCGCGCGGAAAAGGTCCGGCCCCGCGAGCCTCCAGAGCATGTTGAAGATGCGCGTGCAGGTCTGCGACGTCTTCGCGTCGCGGAGGAAGCCGAGCGCGAGGCCGCTTCCGAGGAAGACCATCGTGAATAGTACCTTCCCGCCGACGGATCCAATGACGGTGTCAAGCTCGCACGGCACGACGTCCCCGTGCAGCTTCAGCCACTCCTTCATCTCGAGGTAGGTCCTCCCGACGCGACATCTCGCGTTGGTCTTCGTCTCGGGCTTCCCGTGCGGCTTCCTGCGCGTTCCGGCGTAGGGGAGGTCGCATCCCCTCGCGGCGAAGAGCCCGTCGCGGAGCCATCCGTAGACCGTGCTGCGGGCGTAGCCGCCGAAGATGCCGGCGTTTCCGGCGATGACGGCCCCGATGGACTGCCCGTTGCGGACGGACGGGGACAGGACGGCGTCCATCCTGGCGACCGTGCCGTCGTCGGGTCGGACGCCCGCGCGCGACGTGCTCAGCGTCGCCTCGTAGGCGGTCTGCGCGGCCGTGGCGACGTAGAACTTCTTCGGGAGCGGGCAGTTGTGGATCCTCCCGCAGCCGTTGCAGACGAACGGCGAGCCCAGCAGCCTGGGGCAGACGGCCTGTTCGAACGCGGGGCAGAACCTGAAGCAGTCCCGGATGTTTCTGCGTCGCCCGGAGCTGGTCGCCGTGGGGTATTCCATTCTGCATTCGTCGTAGTGCGCGCAGATGCGGTTGGAGCATCCGAGGCCCCTGTCGCTGTCCAGGCGGTGCGACTCGAGCTCGCGTCTGACGGTTGACGGGCTCCTGCCGAGCTCGCGCGCGACGCGCGGCACGGTCCATCCCATGGCGAGGAGCATCTCGATCCGCGTCCTCTCGTCCGGCTTCATGTGTTCCATTTCCTCAGTCCTTTCGCTGCGTCCCGCCCGGGGGCGCGGCACCTGCCGCGCCCCGTCGGGGACGGGCGCATGATACACGAGGGACGGGGTGTCCAGAAGTAAACGCGCGCTTCCTCCCCCGGGGAGGAAGGGAGTGGATTTCCCTTCAGCTAGTCCATCCCCGGAACTTACGGGCACTAAACGCGCGCAGAACGCGCGGTTACTTCTAGACATCACATACCATGCAAAAACTCTCATCCCGCTTGCAAAGCAAAACAGAATTTAGTATACTTCAACACATTCGCAGTAAAAGTACACTTTTCCTACGGATATGAGACACAGGATCACGCAACTTGTGGTATAATACGCGGTCAATAGCTAACCGCTATTGACCGCCTAAGTCGAATCTGGCAGGTTCATATCGAACGGTCGAGAGCGGGGTACGCAAGATTTGCGTGCCTCGTTCTCGATAGACGTTCGGGGCTTGCCAGAGCCTGACTTAGGCGTTTGTCGTAGAACGAGGCCGCTTTATTTTACGCACCAACGGCCATCAAAACGACAAGCGCGGCAAATGAATCAACCTTCTCCCCTCGGACACTTCTCGCCGTGCGCAGGGAACGGGAACTTGTCGAATTGAGCATTATCCTGTACCGCCGTCTCCGAAGTGGCACCGGATGCGAATGCGCGGAGCTGTTCACCCACGTGAAGAACCGCGAGACGATAGCCGTCATCAAGGGTCTTGTCAGCGCCTACGCCGCACTGAAAGATGCCGCGGAAACACCGAGCGAGTTCTTCACGACGAAGATTCTGCTCCGTATCTCCATGCAAATCATGGTGATTCTCCAGGCGCGGACACGTGATCCCATCGCCATTTTCAAGCGCATCTACGACCGCGAGGTTGCCGCGCAAACCTATCTCAAAGAAAAAGACCCTTACATCATTCACGCGGCCCGCGTCGATGAGCATTTCGGATTCCCAATTACCACCCTTCTTTGTCCCTCGCTCAACTACGCTCACTATCTTCTCAAAGGCGGCGTCATCCGACGAGCCATCGCCAAGAGCATCATCGCCGCACACCTCGACGCGACGATACACGATGAACACGAACGGACGCGGCAGAGGATCAAGGAAACGGAGCGGCGGATCGAAAGTTGGAAGGATGGGTTGCTTGCCCTCCTCAATCCGGTTGTCTCGTTCATCAAGTGGGTCATGCCGAGATTCAAGAGCCGTGAACGAAGCGGTGAAATCACACAAGAACAAGTCGCACGGGATTTCGGGGTCAGCAGTTCGACAGTCAACCGCTGGGAAGTCAACCAAACGGCGAGCGGGCCGGAGAACAAGAGCAACAAATACGGGTATTACAAGGAACTGCGGACGAACCCCGACCTTCGCGGGGCGTACTATGAATTGGTGAATTGCGTCAAGCGGTATCAGGCAGAGAAAAGGAAAGCCGACAAGTTAGGGATTCGGTTCGTCACATTCGTCCGTTTCCACGAAGAATGGCTCACACATCAGCCCGACAAAATGCGACATTTAAGAATAGGCTAATGTAGCATTTTGCAATTTCGACGAAAAGCGCACGACACGCCTGTAAAACGGGCGTGTCGTGCGCTTTTTTGATTCCAAGACGAACCGGCTTATGTCGCATCAATGTCGCATTTTGCACCTATTGCGAGAACCCAATACCGGGGGCTCGCAAAAAGGAGAAACAGCAAGATGAAGGACGAAAAGTTATCAACAGCCCCCTTCTCGGGAGTCAAAGAAAAGGGAAAGTGCCATAAAGGGAAAAGAAAATAAACCCGTTGCTTGTAGCAAGGGTTTATTCGCGTGCGAGCGCCCGCGCGGGCGCGTGGGGATCAGGAAGCGGCTCATCGAGGCGGCGGTCGAAGACGCGCTGGTGGCGTTCTGCGGGACGCGCGGCAAGCCGGGCGAAGCTTGCGACCAGAACCTTTGGGCAAAGTTCGCATGGCGGTTCGGCTGGGGGATGCTGCGAGAGCTGACTTTGCAGGGCGTGGCCGAAATGAGGGAACATCGGAGGCCGATTGAAGACAGGGACAAGCCAAAGGTGTTGCAGCGGCTGATCAACGGGGTTTGGAAAGACAGCAAGCGCACGACAACAAGGAAGGCGAAATGAACTACCGAAACGCGAGATTGGCGAATGGGTTTCTGTCGCTGGATCAGTTGGCCGGAGAGATTGACCTTGTGAAGTCGCGGATCGTTTCAGATGGCGGCAAGGGGGTCGAAAGAATTGTTCGAATGATCGATTGTTCGGATTGTTCGACTGACGGGGAACCGAGGTGGCTGGCCGAAGAGCGAGAGGCCGCGAGGGAACGGCAGAGGAAGATCGATGCGGCACGGCAGAAACTTCGCCGCGCTGGGATTGGCTACCTGACCGAGACCTTCTTGCTGATCTGCAAGAACGGCAAGAATAGGGATGAGTCGATACGGGAGCTGGCGATGCGGCAACGGCTCCCTTTCGAGTCAGCTGAAAGGCTGTATTTTGGACATCGTAAAAAAATTGAAAATTTCTTTCTCGGCCAATGAAATCAGGGGTTCGGGCAATGGCTGCTCTATCGAAAGAAGCGTTTTCGTGTGAGTAAGCTGCACATGGAGATATAGAGGGGCGTGATTGAAGTGAGGTACTTCAGCGACAGCCCTTCGGGAGCCCCGCCCCGATGTTTCGCGGCAAGTCAGCGATGAACGGCGAAGGACAGACGGGCGGGGCTTCCCCTTCACACGCGGCTTGAAGAGCCGCGCATCAAGACGGAGAAAGGAAACGGGAAATGACAACGAAGACGACGAACATTGAGGTTAAGGTCGATGAGGCGTTGGCAAGCGCGATTGCGGACAAGGCGGTCAAGACGTGGCATGCGACCAGCTACTCCAACGGGAGGAAGCGGGTGTACGTGACTTTTGAGGAGGTCAAGACGGTTGGGGCGTGAGGGCGGGGAGACAACAAGCGTACAACAACAAGGGCGACTAGCAACAAACAAGGTCGGGTAGGGGCTGATAAGGTCGGCTAGCGTCGGGTAAGGTCGAAAAGAGTCGGCGGGCGGGGTTGCCGCGTGATGGAGGGAGCGGCGCCCCCCGCCCCCGACGAAGGAGGTTTGCAACATGAGCAAGAAGGTTCTTGGTTTCAGCAGCCGCAAGTGGGCGGCGTTCTGGTTTGGGGTCGTTTGGGGCGTCGTTTTGGGCGGCTTGGCGGCCTGTTGAGGGACACGTAGACTTTCTTCAAAAAGTCAGGCGGGGGTTTCAAAAAGTCAGAGCCCCTGAAGGGAAAAGTCAGAGTCCCTGAACGAGAAAGTCAGTAGGGGGAATTGGTTGTTGGTTTATGGTTGGTGGTTGAGGGTTTTGGGTTGTTGGCTGGTGGTTTGTGGCTGTTGGTTGAGACGGCTCGCGTGAGATGAACCAACAAATAACAACTGTCAACCAGCAACCCGGAGGAAAGGAGTCAGCAATGGCTAAAGTTCAGTACATCACGGCGAAAGGCGAGGACCGCCTCGCTCGTTCGCCGTTCTACATCGGCATCCCGCAGCACGAGCGGACGATGTCGAGGAAGGAGACCTATGCGTTCCTGGCGGACCGCATGGGCTACAAGGCGACCGCGATCCGCGCGGTGTTCATGGGGCTGGCGGCGTATGCCGTCGAGAACGCGGGCAAGGGCAACATCACGCAGGTCGACGGCGTGGCGTCGATCCGCAACACGTGCCACGGCCCGTTCGAGGGCCTGACGGGGCCGTGGGTCAAGGGGAAGAACTTCCTCTTGGTCACGTCCGTTGCGCTCGATCCGTTCAAGTCGGTCCTGTCGGGCGTCGTTCCCGTGAACCGCACGGAAGGCGCGAAGCCGGTCATCAACACCGTCTACGACGAGTCGGCGCTGGAGTACGGCCAGGTCACGCTCGGCGAGACGTTCTCCGTCGCCGGTTCCGACCTCGGCCCGGACACGGAGAAGGACGACGAGAAGGTCGTGCTGGAGAACGCCAAGGGCGAGACCGTGGCGACTGCGACGGTCAGCTACTCCGACCTTCAGAACGTCAAGGGCGTCTTCACGGCCGCCGCGGTCGAGCCGGGCGAGTACACGCTTGCGGTCTACACCCGTTCCGGCATGGGCGAGGAGTACGGCGTGCGCAGCGCGAAGCGCAAGGTGACGGTCAAGTAATGCTCGATTGTTCGGATTGGATGATTGTTCGATTGCAGAACGGCATGTCCGGATTCCCCAATCGAACAACCTGAACAATGGTACGACTGAAAGGAGTACATTATGGCAAGGCATGAGATCATGATTCACGAGAACACGAGCGTGACGAAGGAGTCCGCGCCGTATCTCGCAGCTACATCTCGAAGGAGACGCTGAGAACGGACGAGTTCGCCGCGAAGATCGCGGAGAAGTGCGGACTTCCGGCGATTCAGGTTCAGGCGATCATCGTCGGGGCGTTCGACGCCATCGAGGAGCTGGAGAAAGACGAGCTGGTGCGGCTGCATGTCGACGGGTTCACCGTCTGCGGCGTCATCACGGGATCGTTCCCGACGGCGGACGCGAAGTTCGATCCCGAGAGGAACGCGCTGCAGCTGGCGCTCCGCGTCGACGAGTCGGTCAGGAACGCGCTCGCGGACGTCTCGCCGTCGGTCATCGGCGACGCGTCGCTGACGAAGCTCCGCATCGACAACCTGGCGGATCTCGAGGTGCAGCGTCCGCAGAACCTCATCCACGGGCAGCACGTCTTCCGCGTGTCGGGGTTCTGCATGGTGCTGACGGACGAGGGCGCGGAAACCTATCTCGAGAACGCGATGGGGACGCGGTTCGAGCTGGCGATCGACGAGGTCATCTCCAAGCAGCTCTTCAAGGCGCATACCGCCGAGCTGCTGGAGGGCGGCGACTACAAGCTCGTCATCAAGAGCCGTGCGGGCGACGCGGGCGGTCCCCTTCAGACGGCGATGAAGCGCGTAAAGTACCTGAAGGTCGCGGACCCGAAAACGGTAAGCTTCACGCACTACAGGAACCGCGACGGCGAAACGGGATATCTCGACGGCCACTTCACGCTCGAGGGCGAGAACCTCGACGCGGTCGTGCAGGACACCGACGGCAAGCGTCTCGTGAAGGTGAAGAACTCGACCGCGGGGATGTCGGAAGAGCTCGAGTGCGCGTGCGACCTTGTCGACGGCAAGCTCGTCGGGAAGACAGGCACGGCGACGGGCGTCGGCGACCGCATCGCGCTGAAGGCCGAGACCGATCGCGCCCGCACCGACGTTAAGCAGGGGGAGGTGACGGCCGAACTCCTCTCCGAAGCGGAAGAGTCGTAAGAAAATCGGGGCGCAGGGGAGTCTTGACCCTGCGCCTCATTTCGACTGAAAGGAGATCATGAAGCTGAAGGTCAACTGGAAGGAACCTGGGCGGCAGTTGTGGGAGGCTGTCAAGCCGGTCTTGCTGGCGGCGGTCGGCGGGGGCATCGTGAGCGTCGCGACGGGTTGCTCGTCGCTCGTTCCGACGAGCAAGACGCAGACGCTCTCGGTCGTTGGAATTGGGATTCCGGCGATTGCGGTCGTGTCGAGTTCGTCGCAAGGGGCGGACGCCTCCGGCGGCGACGAGAACGCACCGGTGCAGGCGAACCCCGTCACGACGGTGGTGCCGATTTCGGCCAAGTAGGCGCGGCGCTGAGGCCGCACAAGTCGGGACGGGACAATGGCCGAGCGCAGCTCGGCCACTCTGGACTGACAAAGCGGCGGGCGGGCTGAGTTTGAGTTTTTCGGCGCGTTGTCGGGGCGGCCCTTCCCAATGGTTGGGGGTCGTAGCGGGTTGGGTAGCTAACGAAGAGGGCCGCCCCGCCAACGCGTCGAAAGAGGAAAACGAAACCACCACGGGTCGGGGCGACCGCAATAACTTGCCATAGTTTGCAGGTTGAAGGTAAATGAGTCGCCCCGGCCCCGCCGCCTTTGGCGGCCTGGCGTTTGTCCGGCTGTTGCGTTGTTTCGATTCGCGTTTGTGCCTCGCCTTCC
>JAUNMP010000097.1:0-16650 GCA_030537465.1 bacterium
GGATCAGATCCGGCTGCACCTCGGGGATGACGTGGTTGATCACCTCGCGCTGGAATGCAAGCGCCAGGCGGGGATTCGCCCCACTCTGCGAATAGACGCGGTCGCGATAGTAGAAGCAGCGGTCCTCGGCCAGATGGATGTGCTCGTCGGGCATGCGGCTCTTGTACACGCGCAGTTCCTCGGCGACGAGCTGGGCCGTCTCCTCGTGGAACATGCGACGGTAGTGCGGAAGCGCCACGTGCACATCGGCGCCCAGGTCGAAGAGGGCCCCCACCAAGGACGCGGAGACGTCGGCCATGCCGCCCGCCTTCGCGCTCATCTTGCCCGCAAGGTTCCCCATGCCCTCCGGAAGATACGTGATCTCCGGCGTGACGATGAGGATACGGGGGTTCTTGCCCTTCCGGCCTGGACGACGCACTGCCATGATTCGCTCCTTATTCCTCGGACCAGAGGCCGTCGAGGGCGTCGCCCATCATCTCGACCGCCTCCTCGATGTGCGCCTCGGTCATCGAGAGCGTCGGGAGGAAGCGCACCACGTTGCCGCCGGCCGTGAGGGCCAGCACGCCCATGTCGCGGAACGCCTCGACGACGGCCTTCGGGTCGCCATCAACGACCATGCCGAGCAAGAGGCCGAGGCCACGCACGTCGAGCACCTGGTCGTACTTCTCCGCGAACGCCTGGAGAGCGGCCTTGAGCATCTCGCCCTTGGACTTGGCCGCGGCAAGCAGCTTCTCGTCCTCGATGATCTTGATCGTGGCGAGGGAGGCCGCGCACGCGAGGGCGTTGCCGCCGAAGGTGGAGGCGTGGTTGCCGGCCTGGAAGACGTCCGCGAACTTCGCGTTCGAGACGAGCGCGCCCATCGGCACGCCGTCGGCGATCGACTTGGCGCAGGTGAAGAGGTCCGGCTTCACGCCGAAGTTCTGCCAGCCCCACCACATGCCCGTACGGCCCATGCCGCACTGGACTTCGTCGCAGATCATCAGGAGATTCTTCTCGTCGCAGAGCGCGCGCACGCCGGCCATGAACTCCGGCGTCGCGGGCGTCACGCCGCCCTCGCCCTGCACCGCCTCGAGCATGATCGCCACCGTCTTGTCGGTGAGAGCGGCCTTGACGGACTCGAGGTCGTTGAAGTCGGCATAGGCGAAACCAACCGGCAGCGGCTCGAAACCGGCCTGACACCAGTCCTGGCCCGTCGCCGTGACCGTCGCGAGCGTACGGCCGTGGAAGCTGTTGCGCATCGTGATCACCTCGTAGCGGCCGCCGTTCGCGGCCCCCCACTTGCGGGCGAGCTTGATCGCCGCCTCGTTCGCCTCGGCGCCCGAGTTGCAGAAGAACACCTTGCCGCCGAGACCGGAGATCTCGACCAGCTTCTTCGCGAGCTTCACCTGCGGCTCGTTCACGAAGAGATTCGAGCAGTGCGTGAGCATCGCAGCCTGATCCTGAATCGCCTTGACGACGCCCTCCGTGCAGTGACCGACGTTGTGGCAGCCGATGCCGCTCGTGAAATCGTAGTACTGCTTGCCGTCGGCGTCGTAGACGCGCGACCCCTTGGCCTTGGAGATGACGATGCTCGGCGCATACGTCGGCATCAGATACTTCTTGTACTCTTCAATGATCTCAGTGCTCTTGCTCATCGGTGATCTCCGTTCCCACACCCTCGCGGGTGAATATTTCCAACAACAGCGAATGAGGCATGCGGCCGTCGACCAGGTGCACCTTGCGGACACCGGCGCGGATCGCGTCCTCGCAACCTTCGATCTTCGGCAGCATGCCACCGGAGATCACGCCCTCTTCCTTGAGTTTGGCGACGCTGGAGAGGTGAAGCGTCGGCAGCAGCGTCCTCGGGTCGTTCGGATCCCGGAGCAGGCCGGGGACGTCCGAGACGACGGCGAACTTGCGTACCTTCAGCGCCTTCGCCAGGGCGGCGGCGGCACTGTCGGCGTTGATGTTGTAGAGGTGCCCGTCGCGGCCCGTGCCGAGCGGCGTGATCACGGGGACAATGCCCGCATCCAGCATCTCCAGCACGGCGCGTGTGTCCACGCCGACAGGCTCTCCCACGTACCCACGGTCCGGGGTCGTGATCTTCTCCGCGGTGAACATCCAGTTCCCGTGGAGCGGACGGGCATTCGTCTTGAACGCCTGAAGCTTCTTCACGAGATCGGCGTTGACGACGTTGTTCAGCGTCTTCCGCACGATCTCCATCGTCGGCTCGTCCGTCACGCGCAGACCATCGACGAACTTGGGCTCGATGCCGCTCTCCTTGAGCGCCTTCGAGATCGCCTTGCCTCCGCCGTGGACGAGCACCACGCGCATGCCCACCGCATCCATAAAGGCGATGTCGGCCAGCAGGGAGACGAGGTTTTCCTCGCTCTCCATCACGCTGCCGCCCACCTTCACGAGCACGGTCGAGCCACTGAAGTCCTGAATATAGGGCAATGCCTCCGTCAGGACGGCGGCCTTCTGCATTGCCAAATCGATTTTTTCCATGGAAGTGGAATTATACCACAACCCGTCGGCTATGCCTAGCGCAAAACTAGGCAAAATTGCCAACGGGCAGAAATTTTCAATCGCATACCGCGCTTCAGCGCAGAAGCGCCGCTTCGGCGCGGGCCGCCCCCATCACCTCTTCGATCGTCACCGGCGCCCCACCCCGCTTCTTGGACTGCGTCGCGGCCTCGAGGAATGCGTAGATTTCCAGGGTCTCCTCCGGCGGAACCGGCACGACGCCGGTCTTGAAAAACTTGAGGATTTCCACGAGCAGAGGCTTGTAGCCCTCGTAGGTGCCCATGTCGACCACGCCATAGTATTCGGAGAAGATCGTGCCGCCGTACCCCGCGCCCTTCTTCTTGTAGTTCAGCGCCCGCATCACGCCCATGCGGCCGTCCTTCCAGGTGCCGACCATCACGTCCTCCGTCTCCGTGCCCGAGCAGCGGACTTCCTTGCACCCCGTACCCATGATCGTGTACAGCGGCTCCGCCCCGTGGATCGCGTACCAGAAGAACTCGCTCTGCGTCGGCTCGAACTGCTCCGGCGTCCAGCAGTTGGCGCCGCGGATCGGTCCCAGTTCGCCCTTGTTGGCCTTCTGCGCGTTCTTCACGTACCGCAGGGACGACGAGCAGAACCACTTGGCGTTCATCTTCTTCGCCACGTCCACCAATCTCACCGCGTCCGCCAAAGTCGCCGTCACCGGCTTGTCGATGAAGACGGGCTTGCCGCTCTTGAACACCTCGATCGCCTGTTCCAGGTGGGGACGCCCATCGCAGGTCTCGAGCAGCACCACGTCCGCCTCCGCCAGCAGGTCGGCGATCGTCGGCGCCATCCTCACCCCCATCTCCTCCAGCTTCGCGATGTACTTCGGGTAGCGGTTCGTGGAGCTGAAGATGTCCTTCGACCCCCACTTGTGCGCCACCGTCACCCGGAAACCCGCGCAGTCCGAATCGTTCTTCACGTTCAGCATCTCGGTGAACGCGATCGTGTGCGAGGTGTCGCACCCAATGATGCCCACCTTCACCTGATTCGTCACCGCATCCTCCGCAAAACCGACGACCGCGACCGCGGCCACCAACACCATCATGATCTTCTTCATTTTTCTCCTTTTAACTTAAATCAAAAAGAATCTCGCGATCTCACAATTCCACAATCTCCACCTGGTTGAACACGACCCGCTCGCCCGGACGCTGTTTCCCGCAGAGCTGAAGCACCAGCGTGTCCGCGCCTTCCGGCACGCGCACAAGGGCCTCGCCCGTCCGCCACTCGGCCTCCGTCCCCGTCGCGAAGGAGATCGGCACACCCGCCAGTCCCCACTGCCAATGTCCGTCCTTCTGCCAGTAGACGATGGACGACCCGCCCGTGCCCTTCATTTTCAGACTCACGGCAAAGGTCTCCCCGGGCTTCACGCCGTGGATATGGACCAGATGGCATCCGTTCGGCGCCCCCTCCAGGAAGACTCCGGACCCCTCCTGACCCATCTTGCCCTTCGGCTTCTTCTCATGCTGCCATGTACCCCACGGACGCTTCACACCATCGACGAGGTTCGTCAGCACGCCCTCCTTGCGCATCTGCCCCAGGCGACGCCGGCAATATCCCCGCGGATCCTTCACGCCCCCCATCTCGTCGCTGAACCCCGGCAGCGCGTCATCCCATGTCTCCACCCCCTGGAACCGCGTGTTCTTCGTTCCCTTCCACGGCACCCAGCTCCTCTTCTCGCCATAGACCCAGACATACTCGTCCGCCGCCGCCGTCGCCTGCGCCAGGTTCTGCGCATAGTGCGTAAGGCGGCTCCCGTTCACCGGACCGAAATACCAATTCGAATTGGTTGGGTTGACGTAGGAGTCCAGGTAGAGCCCGAAGCCCGCCCGCAGCTGCGCAAGATACTTCTGGCGGTTCTCCGGCGCCACCAGCCCCAATGCGCCCGTCCGCTGCTGGCAGGCGGACCGGTAGAACTGCCCCTTCTCCGCTTCATATCGGTACGCATGTTCGTTGCCATCGACGAATTTCGCCGTCGCGGGCATCACGTCAAGCATGCCGTTCACGAACCAGGGCCAAAGAGAACCGTTCGCCCGAGCGTCCCCCATTGGATCGTTGCTGCTCAAATACCTGGGGTTGAGCGAAAGCATCCAGAACGAGAGAAACGTCACGTCGGGGTATTCCCGGAAGATGGCGGAGAACACCTCGGCCCCGCGCTTCCGCGCGAGCCTCGCCGTCTCGTCATATGCGGGATCATCCGCCTGCAGACGGTACTGTTCCGATTTCGGATAATCCTCGGCGTCCACGAGAACTCCCCGCAGTCCACCCTCCTTCGCCAGCCAGGCGATTGTCCCCATGTTCGCGGCGAAGGTCCTCCAGGCCGCATCGTCTGTCCAGGCGAGACGCTTTCGCGGCGCCCACCAGGAACTGAGAAAACTCTCCTTCAGCGACGGATGCTTCACGATCTCGCGGAAGGTCGCGATATGCCCCTTCAGCTCATCGCGCGGCCAGAGGGGATCGGTCATCACAGAACTGTGCGAGATGGTGCGGCCATCCCCGAGCCGCTGGCGGATCATCAGCGTCACGCCATCGACAGCGGTGCGGTCGAAGGCGTCCGCATGCGCAAGCACCTCCTCCGGCGTCACCGCAAGCAGATCCCACCCATGCGCGATGTATTTCTTCTGCACGGGTCCCCATGCCTCCACAGCCGAAGCCGGAAGGACGGAGATCGCGGCGGCGACCATCAGCAACTGCGAAATCTTCACCATGACGCTAGTATAGCACGCGCCCCGTTTCCGCGCAATTAGACCTTCAGGAACACGTTCCTCCGATAGAGGAAATAGAGGAGGAGCCAGCAGACGGCGATGTAGGTCACCCCCAGAAGGACATCCCCTGCGGCGGCCGGGAGGAGTCCGGCCAGCCCGCCAAAGAAGAACCGATTGACCGATCCCATCCCGAGAATCGGCTGCGCAAGGTAGATCGTGATGGAGTTGAGCCCGATCACGCGGAAGAACAGCGCGTGCCGCCACCACCCCTTCACGTCGATCAACCAGTAGAAGAGCGCGAACATCGCGAAGGAATAGCTTCCCACCACCAGCACGAAGGACGGCGACCAGAGCTTCTTGTTGATCGGGAAGGAGTAGTCCCCGAATCCGTAGGCGACCAGACACCCCAGCGCCAGCGTCCCCACCGCGGTTCCCAGAAGAATCAGAGCCTTGCGGTCGCCGCTCCATCTCGCACACCGGACGATCTCGCCGGCGAACATGCCCAGCATCGCCGTCACAATCGCCGGAAACAGCCCCAGCGTCGACTGGTTGTCATAGAGCTGCCCCTTCTTGAGGAAGAGGAACGTCCGGTCGATCCAGCAGGAGAAGTTCCCCTCCGGCGTCAACGGTCCCGCCCCTAGATGGTCGGGCGCGCCGATGCACAGGGAGAACCCCCAATACCAGGCCAGGATGACCGCAGCGACAAGGATCCGCGTACGGGCGCGACAGCAGGTGTAAAGCCACGCCGCGCACATCCAGGCGAGACCAATCCGCGCCAGAACGCTGGAAAGCCTCATTGCACCGAAGTCGCGAAGGAAGCCCCCGTAGACAAGCCCCAGGGCAAACAGCGCAAGCCCCCGCCAGAGGCAGCGGAGTCGAATCTGTCCCGGCGACGCGCCCCTCTCCCGCTGCTTTGCGAACGAGAACGGGAACGACACGCCCGCAATGAAGAGGAACAGCGGGAAGATGGTGTCGTGGTGGGCAAGGCCGTGCCAGTCCACATGTTCCATCTGCCGGGCCAGCCAGCACCCGTCGCCCCAGCCCAACAGCACGCAGATCTTCACCACCAGGGTGGCGAAGCCCATGATGAAAAGCATGTCAAAACCGCGTAGCACGTCCAGGGACTGCAGGCGCCCCGCGAGTCCGTGAGCATTGTCAGGCTTCATCGTTCCTCCAGCAGCTTGAAGAACACGCCCGCGCACGCCAGCGTGTCGTCCAGTGCGTCGTGGCTGTTCACCCCGTCGATGCCAAGGGGCTCCAGCAGATTGCCCAAGGCGTGGCTCTTCAGGTCCGGACGGAAATACCGCGAGAGCGCAAGCGTGTCGCAGGTCTCCACGTTCTCCGGCTCGAACACGACGTCGAACTTGGCGCACTCCCGCTGGAGCATGCCCATGTCGAATCGGTTGTTGTGCGCCACAAGCAGGACGTCCTGCCCCAGGAAGTCGAAGAACGTCTCGAGCGCCGTGACCGGCTCGACGCCCTGCTCCGCCAGGAAGTCCATGGAGAGCCCGTGGATCTGTTCCGCAAAGGGGTTCATCTCACAGGTCGGGCACACGTACACGCTCAGCGTGCGCGTCTGTTCGCCGTTGACGTACTCTGCCGCCGCGATCTGGCAGATCTCATCGTGCACCGTGCACCCCGTGGTCTCCGTGTCGAAGACCACCACGCGGCCATTGCGGGCGTAATCACGGAAAGCGGGAATGTTCGTGGCGGAGACGCGCATCTACTTGACCAGACTTTCCCCGGATTCGACGGTCAGGACCTCCGGCCGATCCGCGAACTTCCGCCAACAGGCACGGCCCTCTTCCGTCTCAGGACGGGAATAGACGCCTCCCCATGTGCAGACGAAACCGTACTTTGCACCAGGAGCCGTCATCGCGCGGAAGATGTAGTCGTAGGCGTCGTCGCGCGCGCCCTTCACCCCCGTCTCGAAGAGCCCCGCCGCCTTGCCTCGCGACACGGCGAAGTCGCTCACCATCCGGATCTGTCCGATTGAATGCTCCAGTTCCTTCTCCGCGAGCTCCTTCTTCTGGCTGGCGCCCAACGAGTAGTCGTCATGGCCGATGATGTCCACCACGTCGTCTCCAGGATAGCGGTAGAGGAAATCTGCCGACGACGTCGCATCTCCCAGGGTTTTCCAGTAGCGGTCCGGCGAATAGGCGAAGAGGAGATTCCGTCCGCCACCAGTCAACGCCCGAAGGCGCTCCACCGTGTAGCGGAAGATCGCGCGATAGTCTGTGGCCGAGACGGATCCCCGACCCCACCACTGCCAGTCATCTTCGCATTCGTGGAACAGGCGGATGATCGCGGGTATCTGACGTCCTTCATCATCCTTCAAGTCTCCCAGGAACGAGGCAATCCGCGCCAGGCTCTCGTCGTACCATGTGCGGGCGAACGTGTCGCCCCGGAGGATCTCCGCAATCACGTAGCGGTGCTCCTGGGGGTAACCCTCGCATGAATACCGGTACCGGTAGGGCGCCACACCCTTATTGGGGTGTTTCCAGTTCTTCGGCATATGGGGATTCTCCGCATGCCAGCTGAAGACGGGGACGGACCGATACGCCTTCCACGCGGCACGGACCATCGCCGTCAACGATGCCCGCGATTCGGCCACCCTCGCCACCGGCTTGGTGGAATCCGTCACGAAATAGAAATCGGAGAAGTAGAGGCATGGAGTTCGCCCTATGTTCGAACCCCCAAACCCCTTCCCAAGTCCCGCCGCATCGAGCGTCTTCGGCACGGGACCGTTCGGTGTCTTGACGTGGTAGGCAGGATTGTTCTCCAGCCAGGGATGACACCAGGCGTAGAAGAACTGCCCCCTCTCCGGGGCGGCGCGCAGATTCCGCAGCACGGCCGCGGCCTCCGGCGTCCGTTCGCCCATACCGCTGAAGAAACCGAACTGGGCCATGAGCCGACCAGATTCATCCGCGGCCGAGAGGCAGGAGACCGTGTAGGTCTCGCCCCCTTCCGGCACGTCGAGGACCACATGGCAGGGCGCATCGCGCACCACCTGCGGGACATCCGAAAGATAATCTCGCCCGTATTTCGACTCCGGACGCTTCAGCGGCATATAGGTCGGCAGGATCGTCCGGTCTCCCTTGTAGAGCGAACGGTCCGCCAGACGGCAGGCCGTGTCGTCCGTGACATGCTGCTGGTCGAGCACGCAGCAGGTCCACACCCGCGCACGCAACGCCTTGACCAGCTCCGGGAACATCGAATGGTGCCCGTGGTGGCTCATCTTCGCGACGCAGACCGGTCCCACGGCCTCGGCCAGCAGATCCTCCGTCTGTCCCTTCGTGCCGTCCGGCTTCCGATAGCCGTCCGAGAAGTCCCCGGCGGAGAAGAAGCTGAACCTTCCGTAGCGAACGACGAATCCACAGCTGAGGCCGTTCTCGTTGAGCATCTTCGCCCCGGCTTTCACTCGGTCGGCGTAGAGGTCGCGGATCGCGCCGTCCTTCTGGACAAATCGGCCGTTCGCGCAGAGATTGAAGACCTCGAAGTCCGGGATGCCCGGCGCGAACTGGTCGCGCGCGCCGAGGCGGAAGCGCTCGATCTTCGTGCCACATCGCGCGGCCAGATCCGCATACACGGCGCGGACGTTCCGCGGCGTGCCGTCCCGCGAAGTGGCGAGCGCGTCGATCGGATCGGCGAAGTCCGGCCAGGACCGGTCGACGATGCGCCGGAAGGAGAGTATCCGGGCCGCATCGGCGAGACCGCAGCGCCAGTAGTCTCCCGTCGGCGCGGCGATCCGCTCCCCATGGTAGCGCTCACCGCCGCCGTGATCCTCGTGGTAATGGGAGAGATGGAAGACGTCGACGGTACGCCCGCGCGGATTCACCCGCTCCACATAGCGGGCGATCCATTCCCCCGACCGCCGCGAAAGGTCCGGCAGCAGCGGCACTTCGGCGGACGTGTTGTGGAAACGCATCGAGTCACCGCAGTCGACAAGCATCGACGTACCGTCGGGGAAGATGTGGAACATCGACTCGCCGCGACCCGTGTAGATGAAGTGTACCTGGTAGTGTCCAGGCTTCCATTGCGTCGCCAGCTTGCCGTCCCAGCCCTGCGGACGGGACTGGACAGTCAGCGCGTTGCCCTGGCCGAAGATCTCCACGGATCCGTCCATCGAGACCTGGACGATCGCCCAGTCGCCCCCCGTCGAACCCGCTTCGCCAATCACATTCGCCTTGAGGGTGTAATAGCCGATGCCGTTGACTTCGCGGAACGCACCCTCATGGTAGTGACCCTGGATGACGGCCTTCACCTTTCCGGACGCCTCGAGCACCGTGCGGACCTCCGCCGCGTTCACGATGCACGTCTCGTCCTCCGCGTCCAGCTGCTGATGGACGATCGGGACGCACGGTCCCGTCGCGGACGCCAGTTCGTCCCTGAGGAAGGCAATCTGCTCTTCGGGGATGCGCGCCTGCTTCCAGTTGAAGTTGCCGCGGCAGTAGGGCTGCCCATCATGCCGATAGCAGGCATCGAGGACGATGAACTTCACCCCGCGGCACGTGAACGCATAGTAGGCCCGAGCCTGCTCCTGCCCCGCGTTGGCGATGTGGGCGAGAAAGTCCTCCTTCGAGATGTTGTCATGGTCGTGGTTGCCGAGCACGTGGTAGCGGGGACCGTTGAAGCCGGCGAACGCAGACTCCATCTCGTCCAGATACTTCAAGGTCTCCGCCGGTGTACGGCCAAGGTCCTTGAAGTCGCCGCCCTCCACGACGAAATCCAGCTCGCACCGATTCGCGCAGCGGGCGAAGTCCCGCATTTTCGCGAGCGCCAGCCTATAGCGGCGGGGATCGCCGGGTCGGACAATGTGCGCCGCATAATGGCAGTCGGTGATGAAACCGAACCGCACGGCCGTGGACGCCCCCGCGCGCGGCAGGCTGCAGCCCGCCGCCGCGGTGGCCAGACCACCCAGAAACACCCGCCGCGTCGTCTTCATTTCGACCTCATTCGCACTTGCGGCATGCAACCGACTTGATGCGGATCAGCTTCGTCGCATGCGCCGGCACCTCGACCACATAGTCGCCGGAGTGCTTGCCTTCGCATTTCTGCCGCCAGCAGTCGCGCACGAAGTGTTCGCCCTCGCCGAGGCCAAGCTCCTTGAAGGACACTTTGATCTCGCGGGCGAACGGATAGCGGTTCACGAGCGCGACGGCCGTGTCGCCGTTCGCGAGCGGACGCACCCAGACGCTCTCGGCGTCCAGATGGCGGATGCGCTTCGCCGGCTTTCCAAGACGGTCCTGGCTGATGGCAATCACCTCGTCGTTCGCGAGCAGTGCCCGCGTGAAGGCGTCCATCGTCGTCAGGTCGCAGCCAATCAGAAGCGGCGAGCAGACCATCGCCCAGAGCGACACGTGCGTGTACTGCTCGTTCGGCGTGAGGAACGTCTTGTGGTCGAAGCCATAGGAGTACTGCTGGCCGACGATCATCATGTCGGGATCGGCCCAGAAGCCGGGCCCCGTGTACTTCCAGAATTCGCCGTTGACGCGCGATTCGACGGCGAGTTCCATCCAGGTCCAGCCATCCTTGAGGTCTTCCCAGCTGCGCCAGCAGTTCGCGCCCGCGGCGCGCCCCCACTCCTCGACATGCGCCATGCCGTACTGGCAGAAGGAGTAGACGATGTCGCGCTTCTGCTTCTTGAGGCAGTCGCCCATCAGACGGTAGGGTTTGATGTAGGCCTCGCGGAACGCAGGATCTTCCCAGGTTTCCGTGTCCCAGTTCTTCTTCCCGGTCTCCTTCCTGAAGATCTCGCCGTAGCTGCACCAGTCGTACTTGACGTAGTCGAATCCCCAGTCGGCCCAGCTCTCGGCGTCCTGGGCCTCGTGCTGGTAACTGCCCTCGCACTTGCCGCAGGTCAGCGGACCCGGCGAAGAATAGAGTCCGGCCTTGAGGCCAAAGGAATGGATGTAGTCCGTGAGTTCCTTCATGTCGGGGAACGAGCGGTTCGGAATGATCTTGCCGTTCGCGTCGCGGGCGGGGCCGACCACGTCCTCGCGTCCGCCGAAGTCGTCCTGACGCATCTTCTGGCGCGGACAGCCGGAGTTGTTCATTTCCCACCAGTCGTCCAGATTGATGTAGGCCCAGCCATGGTCCGCGAGGCCGCTCTTCTCCATCGCGAGCGCCGCGGCCTTCGCCTTCTCCGCCGTGAGACGGTAGCAGAGCGTGTTCCAGCTGTTCCAGCCCATCGGCGGCGTGAGGGCGATCGTGTCGCCGACCGCGAGACGGATCGTACGCTCGGCCCTGCCCTTCGCGTTCTCCGCGGTCACGACGATGTCGTAGTCGCCCGCCGCCTGCGGCGCGACGCCGCCGAGAATTCCCTTCGCCGCGTCAAGCGTGACGCCGGCGGGGAGGTTCTTCGCCGTGAACTTCATTGGACGCACACCCGAGACGGGGATGCGGTAGAGGACGGGATGTCCGGGCCGGACGCCCCAGATGTCCGCGCCGTTGAACTGCGGCTCGGCCTTCTCCGCAGGCGTCTGGATGCCCAGCTGACGGATGGCGTTCCTGTCGTTCACGCTCTCGAGCGTCGCACCGTCGGCGAACGTGAAGCGCGCATCCGCCCAGTCACCGTTCGCCGCGTCAAGCGACGTCCACTGCGGACCACCCGAGGTCTCAAGGACGATCTCCTGCGCGCCCGTCAGGTCGACATGCACGGCAACGGGCTTCTGTCCGAGGCGGATCGCCTCGCTCTTCCAGACGATCTTGCCATCCGCCCACACCTTGAAGATCGCCGCCGGCTTCCCGTAGCTCTTGCCGGAACCAGCCTTCGCCGCATCATCGTCGATGCCCACAAGGGCGTCGAAGGCCGTCACCTTCCCGTTGGCCGCGAAACGGATGGCGCTCTCGGGACGGGCGCCGAAGCCACGGGCGTAGACCTTGCCCCCCATCGTGAGCGGGTGTCCGCTGACAGACGTCAGCTTCGCGACCTTCAACCCCTGACCGCAGCTTGCCGCCGCCAGGTCGAACGCGTCGACATACTCCGTTCCCGCGCTCCGCGTGGGCGTCAGCGACAGGCACCCCGCACACGCAGCGGCCACAAGCGCTCCGGCGATGAATCCACGCCGTCCACTCATCGTCTTCGACCAATCCAGCATCAATTTCTTCATTTAGAGAACCTCTTTTCCCAACACGGAAAGTAATAGACCTACACCGACTCGACAAGTTTAGCACACCCACGCCTACACGTTCAAGTCCGCCGTCATGCAAACCGCGTGAAGCTTCCGCCAAATCTCCACGCCCTCTCGGTCGGGGGATGGAAAAACGGGGACGGGAATGGTATACTTGTGTCCCGTTGAAAGGAGTTTTACATGTTTGGAGAGTCAATCGAAACCGTTCTCAAGAGCGCTGAAGCGAAGCTGGGGTTCATGAAGTCCAATCCCCTGGGCTATTTCATGGCCTCGGCCATTGCGGGCATGTTCATCACCTTCGGCAGCATGATCTCAATGTCCATCGGCGGCTACCTGACCGCGCTGATGGGACCTGCCGCGAAGATCGGCGCGGCGATCGCCTTCGCCGCGGCCCTCTCGATGGTGATCACGGCCGGCTGCGAGCTCTTCACCGGCAACAACCTCACCGTCGGCATGCTGGGGATCGACAAGCCGCGGCGCTGGGGCGGGATCGCCGCGCTCTGGGCCTTCTGCTGGCTCGGCAACCTTGTCGGCAGCTGGGTCACGATCGCCGTCTACCACTATGCCGGGGCGGACACGGTCGCCTGCGTGAGCCAGTACTTCGCGAAGGTCTCCGCGGCGAAGGTCTCGTTCACGCCCCTTCAAATGGTCCTGCGCGGCATCCTCTGCAACGTGCTGGTCTGTTTGGCCGTCTGGTGCGCGGTGCGTCTGAAGGAGGAATCCGCCAAGCTGATCATGACCGTCTGGTGCATCCTCGTCTTCATGGTGTGCGGCTTCGAGCACTCGGTCGCCAACATGTCCATCATCGGCATCGCCCTGCTGAATCCCTGCGGCGAGGCCCTTACCTGGGCGGGCTACGCGAAGTCCCTCGGCTTCGTCACCATCGGCAACATCCTCGGAGCCGTCGTCATGCTTGCCCTGCCCTACTACCTGATGGCACGGAAGCGCGAGGGGGCTAGATGATCTAGATGGTCTAGAAAATCTAGAAATCAAAAGGCGGCGTGTCGATTGACGCGCCGCCTTTTGATTGGCCTGTCGCCCGCCGCTTACGCGATCGGGCCAAGCGGCGCGCAGAGCGTCGCCTTGGACTGGTCCTTGGCCTTGACCTCGGCCGGGAGATTGCGCCAGGGCTTGCCGGGGAGTGCCCACTCGTTGTCGTCGCAGCTCGGCATCGGAACCTCGCCCTTCTCGAAGTCCTCCGGCGTGGGCGTGCACGCGAAGTTGTACCAGGGGCTCTTCTCATTGGTGAGCAGCTGGTTCAGCGCCACCATCTGGCCCGTGTAGGCGGAGATGCGCACCATCACGCCGCAGGCGGTGGAGATCGCGCAGGCCTCGCCCTCGTTCAGATAGGGACCCTTGCCCATGATCGACATGAGCAGGTCCATGTGCTCGACCACGTAGGGATTGAGATCGACGAAGTCGCCCGTGAGCTCGATCTTCTTGCCGTCCGCCGTCTTCGCGGTCTGGCCCGTGAGAACGGCCTTGTCCGTGCGGAAGAACTCGCTCACGTTGTTCGCGCAGGAATTGACCTGACGGCACATCGAGTGGATGTGCACACCGTCGCCGTAGTCGAAGTCGCCGGAGAAACCGTCGTACTGGTTGCCCGAGACGCGGCGCGCGCGGGTGCCGATCGCCACCACGGTCTTCGGATAGCGGCCGAGGAACCAGTTCGCGACGTCGATGTTGTGGACGTGCTGCTCGCAGATGTGGTCGCCGGAGAGTTCCGTGAAGTTGAGCCAGTTCTTGCAGAGGTAGGAGGCGTTGCCCTCGCCCTCGTCGCGGTTCTTCACCCACGGCACGTCGCTGTTCCAGTAGACCGCGCCGCCGAGGATCGTGCCCAGCTTGCCTTCGTCAAGCGCCTTCTTCACGAGCAGGTAGCCACGCTGGTGGCGACGCTGCGTACCACACACGATCGAGAGCTTCTTCTCCGTCGCGAGCTTCGAGGCCGCGATCATCTCGCGCACGCCGGGCGCATCCACCGCGACGCCCTTCTCGGCGAACACGTGCTTGCCGTGCTGGACGGCGAACATCGTGTGGCGGGGACGGAAGTTGAGCGGCGTCGTGAGGATCACGACGTCCACGTCCGGACGGTCGATCGCCTGCTTGTAGCCGTTCGCGCCACCATAGGCGTTCTCCTTCTTCCCGCCGAACTTCTCGGCCGCCGCCTGCGCCTTCTCAAGGAAGAAGTCCGCGAACGCCACCGGCACCACCTTCACGGGCGTCCCGCGCTTCGTGAGCTCGGCCGCGGCCTGGATCATGTTGCCCAGCGCGCCCATGCCGTAGAAGTCGTTCTCGTTCTTCGGCTTGCGGGCACCACCAACGCCGCGTCCGCCACAACCGACGACCGCCGCGCGGATCACGCGCTCGCCGCCCTGGGCCATTGCCGGCATCGCCGCCATCGCGGCCGCAAAACCACTCGTCTTGATGAAGTCCTTACGCGTCATTACTTTCTTTTCTCCTTAATCCCCATAAAATGAATCTTGAAATGAATGCAGAGAGGGTTGAGAATAAAGCCAACCACCACTTCTCCCTTTTCCCTTCTCCCTTTTCCCTTCCCCTTAGGCCATTTCCCACTGCTCGCGCAGCAGACGGCACATGCCGACGAGGATCTTCTGCTTCTCCTCGTTGGTCGGCATGATCGGCTTGTTCTTCGCGTCGCGGCCCTTCTCGACATAGCCGGCCTCAAGCGACACCGCGCCGCGGTAACCGAGGAACTTGAGTCCCTTGAAGCCGTCCACGTAGTTGTCCGCCGCGCCGTCGGAACCCGGGATCTTGCGACGCTCGAGCGAGGCGACGTGCACGTGCGTGAGGAGCTTGCCGGCGGAGACGAACGCGGCGAACTGGCTCGGCTCCTCCTTGGACATGTGCCAGAAGTCACCCATCACGGTGCAGCCCGCGCCGATCTCCTGCGCCATCTTCGCGCCGTCCGCGACCTGGCGGAGGAACGGCGTCTCGCGGCGCTGCAGCGGCTCGAGCACGATCGACGTGCCGCACTTCGCGGCCTTCTCCGCGAGACGCTTGCCCGTGTTCGTCACGAAGTCCTCGCGAAGCTCCTTCAAACCGACCTCGGGCTTGCCGCGGGCGGGGCAGATGATGAGGCCGACGCTCTTCATCTCACCGAGGATCTCGAGCACCGGCATGAACTTCTCGACCTCGGCGTCGTTCTTCGCCTTGTCCGCGTAGTCGAAGCGGGAGGGACCGCACGCCGTCGCGAGAAAGAGCTTGCGGCTCTTCAGGGATTCGGCGACCTTCAGGCCCTTGTCGCGCAGCCAGTCGATGCCGGAGGGAATCTCGACGGCCTGGTAGCCATTGGCCTCGAGGAAGTCGAGCTTGGCGTTCACGTCGTCCTGCACGGGGATTCCACCCCACTGCAGGCAGAGATTCAGCTGGGCGGGCTGCGCGGGCGGCGTCAGCTTCGGCAGCGTACCGCAACCACACTTGTCCCCACATGCGGCCATCAGGGCAGGGACGAGTCCCGCGGCGGCGCCAGCCGCCAGAAATTCACGTCGATTCATGGTCTCTCCTTGTTTGAAATTACAGGAGAGTAGTTTAGCGGAAATCTTCCCCGCGCGCAAGCACTAGCGCACGGGCGGTTTCCTGCCGATGCGCGCGAGCGCGCTCTTCAGATCGCTCCAGATCTGACGCTTCGCCTTGGTGAGTCCCGCGACGTCGTTGCCGAAGTAGGAGAGGATCTTCGCGGGCGAGTAGGTGACGATGGTCGGCACACCGCCGACCTCCGTCCAGAGGCCCAGCGCCGCGCGCTGCCCAGGCGCGAAAACGCGGAAGGCGTCGCTGCCGCCCAGCACCACATAGACCTTCGCGCGCGGCTTCGATTCCACGGCCGTCGCCGCGGCGACGACCGTCACCTGGGTCATCGTATACCCCATCGCCGCAACCATCTTCGCCAGCAGCTCCGCCGCCGCCCCCTGCGGAATCTGCGCCGCGATGAAGGCGAAGTCGACGAGAGGAGAGGGTTGAGAAGGTTGAGAGGGGTGGGAGGGTTGAGAGAGGTGAGAGGGAGGCGGCGAAGAAGACGTGGGCCGTGAGGGAACAGGTGTTTGAAGAGTTTTGGGCGGCGTCTCGACTTGGGGCGCGGGCTTCGGCGCGGCGGGAGCCGCAGGGCGCAACGGCGTCAAGAGCGCACGGTCACATTCGACCGTGCGCGTCCCGAGCTCCCGTTCGAGCTCCAGCGCCTGTTCAAAGGCGCCGAGTATCTCGTCAAACGTCTCCATCACAGCTTTTAGCTTGAGCAGTCAACCTTTGGCTCTAAGCTCCTAGCTCTAAGC
>JAUNMP010000097.1:16660-16736 GCA_030537465.1 bacterium
CGATTCACTCGCCCCTGTACCCGTAGGGGTTCTGCGACTGCCAGCGCCAGAGGTCCTCGCACATCTTCTCGATGCC
>JAUNMP010000098.1 GCA_030537465.1 bacterium
AGCGGCACTGAGGCGCCGAGCGAACACCGCCCGAAGCTCGAGTAGTCGTTGATGACGGCGACCTTCTTCTGTCGATTGTGATCCACCATCTCAGACACGCGTCAGTTTCTCGAAGTCCTCGAAGAACGTCGGATAGGACTTGGCGGCACACGCCGTGTCGTCGATCTCGACCCCACCGTCCGCACGCGTCGCGCCGGCGGCGATGGACATCGCGATGCGGTGGTCGCCGTAGGACGTGAACGCCCCTCCCGTGAACGGCTTGCCCGTTCCGTGGACAAGAAAGCGATTCTCCTCCGTCTCGGTCCGTACGCCGAAACGGGCAAGTACGTCCGCCATCGCGGCCGTCCGATCCGATTCCTTGAGCTTCAGGCGACGCGTCCCCGTGAAGATGGTCTCGTCCGCTCGCGCCGCGGCGGCAATGGAGAGAATCGGGAAACTGTCGGGGCATTCGTCCACGTCAAGCGTGACCGTACCCTTGGCCTTCAGTGCATCCAGCAAATCACCAACCACGCGGTCCGGCTGGGTGGATGTCGTGAGGAGCCCCCTTTTCGCATCTTCGGGGAAGACCACCTCGTTGTCCAGATGCGTCAGCGCCAGGCCGAAGGCCGCACCCGACCAGTCGGTCTCGATCACCGGTCCCGCCGCAGGGGCTAGATAGGTCTGATTGCCGGGAACGAGGAATCCCGTCTCGGTCTCGGTAAAGGCAATGCCATACTCGCGCAGCACCTTCAACGTCATCTCGACATAGCCACGTGACGCCAGAGCGGTCGTGAGACGGATCTCGGAGTCGCCCTTGAGAACCGGCAGCGCGAAGAGAAGTCCGCTCACGAACTGCGAGGAGACATCGCCCGGCAGACTGAAGACGCCCGCCTTCATGTCCGTGTAATCCATCTGGGGACGCGCCGCGAGACGGCCGCGCATCACCCACTGGACCGTACGCCCCAACGCCGCCGCGACAGGCCCCAGCAGGCGCCGCGTCGTGCCGCTCTCACCGCAGTCGAGTTCGGACGCGTTCGCCGCAAGCGCGCGCAGACAGCGCTTCGTCGCAAGGATGTCGTCGCATTCGCCAACGCCATCCACGAGGGAGGACGTCCTTCCCGCAAGAAATTCGGCGATGAGCACGCGATGGGCATGCGACTTCGACACGGGCACCCGCATCATGCCCTTCCGCAGACCAGGTTCAAGACGCATCAGTTCTCCTCCTCGCGTGGCAGTGCGACCGCATCCTCATCTTCGTCTGCGAAACGGAGATTGGCGAGCTCGACTTCATCGGCCGGGACACGCACGACCTCCGCAGACGGGGTGATTGAACGAAGCCTGTAGGTTCGAACGAGATCATACGGCGTCACGTGCCCGATCTTGCCCAGCCCGCCAACCGACGCGTAGGTCCACAGCGAGTGCGTCCGCACCGCCAGCACCCGCGAGACGAGTCCCAGCGGACCCATCGCGCAGAGGACGTGCGGGACGTCCGTGAAGTCGGCCGTCTCGGCGAAGAGTCGCTCGACGTCCGCCGCCGCCTTCGGCATGAAGGCGATCTTCGGCACGTCGTCGCTGTCGCCGCGCAACTCGCGGCACTTCGCGACGATGTCCGGCACAGATCCCGTGAAGTCGTGCATCGAACGAATCACCTTCACGCCCGCAGCCCGCGCCAGCGCGGAAAGGTCGTCGTGGCGGAAATCCTCCTCGAAGTCGACGTAGGCGAAGTGGGTTGTGGAATCGAGGGATTGTGAAATTGTAGAATTGCATGATTGTGCGATTGTGCGATTGAAGGTTTCCCGGAAGAACGCGATGCGGTCGGACTCGGGACCTTCATAGACGCCGCCATCGACCTTGCGGCGGAAGGTGAGGATCACGGGCACGGGGACCATTGCGGGAAAGTCCGCGGCCTTCGCGCGCTCTGCGGGCTCCAGCAGGTCGACGCGGAGCTCGACCATGTCGGTGAAGTACCGTTGAGAATGATATTGTGCGACATCCTCGGCAAGCGTCTTGCCCGTCAGCGTCAGGCAGATGCGCGCCCGAGACGCCTCGTCGGAGAGAATCGCGTCCGCGAACGAGAACGCGGCGAGCGCCTCGACCACGGGGACGGCCCGTCGGACGATGCACGGATCGTGGCGTCCCTTCATCGAAAGCGGCGCGACCTGCATCGTCTTCAGGTCGATGGACGGCTGCTCCTTGAAGATGGTCGGCGTGGGACGCAGCGCCACGCGGAACTCGATCGGCATGCCGCTGGCGCGTCCGCCGAGAATGCCGCCCTGGCGATTCGTCGCGGTCTTGACCTCGCCGTTCTCGACGACGAAGGCGTCGTTGAACTCCGACCCCTTCATCCGCGTGCAGGCGAAGCCGGTGCCGAACTCGACGCCCTTCACGCCGGGGATGGCGAACATCGCCGCGGCGAGTTCGGACTCGAGTCCCTCGTAGAGCGCGCCGCCCAGTCCGGCGGGGACGCCGGTCACGGTGCAGACGATCGTGCCACCGACCGAATCGCCCTCCTCGCGGGCCTGTTCGATCTCGGCGATCTGCGCGGCTTCGTCCGTCTTGCCGCGGATCGTCTCGACGCGGGCGGTCACCGTGATGCCGCGCGTCTTCAGCAACTGCAGGCAGAGTCCGCCGACCGCGCAGAGCGGCGCGGTGAGACGACCGGAGTTCTTGCCGCCCCCCGTGGGGATGCGGCCCATCTCGACCCACTGGCCGAAATCGGCGTGACCTGGACGCGGAATCGTCCGTTCCGACCCGTAGTCCCGCGGACGCATGTCGACACTTGCGATTTCGCCACGAAGCACCGCCCCGGTCGTGACACCGCCGGAAAGTCCTTCGGTGAAGGCCACGCGGTCTGGCTCCCTGCGCTGCGTCGACAGCTTGTCGCGTCCGGGCGCGCGACGTTCCATGAACGCCGCCAGTTCGGCCTCATCAAGACGAACGCCCGCGGGAAAGTTCGCGAGCGTAAACGTCATCCTGCGGGCATGGGAGGCACCGCGGACCGTCAACTTCAAATGGTTGCCGAAGGCGTGACAATCAGACATTCTCATCCCCCCGCTGGCGATCCAGCAGTTCCTGCCGCTTCGCGGCGGTTCCCTCATCGATCTGGCGACGAACTTCAACGAGATCGTCGGCGGCGATTGCGTCGCGCAGGGACTTGAAACGCTCGAGGAATCCATCCAGGATGCCCACCAGAGCATCGCGGTTCTCCGAATAGAGTGCGCTCCAGTCGGACGCATTCTGCGTGGCGATGCGCGTCATGTTCGCATAGCTGCCGGCGGAGAAGCCAATGGCGTCCTTCACGCGCGGATCACGGGCGTAGGTGGTGGCGATGATATGGCAGAGCTGGCTCGTGAAGGCGATCATGTCGTCGTGCTTCTCGGGCGTGGTCACCACGGTCATCGCGAAGCCGACTGACCTAAAATAGTCCTTGAGCGTCTGGATCACCTCTGGTGACGTGCCGTCAGACGGCGTAATAATCATCGACGCGCCGACGAACAGCGTCGCGAGGGAGTTCTCGTAGCCGGCGACCTCGCGTCCCGCCATGGGGTGCCCGCCAACGAAGGTCCAGCCAACCTGGGGGACGTCCGCCATCTCGCGCACGATTGTGCGCTTGATGCCGCAGATGTCAACGACAAGGGCTCCGGGCTTGAACGCGGTGGCGTGCGCCTTGATCCAGGGCACGATGGCGGCAGGCGGCAGACAGACCAGGACGATGTCCGCCTGCTCGAATCCCGTCGCGTCTCCATGATGGAGGATAACGGCCGTGTGACCGGCCTTCAGCGAAGCCTTCTCGAAGGAACCGCCGATGAGGCCCTTGCCGATGACCGCGACGTTCACGCCAGAACCTCGCGGACCTTCTGCACGCGCGCCATCGTCTGGGCGAACATCTCGGGCGTCTGGCTCTGCGCACCGTCGCACTTCGCGTGCGGCGGGTCGTTGTGGACCTCGATGATCAGACCGTCCGCGCCAATGGCCGTCGCAGCGACTGAGACGGAGTCGACCATGTAGGCGTGCCCCGTCGCATGCGAGGGATCGACCACCACCGGCAGGTGCGATAGGCGATGGAGCATCGTGACGACGCCCAGATCAAGCGTATTGCGGAGTGCTGTCTCGAAGGTGCGGATGCCACGCTCGCAGAGGATCACGTTCGGATTGCCCGAGGCCATGATGTACTCGGCGCTCATCAGGAGCTCCTGCAGAGTGGCGGACATGCCGCGCTTGAGCAGAACGGGCTTCTTCGTGTAGGAACCAACTTCCTTCAGGAGGTTGAAGTTCTGCATGTTGCGCGCGCCGATCTGGATGACATCGACGTCATTGAAGAGCTCGATGTCCTTGAAGTCCATCAGCTCGGTCACGATTGGAAGCCCCGTCTCCTTCTTGGCGAGGGAGAGCAGGCGAAGTCCCTCGGCGCCCATGCCCTGGAAGGCGTAGGGGGAGGTCCGCGGCTTGAACGCCCCGCCGCGGAGCATCGTGGCGCCGGCGGCCTTCACGCTGCGGGCGATGCCGACGAGCTGCTCCTCGCTCTCGACGGAGCAGGGCCCCGCGATCACGGCGAAGTTTCCACCGCCCACCTTGACGCCCGAGCAGTCGACGACCGAGTCGGCGGGATGGAACTTGCGGTTGGCGGCCTTGTAGGGCTCCTGGATGCGCTGGACCGACTCGACGCCGTCCAGAGCCTCGATGAGGCCGGGGTCGAGGTGCGTAATGTCACCGACGCAGCCGATAATCGTCTCGTGCTGGCCTTCCGTCACCCGTGGCGTGATGTTCTTCGCCTGCAGCAGGGCCTTCAGGCTTTCAACCTGAACCGAAGAGGCGCCCTTCTTGAGAATGATAACCATATTTTCTTTCCTTGATGTCAGCGGACGACGCCGCGGAGATTGTCCATGATGCGATGCGCGAGCTCCGGCTTGTTCATCGTGTACACGTGCACGTGATTGACGCCGTTCGCGAAAAGGTCGATGATCTGCTCGGTCGCGTAGGCGACACCGGCCGTGAACATCGACGCGGGATCATCCCCGAATCGGTCGACGATCGCGCGGAAGCGCGGCGGCAGATGCGTGCCCGAGAGATCGCAAATGCGTGCGATCTGCCGTCCGTTCGTCACAGGCATAATGCCGGCGACAACGGGCACGGTGACGCCCGCGTCGCGCAAACGCGACAGATAGTGGAAGTAGATGTTGTTGTCGAAGAACATCTGCGTGGTGAGGAAGTCGAGTCCGGCCTCGACCTTCTCGCGCACATGGCCGATGTCGTCGGTGAAGTGCGCGCTTTCGGGATGCCCCTCGGGATAGCAGGCGCCGCCCAGGCAGAAACCCTCGCCCTTCAGTTCGCGGACAAGGTCAGAGGCATGGCGGAAGTCGGGATTGCCGGGGAACTCCATTCCGGGGGGACAGTCCCCGCGGAGGCAGAGGATGTTCTCGACGCCCGCCGCGCGAAAGTTCTCGAGCTCCGTGCGGATCGAGTCGCGCGAAGCGGCGATGCACGTGAGATGCGCAAGCACGGGAACGGCGCACGCCCGCTCAAGGTGCTCCGCGATCGCACTGGTGTTCGCGCCAGTGGAACCGCCCGCGGCACCGTAGGTGACGGACATGAAGGACGGGTGTTCCGCGGCGATGCGGGCGACGATGTCCTTCGTCCCCTCAAGCGGCTTGTCCTTCTTCGGCGGAAAGACCTCGAAGGAGACCGAGGGCCCCGTTCGCCTGAGAATTTCGCTGATCTTCATGGAATCACCTTACTTTTCGACATAGGCGCCGAGGAAGCTGAAATGCTCAATCTCCGGATCCTGCGACAGTTCGGAAAGGAGGTGCTGAACGGCGGGGTCATTCGGAGAAGCCTCAAGGTCAAAGATGAAGCGGAACTCGAAATCCATGCCCGGCATCGGACGCGACTCGAGCTTCGTCAGGTTCACGTCGATAGCTGAGAACTTCGCGATAATCTCCGCGAGTGATCCCGGACGGTGCGGAATGGAGAGCATGATCGAGATCTTGTTCGCATCCGGATAGATTTCGAGATCCTTCGCGATGCAGATGAACCGCGTGTAGTTGTAGGCGGCGTCCTGGAAGTTCTCGGCAATCACATCGAGACCATAGAGATCAGCGCAGGCGCGCGAGGCGATAACCGCAGCATCCCTCCGTCCGGAGGCGGCCAGCTCCGCTGCGGCGATTGCCGTGTTCGCGCCTGGAGTCGCCTTGATGTCCGGATTCTTCCGGAAGAATTCCGTGCACTGGGCGATCGCATGCGGATGGCTCATGATCTCACGCACGTCCTCGAGCTTCACACCATGGGGCGCTAGCAGCACGTGGTCGATCTTCAGGCGGTGCGACCGGACGATGTGGAACTTGTGCTTCTGCATCTGGTCGTAGACCGCGGCGACGGACCCCGCCGCCGAGTTCTCGATCGGCAGCACGCCATAGGGACAGAGCCCCTTCTCTACGGCCTCGAAGACCTTCTCGAAGTTGTAGAAGTAGACGATCGTCGGCACCTTCACAATCCGACAGGCCGCCTGCTGCGCGTAGGACCCCTCTGCACCACAGCACGCAACAAACGCGCGCGTCGGGAACGGCTTCGTGGCGAACTCCGCCACGGAATTCTGAATCGCCGCGACAAGTGGGGAATTCCCCTTAAGGATATTCCGCTGGCGGGCCTTGGAGATGGAAAACAGAGTGGAAAAGAAGAGCCGGGCTGCATGTTCGTTCTCAACGCCGGCCGCCTCGGAGACGCGGGTGAGAATCTCGCGCTCACGCGCCGGGTCGGTGATAGCCCCGCCCGTCGCGCGCTTGGCCATCGCCACGTCGCGTGCAACCGTCAACCTCCTGAGAAAGAGCTGCACGAGCTGTTCGTCGATCTGATCGATCTCGCCACGCACTGTCTTCAGGTCTACCATATTCTCTCCTTCATTGTCACTTGACGTTCCTACCTGCGAAAAAAGCCCCACTTCCTTTGCGGAGCGGGGCTTTTTCTCTGGTTCGGACTTTTTAAACCGACTTAGGAAAGAGCAACGCTCCGCGTTTCTTCAAACGCGCTAAACCACATAAAGTAAAAGCTGAGAGCATTGTTCTGCATCGCGGATAGTATACCAAATCAATCTGACCGATTCCGTATCTTTTTGTGACTATTTTCGGCGACTTTCGTTCCATGACGCGATGAATGCGCGAAGCAGCGGAATCGACTTCACGCCGCGTGACGACTCCAGCGAGCCCGAGACGTCAATGACGTCCGGCTCGGCAAGGCGGGCCGTAGCCAGATTGTCGACGGAAATTCCACCCGCCAGAATGCTCTTGTATTTCCCCTGCCGCAGCACGGTTTCGCCATCGCCATGACTGGAGTCGAACAGCACGCCATCGCCTGGGACGCCCCCCGCAAGCGTCCAGACCTCGTATCCTGCGGATCGAATCGCGGCGACATCCTCGGAGGAGGCCCGGCGGTGAAGCTGGACGATGTCCAGCCCCACCTGCCGCATCGTCGAAACAATCTCATCGGGGGACTGCTTCACGAACACGCCCACCCGCCGAGCGGAACCCGACAAGCCGCGGACGATCCCAGTCACCTGTTCCGGCGTCACGGCACGCGGCGTTCCCGGGGCGAAAATGAACCCCAGGTAGTTCGCACCGAGGCGTTCGGCCTCGGCTGCGAACGCGGCGTCGTTGACACCACAGATTTTGAGTTCAGGCATCACGGAAGCAGTTCGCCCTCGATCTTGCCCTCTGCGCCAAGGCGCTTGACGAGCGCAGACCCAACCACAAAACCATCGGCGTGCCTCGAGACGACCTCGGCCTGGGCCTTGGTGGAGATGCCGAACCCGGCGGCAATCGGGATCTTCACCGCGGCGCGGATGGCGTCGAGACGCGCCGTCAGATCCGACGGCAGCTCGGCGCGGGCACCTGTTATGCCCTTCACCGTGATGATGTAGAGGAAGCTGTTGTCCAGTCCCTCGGCACTCTGCACCACGCGCTCGATCGGCGTGTTCGGCGCGATGAGCGGGATGTAGGTGATGCCGTAGGGCTTGAGCACGTCCAGCAGTTCATCGCGCTCCTCGAGCGGGAGATCGACGGAGAGGACGGCATCGATGTCGGAATCTGCGGCGGCCTTCGCGAAGGCCTCGAGTCCCTTCGAGAAGATCAGATTGTAGTAGGTGAAGACGACCAGCGCCGTCTCGGGATGCTTCGCGCGGATGCGCTTCGCGGCGGCCAGCACGTCATCCAGCGTCACGCCGTTCTCGAGAGCCTTGTAGGCCGCGCTGCGGATGACGGCACCGTCGGCGAACGGGTCCGAGAACGGAACGCCGAGCTCGACGATGTCGACGCCGCCGGCGACCAGGTCATCCACCGCGTCCTCGCTCTGCCGGAGCGTGGGATAGCCCATCGTCAGATAGGAGACGAACGCGCCCCGTCCCTCAGCCTTTGCCTTCGCGAAACATTTTGTAATTCTGTCGCTCATGAGAGTCCTTCTAGTTTCTCTAGTTGTTCTAGATGCTCTAGACGTTCTAGATGGTTTTACCTTTTAACCCTTCAGTCCCCGGGCCTTCTTGTAGGCCATGATGTTCTCCATGTCCTTGTCGCCACGGCCGGAGAGATTGACGAGGAGAATCGTCTCCTTTGGAAGCGTCGGCGCACGCTTGATGGCCTCGGCCAGCGCATGGCTGGACTCCATCGCTGGAATGATGCCCTCGAAGCGGCAGAGGTCATCGAACGCAGCAATCGCCTCGTCGTCGCAGATCACCGAATACTCGGCACGGCCGATGTCGTGCAGGTAGCAGTGCTCCGGGCCGACACCCGGATAGTCAAGTCCGGCGGAGACGGAGTAGGTGTCGATGATGTTGCCGACATCGGTCTGAAGCAGCATCGTCTTCGCGCCATGCAGCACGCCGAGGCGGCCGCCGTTGATCGAAGCCGCGTGCTCGCCGCTGGGGATGCCCTTGCCGCCAGCCTCGACTCCGACGAGCTTGACCTCCTTGTCGTCCAGGAAGCCGGCGAAGAGGCCCATCGCGTTCGAACCACCGCCCACGCAGGCAATCGCCTGGTCGGGAAGACGACCGAACTTCGCGAGGCACTGGCGGCGCGCCTCGTCGCCGATCACGCGCTGGAAGTCGCGGACCATGTCCGGATAGGGATACGGACCTGCCACCGTGCCGATCACATAGAACGTATCGTCGCAGTTGGTCACCCAGTCGCGCAGCGCCTCGTTCATCGCGTCCTTCAGCGTGGCGCTTCCCTCCTCGATGGCGTGGACCTTCGCGCCGAGCATCTGCATGCGCTCCACGTTCGGGGACTGGCGCTTCACATCGATCGCACCCATGTAGACCTCGCACGGCATGCCCAGGAGCGCAGCCACCGTGGCCGTCGCGACGCCGTGCATGCCCGCGCCCGTTTCGGCAATCAGACGCTTCTTGCCCATGCGCTTCGCAAGCAGGGCCTGTCCGATCGTGTTGTTCACCTTGTGGGCGCCCGTGTGGTTCAGGTCCTCACGCTTGAGGACGATCGTCGCGCCGCCCAGATGGGCCGACAGACGCTTGCACACCGTGATCGGGGACTCGCGTCCGACATAGTCGTGCAGGATTTCCTGGAACTCGCGCTGGAATTCCGGGTCCTTCTTGGCCTCGTCATATGCCGCCGCCAATTCCTGGAGCGGTCCCATCAACGTCTCGGCGACATACTGTCCGCCATAGACTCCGAAGTGTCCTTTGGGTTGCATGTTCATTTCCTTTATTGAGAATGGTGAGAAAGTAGAGAGAGGGTTATGTGCCGAGGAGCTCGCGGAGCTTCGCGCCCGGCGACGGGGCACGCATCAGCGTCGTGCCGATGAGGAAGCCGTCGGCGCCAGCCGCCCTGCAGGTGAGAAGGTCCGCGTGCGTCTTGAGTCCGGACTCGGCGATGCGCGTCACGTCGGACGGGATCTTGGCGATCAGCTCCGCCGTGATGGCAGGATCCGTCTTGAAGGTGCGAAGATTACGGCAATTCACGCCCATCAGGCGCGCGCCGATGCCGACCGCGCGCTTGATCTCCTCCAGCGTATGGGTCTCGACGAGAGCAACCATGCCGAAGGCGTGGGCGAGGTCCATGAGGGACTTCATCGGTTCATCCGCAAGGACCGCGGCAATGAGCAGAATCGCGTCCGCGCCACAGGCCCGCGCCCGCGCCACCTGATAAGGGGTGGTGATGAAGTCCTTGTAGATGAGCGGCGTCTTCACGGTCTGCCGCACCGCCTGGAGATAGTTGTCGCCGCCGAGGAACCGGTGCGGTTCGCACAGGACGGACATCGCAGCCGCGCCGTTCGCCTCGTATTCACGGGCGATCGCGGCAGGATCGAAGTTCTCCCGGATGACGCCCTCCGAGGGAGACGCCTTCTTCAATTCGGAGATGACACGGAGTCCGTCGCCGCGGAACGCTCCCCGGAAGTCAAGCGGAGCCGACATCGTCGCGGCCCGCTTCACGAGCGCGTCATACGACTCCATCCGTTCCAGTTCGGCCGCGTCCGCCCGACGGAGGGCGCTGAGTTCTTCAAGAATGTCCATGGTGTTCGTGGTGGTTGGAGTCCGCGACCATCGCCGCGAGCTTGTTGTAGGCCGAGCCGGAGTCGATGGAGAGGAACGCGAGGGAGAGTCCGTCGGCCAGAGTGCGGGCGCGTCCGCCGGCGACGATCGCGGCCGCCGCGTTCAGAGCCGCGGCGAAGCGGTAGGCACCCTTGTCCTCGCCCGAAAGCACGGCGCGCGTCAGCTTGGCGTTCTCCTCGGGCGTACCGCCCTTGATGGCCTCGATGGGATAGTAGGCGCCGAAGACCGTCTTCGGATCGAAGTCGTATTCCTTCACGGAGCCGTCCTCATTGATCTCGGCGACGTGCGAAGGCCCCGCGAGGCCGAGCTCGTCCAGACCATCGGGGCCGCAGAACACGAGCGCCTTCGTCGTACCGAGTGCCTGCAGTGCGCCCACGTAGATCGGAATGATCTCGGGCGCGTAGACGCCCAGCGCGCAGCGCTTCGCGCCGGCGGGATTCGTCAGCGGTCCCAGCAGATTGAAGATCGTGCGGAACGGCAGCGCCCTGCGGACGGGTGCCGCGTACATCATCGCCGGATGGCAGCGGTTCGCGAAGCAGAACCCGACGCCGTTCGCGGCGATGGACTTCTCGACATCCTCCAGATCCAGCATCAGGTTGTAGCCGAGCGCCGCCAGGCAGTCCGCCGCGCCGCTCTTCGAGGTGGACGCCTTGTTGCCGTGCTTGGCGATCGTCACGCCCGCGCCCGCGGCAATGAACGCCGCCGTCGTCGAGCAGTTGAATGTGCCGAAGCCGTCGCCACCCGTGCCGACGATGTCCACGGCGTCCTCCGGCGCCTTGATGTGGAGTCCCGCGCCGCGCATCGCCTTCGCGGCGCCCGTGACCTCTGCGGCGACGGGACCGTTCATCTGCATCGCCGTCAGGAGCGCACCGATGAGGACAGGATCCGTCACCTCGCCGTTCATGATCTCCCGGAAGGTGTCGAACGCCTCGTCCGCCGTCAGGTGCTGTCCCAACTGGGCCTTCTTGAGCGCCTCGAGAATCATTTGTAGAACTCCTTCACGATGTCCAGGAAGTTCTGGAGCTGGTTGATGCCGTTCGGCGTGCCGATGGACTCTGGGTGGTACTGAATGGACTCGATCGGCAGAGTCTTGTGGCGCAGGCCCATGATCTCGCCGTCCTCCGCCTCCGCCGTGATCTCGAAGCAGTCCGGCAGCGACGCGCGCTCGACCGCGAGCGAATGGTAGCGCATCGCCTCCATGCCCTGCGGAAAACCCTTGAAGAGCCCCTTGCCATCGTGCGTCAGACGACTGGTCTTCCCATGCATCAACCGCTTGGCGGAGACGATCTTCCCGCCGAAAGCCTGCGCAATCGACTGGTGGCCCAAGCAGACGCCCATGCACGGGACCTTGCCCGCAAAGGCCTTGATCGCCGCAAGCGTGATGCCCGCCGAATCGGGATTGCCCGGCCCCGGCGAGAATACGATCGCCTCGGGCTTGAGCGCCTCGATGCCGGCGAGGTCGATCTCGTCGTTCTTGACGACCTTCATGTCGGCCCCGAGCATGCCGAACTCCTGCACGATGTTGTAGGTGAAGGAATCGTAGTTGTCGATCATCAGGATCATAACAGGTTCCAGGTTAAAAGTTCAAAGTTCCAGGTTCAAGGTTCTGGGTTCAATGCGCTTGAAGGCTGTTCAGAGCGTTGTTGCGAACTGGGCGGCGGCGAAGACGGCTTTGGACTTGTTGACCGTCTCCTGGAACTCCTTGATCGGATCCGAGTCCGCGACGATTCCCGCGCCGGCGCGCATCACCAGCTTTCCCTTCTCGAGCACCATCGTACGGATGACGATCGCGAAGTCCATGTCGCCCGTGTAGCTGAAGTAGCCGGCTGCGCCGCCGTAGATGCCCCGCGGGGACTTCTCGAACTCGGCGATCAGCTCCATCGCACGGACCTTCGGGGCTCCCGAAAGCGTGCCGGCCGGGAACGTCGCCTCCAGAAGGTCGAACGCGTCGCGCCCCTCGGCGAGCTCGCCGTAGACGTTGGAGACGAGATGCATCACGTGTGAATAGCGCTCGACATGCGCGTACTCCTCCACGTGCACCGTGCCGATCTTCGAGACGCGGCCAAGGTCGTTGCGACCGAGGTCGACGAGCATCACATGCTCGGCGCGCTCCTTCGGGTCGTTGACGAGCTCCTTCTCAAGCGCCACGTCCTCGGCAACCGTCTTGCCGCGCGGACGCGTTCCCGCGATCGGGCACGTGGAGGCGACGCCGTTCTGCAGCTTCACGAGTTCCTCGGGGGACGAACCGATCAGCGTCTTGTTTCCAAGCTTGAGGAAGAAGTTGTAGGGGGACGGATTCACCATGCGCAGCGCCCGGTAGAGCGAGAGCGCGGGAAGATCCGTCTCGGCCGTGAACTTCTGCGAGGGGACGATCTGGATCACCTCGCCGGCCTTGATCGCCTCCTTGCACTTCAGGACCATGTCGGTGAACTCCTGCTGCGTCATCTCGGAGACGAACGGCGTCACATGGTGCTGCACCTTCTCTCCGCGGCGCTCGACGTAGTGCGCGATCGACTCGGCCGTCAGCATGAAGCGGTAGATGTTCTTGATGCGCTCCTGCGCACGCTGATAGGCCTGCTCGACCGTCTCGCCCATTTCGGGCCCCGTCACATAGGAGATGATGACCGTCTGGCGGACGTGGTCGAAGACGAGGATCGTGTCCGTGAGCAGAAACGCCGCCGTCGGCGTGCCCTCCTCGCGCTTCAGGCCCACGCGCGGCACGAAGGTGCGCACCACGTCGTACGCGAGATAGCCGATCGCGCCGCCCTGGAGGGCGGGGAGCTCAGGGGCCGGCGTGAACGCGCGGCCGAGGATGCGCGGGCGCAGCTCCTTCATCGGGTTGTACTTCCCGTGTTCGGAGTAGGTCGCATAGGGGTCGATGCCGAGGAAGGAGTACCGGCCGCAGTTCTCGCCCCCCGTGACGCTCTCCAGCAGGAAGACCGACTCCTCGTCGGAGACGCGCGTCAGCACGGAGACCGGCGTCTCGCGGTCCGCCAGGAACTCGCGGAACACGGGCGTGCGCGCCCCGCCGTCCACACGGCGGGCGAACTCCTCCAGCGTCAGTTCTTTCAACATGTTCATCTTCTAAATCCTCTCAGGCTCGTAAACGAAAGACGCGGGCCGAACCCGCCCGGTCCGATCCGCGTCCCCTGCTGCGCTCCTCGACTCTCCAGCCGACGGCAATCAGGACCTGGCGGACCGGAACCCGCCACGCCACCAACGTCCTGTCGTCTGGATTGTCACCTTCATCTCGCGTTCTTTTCAGTAGAAACGAATCGTTCCTTTTTGTAGAAACGCAGGTAGTTTACAAAATCCCCTCGGATCTGTCAACGGGGTCGAGTGAATGTAGAAAGATTTTCTCCTTGCCGATTTCACGCACGATAACGGTCGAGCTGCTCGAGGACGAAGTCAAGCGCGTCGTCATCCCAGAATGCGCAGACGATCTCCGAACGGCAGCCGTTCTTCAAGCGGATTTTCCGTACAAACGGACTGCCGGCATAGAACGGCAAGTGGAATTGAAATTCCGACTTGCACACCGGTCTCCTGTCTTCGATTTTCGTGTCGTGGCGAAGCTCGAACGACCGCGTGCGTCCGATCCCCCAAAGCTTCACCGAATAAACACCACGGCCGGACTCCAGCACAAGCCTGCGCGTTCCGAACAGCATCAGGAGAATGCCACACCAGACCACGGCCGAGACAAGCAAAAACGGGATACCGAAGACAAGCGGCAGATAGTCCGCAGGTGCCGGATGCGACGCATGCTTGAGGAACGGCAATACGTAGCAGCCGAAGATCGAAAAACCGCTCCAAACGGACATAAAGGGAATCAAGAAAATCAGAAACGGCTGAAACCGCCAATAACGCAACTCGATCCGCCCCGTGTCCTCGTCGCGAAACATCTTCAGATGCCACGGCAGGCACTTGCCATCCAAGGTCTGTTTGATATCCACCATGACGAACCTCAGCACATTTTAGAAAAAGCAGTTACCACAACGCGGACTCCTCGCGCCGAGCCGAAATCTCTCGCGGAGGCGAGATGCTTTCGTCGTTGAACTACCGTTTTCAAGTTCGACTTCATCGTAGAAACAGCTTCAAGGCAATGACACCGAGGACCGCCAGCACCAACACCACAAAATATCCGTACCTTGGCTTGTATCTCGCCTTGATTTCGGCGAGACTTGCAGTACACTCATGCCCACGGACATATGACACAAGGTCGGCAAAGGTTCTCTTCTGCAGATACCAGTCCTGCTCGAAGACAAACCTGAACGATTCCTCGATCTCGGAGAATGGCATTGGATCGTATTCGCCGAAAGACATGGCCAGACACAGATCATCCTCTGGAATCAGACGGTTATTCGGCAGTCCCCAGGACCGCGCCATCAGATCGGCACAGGTCCGGGCGATCCGCTCATCCTGTTCGTCTTCCCAGAAACCAATTCCCCAAACGTCAGGACGCTCTCGCATCTGCCGCCGCAACGACTTCAAAAGCACGCTGTAATGCTTATCGCAGAGGTTCAACCATTTGAGTCGAGATGGCGAATAACGTTCCGCAACATCGTCCCGAAGAGGAGGGAGATGCGACCTTCGAACATTCTCTTGACTCATTGTCATTTCGTCTACGGAGAGCGCGCCCCCGAGGCCTCAGCGCATCTGCGGCAGGGGCTTGAACGCGGGCATCTCCTTCAGGAGCCAGGCGTCCGGCTTCAGCGCGAAATTTCCCTGCGCCGCATCGACGAAGCCCGCGTCGAAGGGCTTCTCGGCGGAACCGTCGACAATCCGAAAGCCCGCCACAATGCGCTTGTCGGGCTTCGCCGTGCGCACGCCGTTGGTGCCGACCGTGTTGATCACGAGATTGCCGGCGATCGGTGCCATGCGCGCCAAACACTCGGTCGCCTTGCCGTCCAGCGCCAATAGTTCCTTTCGGCAGTCGATGAAGACGTTGTTCTCCACGGGGTTGTAGAGGGGTTCCCGCGGATGGTCCTGCATGATCTTCGCGAGGCGGGGGTACTTCGCCGCCCAAACGCCGTTCGTGTAGTCAAGCCGCTTCGCCTTCTCCTCAAGCATCCAGGAGGACCCGCCGTGCTCCATCGAGTTCCAGTGCTTCCACGTCATGCCGCGGCAGTCGATGGAGAGGCCGATCAGGCACTTCGAGAAGACGTTGTTGCGGATCGGGTGCTCGCGTCCGCCGCCCACCATGATGCCGCGCGCGACATTGTGGAACACGTTGCCGTAGACCTCGTCGCCGCAGTCGCAGTCGTCGAAGTAGAAGCCCATCGTGTTCGCATGCTCCCCTTCCGCGCCCAGGTCGTGCGTGTTGTTGTAGCGGAGGATATTGCCCATCGTCGTCCAGTCGCGTCCCGTGTAGTACGCGCCGGCATCACCCGTCTCCATCAGCACGCGGTAGACCTCATTGTATTCGAAGAGATGTTCGTTCCCGCCGTAGAGCACCGCCGAATGCGGCGCGTCGTGCATTCTGTTCCGGCGCAGCGTGACGCCGCAGCCGCCCACGCCGATGCCAGGCGCATAGGTCCGCTGGAAGAGGGCCCAGTCGTGGACATGGCAGCCTTCAACAAGCGTCTCCGCCTTCGTCAACGTCTTCCGGTCTCCGCCGCTCACGGAGATGCCCGCGCGTCCGCAGTTGCAGACCTCGCAGCCGCGTATCACGTTGTGGTTGCCGGCCACGTTCAAGCCCGTTCCTCCGAGGTTCGCCGCCCGGCAGTCCAGGAATCGGATGTCGTCGCCACTGACCACGACGCCGTTCCCGTAACCATACTCGAAGTCAAGGTGCTCGAAGCGCAGATGGTTCACATTGGTTCCACGGAGAATCGGCTCGGACGAGAATGTCAGTGTCACCTCGTCCTCCGCACACGGCGCCCCCTTCGGCGGGTAGAGATAGAGCAACTTCTTCGCACGGTCGAGCCACCATTCGCCCGGGGCGTCGAGCTCGTCCAGGAGGTTGAACACGTAGAAACGTCGCTCCTTGCGCCCCCAGGTGCCACCCATCACGCCGTAAGGGATGATCGCGGCGAGCCGAATGACATCGTTCGTGCCATTTTCGGCGCCGTAGCTGGCGGCGCGGACGGAATGATTGTCCCAGTCGTGCGTCCAGTAGCCGTTCATCCACACGCCCTCGGAAAAATTCCAGCGCTTCGCGCGCGGATTGTCGTAG
>JAUNMP010000368.1 GCA_030537465.1 bacterium
CCTTCGCGTCCCAGTTGATCGGATTCGCGACGAACGTCCAGCCGCGGCGCGCGCAGACCTCACGGGCGAGATCCAGATCGAAGCCCTTGTACTCCGCGCCATCCTTGAAGCCGTAGGGCGGGAAGTCGGCGTCGAACCCGACCACGAACTTCATCTTTCCGTCGTCTGCCGCCTTGTCGCAGCCCGTGAACACCATCGCCGCAGCCGCAAGGGCCAGCGCAACCTTCATCAGCTTCTTCATCAAGAATCTCCTTTGAACTTTCGAATCACAGTATAGCAAAACCCGCCCCTCACGGCATCACGTGCCAGAGGATGCAGAAGAAATGGCAGATCGTCCCCGCGAGCACGAAGAGGTGCCAGACCATGTGCGCGTACGGCAGCGATTTCCAGAGGTAGAAGACGCAGCCGAGCGTGTAGAGTCCACCGCCCACGGCGACCCACACGAGCAGAGCCGTCATCGCCGCGCCGAGGTGGGACCCCACCACGTGCGTCACGGTGTTGGCGACTTCCTCGCCGGCCGTCTGCTCGCGCGCCATCCGCGTCGGTCCTCGTCTATTCCCGCCCCTGCGCAAGGCGCTTGATATAGCCTTCGAGGCTTGCGGACTCCTCCATGGTGATCACGCCGTCCGCGCGCGCCTGCATGAGGGCCTGGCGGAACTTCTCCTGCCCCTCGATGCCCTTGAGGAAGTCCAGAAGCTGGGCGCTTTCCGCCCTGTCGATCTTTCCGTCCGCGAGCATGCTCTTCCCCATCCGCCCCATCGCGGAGGAGAGCGCCGCGTCGTTCACGGACTGCGCGAACTTGCGGAAGACCATTGGGACCGACTCCTCGGGGAGGCCCCCCTTCAGCACCAGCGTGAGGAAGAAGAGCGTCGCGAACATCAGCAGAACCGCCAGTGGCAGCGAAATCCAGACGTTGCCCACGAACGGCGCCGCCAGGTAGCTCACGAAGGAGACCGCCGCCACCAGCAGCGCGTACGGCAGCTGCGTGTTCACATGGACGACGTGGTTGCACTGGGCTCCCGCAGAGGCCATGATCGTCGTATCGGAGATCGGCGAGCAGTGGTCGCCACACACCGCGCCGGCCATGCAGGCCGAGACGGCGATGATCGTCATATCCGATCCAGGGATCGCGGCAAGCACGATCGGAATCAGGATGCCGAACGTGCCCCAGCTCGTTCCGGTGGAGAACGCGAGGATGATCGCAATCACGAAGATGATCGCCGGCAGGAAGTTCATCAGACCCATCGCCGGACCGTTGATGAGGTCGGAGATGAAGATCTTCGCGCCGAGCGAGTCCGTCATCGTCTTCAGCGTCCACGCGCAGCAGAGGATCATGATCGCCGGCACCATCGCCTTGAAGCCCTCGGGGAAGGCGTCCATGCAGTCGCGGAAGGAGATCACGCGGCGCGCAAGGTAGAATGCCACGGAGAAGACGAGCGCGACCAGCGAGCCAAGAACGAGACCAACCGAGGCGTCGGAATCGGAGAACGCCTTCACGAAGCCGGGATGATCCTCGCCGAAGTAGCCCCCCGAGTAGATCATGCCAAGCATACAGCAGACGATGAGCACCAGCACGGGGATCACCAGGTCGATCACCCGGCCGCGGTCGTTCTTCGCGAGCGCCTCCGTAGCGTCTTCGATCGCCCCCAGATCAGGCTGTCCGGACGACGTAGCCGCCTCCTGTCGCTTCATCGGCCCAAAATCGAACCGCGTCAGCGCGAGGAAGAACATCGTGAGGATGGTGAGAATCGCGTAGAAGTTGTAGGGGATTGCGTTGATGAAGAGCGAGAAGCCGCTCTCCGCGCCGGCGCCCTTCGCGAAGCCCGCGACCGCGGCCGCCCAGGACGAGATCGGCGCGATGATGCAGATCGGCGCGGCCGTGGCGTCGATCAGATAGGCGAGCTTCGCGCGGGAGACCTTCTTCGCGTCGGTGACGGGACGCATCACCGAGCCCACCGTGAGGCAGTTGAAGTAGTCGTCCACGAAAATCAGCATGCCGAGGATGACCGTCGCGACCTGCGCGCCCACACGGCTGCGGATGTGCGTCTGCGCCCAGCGTCCGAACGCAGCCGAGGCTCCCGTCTTGTTCATCATCGCGACCAGCGAGCCGAGCAGCACGAGGAAGAGCAGGATGCCGATGTTGTAGGCATCCGCGATCGACTTCACGAATCCGTCCTGTGTCACGTGCGTCAACGTGCCCTCGAAGCCGAAGCCAGCGTAGAGCAGGCCTCCGGAGACGATGCCGACGAAGAGCGAGGAGTAGACCTCCTTCGTGACGAGCGCGAGCAGAATCGCGAGGATCGGCGGGAAGATCGCCCACCAGGTCCCGAAGAAGCGGTTTCCCTGGCGGATCGTCTGGAGGGCCCGCGCCTCATGCTCCTTGAAGTTCTTGTCGTTCTGGACGTTGTCCGCGTACTTGTCGACGTAGGCCTTCGCGCCCTTCACATCGTCCACATCCTCGTTCACGGCGAGGTTGTAGTGGTTCGTGGCGTCCTCGATGACTACCGTCACCGGAATCGGCGCGGGTCCATTCGGTTCCGCCTTGGCCTCATCGGCCATCACCCGCGACGCGCAGAGCGCGGCCGCCGTCATCATGAACAAAATGATACGCTTCATCACTCACCCCTCCTTGGCTGCCTTGAGAATCTTCTGGACTTCCTCAACCGTGATGACACCATCCTTCGCCGCGCCGAGGATCACATCCGCCACATCCGCCTGGGCGAGCTGTTCGCCCTGGACCTTGCCCAGGAATTCTCCGAGACGACCGTCATGCTTTTGGCCGAAGATCTCGTCGGGGGTTCCCTCGGCCGTGATCCGGCCGCCATCAAGGAAGAGGACGCGCGTGGCGACGTCGCGCGCGAAACGCATCTCGTGCGTCACCACGACCATCGTCATGCCATTCTTCGCGAGGTCCTTCATCACGTCAAGCACCTCGCCCACCATCTCGGGGTCGAGCGCGGAGGTCGGCTCGTCGAAGAGCATCACCT
>JAUNMP010000369.1 GCA_030537465.1 bacterium
GCCGTCAGGCGGACGTCCGGCACGACTTCGCCGAGGTTTTGCAATTACCTCATGAGTCAATTTGGAAGTTCCGCTCTTGAGGTGGAGGCAGGAGTCTAAGAGGAAGAAGGACAGAGAACGGAAGAGGAAAAGGAATGGGCGCCGCGAGAGGTATATCACACAATATGTGCCGGGTACATCCACGACTTTCGAGCAGAAGCAGATGATCGCCCGCCTGATGCTCGGCAGGGTGCTCTCGATCATGACCGACAACGGCTGCGACGTCTACTACACATGCCTAAGCCTCCTGGGAGAATGGCTCCGTCGAGAACTGCAACCAGTCCGTCCGAAAAACCATTTGTGGCGTAGCTTCGGCCTTGAATGTGAGCTCCCAATTCCGTCCATGAGAAGGTCCTGTCCGACTGCACGAGAGGCATGTGGATGGCGCACATTGCACCGACCGAGGAATCTTGTCCATCGCCGATGGACACGCCCGCTGTCAGATGTGATATACTACGCGTCCATGACAACGCGGTTCCAGTCTTTGTTGAGCAAACGGTCAAGTCCGTAGCCTTCCGGGCCTTTCGCCCGGAAGCCCCTTCCGTTTTGGCGACTCAACAAAGGCCCCGACATGAACACCGTTCTCAATTCCGTTTCCATTTCCGACAACTCCCCCTTCTCTGCCATTCTCCTGCGACTCGTCCGCGAACGCCGCAACGGCGACGCCCCCTACGTCTACAACGCCGCATGGGTCAACCGACGCACCTGGTCGGCGATCGTCTGCGACCCGGACCGACCCGTGTCGAAGCGCACCGCGATCCAGTTCGCGCTGTCGCTTCATCTCGACCGGGCCGAGACGGACAGACTCCTCAACGCCGCGGGCTATTCGCTTTCGCCGGCCATCAAGGAGGACATCGCCTTCGCCTACTGCATCGAAGAGCGAATCTACGACCTCTTCAAGGTGAACGAGGTGCTCTACGACCGGGGGCTCAAGATCATACCGCCCGTCTGACGCACGAGAGGCTGTCCTGCCTGCGGGATGCGATGACCGAGGCTTCTCTCAAATTCAGCGGAAAAGAATGAGCAGGCCGGGGATTTCCCGTTCGACGCGGATGTTGTCGACATACGCGAGACCATCGTCGTAGGCGTTCCAGGGCGAATCCTTCACGCAGCCCGCCATGTGGACGGTGAGCGCGGAGAGTCCGCGTCCGTCCGCGAGCGGCATGCGGAACGGCAGCTTTGCGCACGTGAAGACGAGCGTGCCCGCAGTCGTCGGCGTCGCCATCTCCGGATGCGTGGTGCCCATGTCGTAGACGGCGAGGTCGTATGTCTGCGCGCCGACGTCGGCCTTCGCCTCGAAGCGGTACCAGTGCGTGGCATCGAAGTCATGCGCCTGGGCCGCCTCGTTCTTGACATACACGCGGCTCCCGTCCCGGTCGAAGTAGTACGGCCGATTGTTGCGGTACTTGTTGATCTCGTAGCTGCTGGACGTGCCGCCGGTCGCCTCCGGACCGATGCCGAAGCGGATCTGGTAGTGGTTCAGGAAGTTCAGGTTCGCGTCCCCGCCCGCGCGACTGCCGGCGAACATCCACTCGTCGCCGAGACCGACCGACACGCCGGTCGAACTCGCCTGACCGGGCGTCCACACGCGCGGCGGCTTGATGTCCGCCCGGAACGTCGCCTTGCCACGCGTCAACGAGCTGCCGATCGACTGCACGGACCAGGAGAATTCGCCATCGTCGTTGCCGTCGTACGCCAGCGCCGCGTTGGCGCCGCCCCGCACGGCCAGCGGCCCGAGGCCGTTGGCCCGCTGCATCCAGCCATCCTCGCCCGATACGTCGACCAGTTCGCTCAGACGGAAGCCCGTCTCCTTCACGTTGTAGCGGGTACGGGTCGTGAAATCGTTCGCGTAGAGCGCAGTCCAGTCCGCCGCGCCGGACACCTGCTTCCAGATCCGGATGTTGTCGACGTGGATGGCGCCGTCCAGCGTCATTTCCGGCGTGCCGCCGAGGAAGAGGGCAAAGCAGGAAATGTCCGGAATGGCCGGATACTTAAGTGCGACGCCCGTCTTCGAGAAGATCGGATCACCTGTCACCTCGGCGTCCATCGCGACCGGATCGGCACCGACATCGTAGATCGCGGTGTCGAAGGTCTTCGCGTCGAGGTCGCAGGTCGCGACGATGCGGTACCAGTGGTTGACGTCCGCGCCGGACGCGGTCTCCGTCGTGCCGCCAATCGCGCAGAACTTCGTTGTGGCCGTATTCGCCGTGCCCTGGAAGCCCGCACGGAGGGCGTAGCGCGTCGTCTGGATGTCGTCGTCCTTCGAGTCGTAGTACTCCTGCGGCGCGAGCATGCCGTAGATCCACGGGCAGCTGCCGATCCAGCTCTTCGGCGTGCGCACGTCGTATGCCATCTTCACCTTGCCGGACGAGATCGATTCGCCGAGATGCTGGGCGAAGATGCCGTAGGGATTGGTGTTGCCCATCAACCGCATGCCGATCATCCGCGGGTTGTCGTCCACGTTGAATGTGAAGAACGACAGCGTGCTGTTGCCGTTCAGCAGGCGCATACCGTCGAAGGCGATAGGCTGGACGGTCTTCTTGCCGGACGCCGGCAACACCAAGCGGTTCTTCATCTGGTTGGTGTCCTTGGCGAAGGCCGTGTAGTAGAAGTACTTCGAGAACGTCGTCGTCACCGTTTTCTCGACCGGCGTATGGACGGCCGTCGTCTGCGGAACAGGCTGGAGCGTGCGGCTGCGGCGCGTCACGAAGTCGTTTTCGTAGAAGAGGTCCGCGTCCGTGAAGTCCGTGCCCGTCCCCGACGCGCGCCACCAGCAGCGGAGGTTGTCGACCATCGGCGTCTGCGACTCGTTCCACACGCTGTCGGGACTCGACACGGAGCCGCAGTCCCGGATGACGATGCCGGCGCAGCCGCCCGTCTCGTCGGTCATGTCGGCGTAGAAGTGGTACTCGTTGAGATCTGTCATGAACTG
>JAUNMP010000370.1 GCA_030537465.1 bacterium
TCGCAACGCCATGGACAAGATCATCATTCTCGACTACGGTTCCCAGTACACGCAGCTGATCGCGCGCCGCATTCGCGAGCAGCACGTCTATTCCGAGATCGTTCCGTTCAACATCACGGTGGACAAGGTCAAGGCCTATGCGCCGAAGGGGATCATCCTCTCGGGCGGTCCCAACAGCGTGTTCGAGGAGGGAGCCCCCGGCATCGACCACGGCATCTTCGAACTCGGCCTTCCCGTATTGGGCGTCTGCTACGGCATGCAGCTGATGAGCCAGGAGCTCGGCGGAAGGGTCCAGCCCGGCGAGGCCCGCGAGTACGGCAAGACGGAGATGACGGTCGTCCCCGGAAACGAGCTCTTCAAGGGGCTTCCGGACAAGTTCATCGTCTGGATGAGCCACGGCGACCGCGTCGCGGAGATTCCCGCGGGCTTCAAGGTCAGCGCGACCTCCGACAACTGCCCCTACGCGGCGATCCGCAATGAGGAGAAGAAGTTCTTCGGCATCCAGTTCCACCCGGAGGTGGTCCACACTCAGCATGGCAACCAGATCCTCTCGAACTTCGTGTTCGGCATCTGCCATGCGAACGCCGACTGGCAGCTGACGACGTGGATTGAGGACACGGTCGAGAAGCTCAAGAAGCAGATCGGCGACGAGGAGGTCGTGCTCGGCCTCTCCGGCGGCGTCGACTCGTCCGTCGTCGCGGTGCTCCTCCACAAGGCAATCGGCACGCGTCTCCACTGCATCTTCGTCGACAACGGACTTCTCCGCTACAACGAGGACAAGCAGGTTGAGGAGATGTTCCACTCGAAGCTCGGCCTCGACCTGCACGTCGCGCATGCCGCCCAGCGCTTCTACACGGCGCTCGCGGGCGTGAGCGAGCCGGAGCAGAAGCGCAAGATCATCGGCCGCGAGTTCATCAACGTCTTCGCCGAGGAGGCGCGCAAGTTCAAGAACTGCAAGTTCCTCGGGCAGGGAACGATCTACCCGGACGTGATCGAGTCGTCGCACGCCCTCAAGGGTCCCTCCCACACGATCAAGTCGCACCACAACGTGGGTGGCCTGCCGCCGGACCTCAAGTTCGAGCTCGTCGAACCGCTCCGCGACCTCTTCAAGGACGAGGTGCGCGCCGTCGGACGCGTGATGGGCATGGCGGACGAGCTCCTGGACCGTCAGCCGTTCCCCGGCCCCGGCCTCGGCGTCCGCATTCTGGGCGAAGTCACCGAGGAGAAGGTGAAGCTGCTCCAGCAGGCGGATCTCCGCGTGCAGGAGGAGGTCAAGAAGCTTCCCGAGTACAAGACGATCTGGCAGACCTTCGCGGTGCTTCTTCCGGTGAAGTCCGTCGGCGTGATGGGCGACCAGCGCACCTACGAGTACACCTGCGCCATCCGCTCGGTCAACTCGATCGACGCGATGACGGCCGACTGGACGCATCTGCCCTACGAGACGCTCGCGACGATGTCGAACCGCATCATCAACGAGGTCCGCGGCATCAACCGCGTCGTCTACGACATCTCGTCGAAGCCGCCGGCCACGATCGAGTGGGAATGATCCCCGAGGGCATGCGCATGAAGAGGGCCGTTCTGGGCTGTTGTCTTCTTCTGACGACGGCCCTGACGGCCCTCGCCTCTTCTTCAACGAACGCGATTACGGCGTTTTCGCCCGATCGGCGTCCCGACGCCGTCTGGCAGGGCGTCCGCATCTACCGCGACATCGCCTACGGTCCGCGTGGAGATGCGTCAGGCGAGGGCGAGGGATACCGGAGTCCGTTTACGGGACAGCATCCCGATGGACGCTCGTTCCACACGCATCGCTCAGGACAGTTCTTCGACGTCCTCGTGGACGACAAGACGGGATTCCGTCCCGACGCCCCCGTCTACGTGAATCTGCATGGCGGCGCGTGGTGCCAGCCCTTTGACAAGGACGGCGAATCCTTCGAATTCTTCCGGATGCTTGTCGAACGCGGCTTCATTGTCGTCAACGCTGACTACCAGCTCCAGAACGACGTGACGGACAGCCATCGTCCGCTGGAATGCCGTCCCCACGCAACCTTCCGCGACATGCTGCGCGACATCGACGACCTCGGCACTTTCCTGAAGAACGACTTCCTTCCCCGTGTCGGCGTCAAGGCGCGGACATATGCGATCGGTGGCGGATCCGCCGGCGCCCATCTCGTGACACTCTACGCCTATGACCAGGACAATCCCACCGCGCTGAACCTCGGCCTCCGTCACGATTTCCGCGTGGGGTTCGTCGTGGACGTCGTCGGGCCCGTCGATCTTGCGAGCCAGGACTTCGCCGCACCGCTCCTCAAGCACGATCTGCCAATCGGCTCGATGTTCAACGAATGGGCGGTGGATCGCCTGGTCACGCTGCTTGGCTGGCTGGTGGAGGACGATCTGCGTGCCCGCATCGGGAAGGGGGACGCCGAAGGCGTGCGGAAGGCGCTTGCGAAGTATTCGCCGATCTATCTCGTGACGCCGAAGTCGGTTCCCACGATTCTGGCCTATTGCCAGCTCTTCCCCTTCGCCAAGACCGATGGCTGCGTGCCGACGAGCTCCTACTACGATCTCTGTGCCCGGTTGAAGGAGGCGAACGTCCCCTACGCGGGTGACATCCGCACGTTCCGTCTGCACGGCATGCTGCGGTCTGGATTCATGACCTGGCTGGCCGACCGCGTGGGCGAATTCGAGCGGAGGGGCTATTTGAAGTGAAAAGGAGGTTGGTGATGCGACGTGCAGTGCTGTTGTCCTTGATTGTCGCCCTGGGCGGCGCCGTGTCGGCGAAACAGGTGGAGATCCGTCCGGGGGCCATTTGGCACGACACGGCGGGACACGTGATCAACGCGCATGGCTGCGGCGTGATGTTCGACCAGGGCGTCTACTGGTGGTATGGCGAGCACAAGGTCTATGGGCGCGCCGGCAACAAGGCGCACGTGGGCGTGCACGTCTACTCCTCGACCGACCTCG
>JAUNMP010000371.1 GCA_030537465.1 bacterium
TTCGGCACGGACTACTTCTGGCGCGACCAGGGGCATTTGATCAACTGGGTGAAGAATCTCCGTCCCGATCCCGACGACCAAGAGAAGATCTTCCATTTGAACGCAGAAAGGCTATTGGGTCTGAAATGAAGACATTCAACGATCCCACGAAACTCCAGAAATGGGCGCGCCAGCAGCGTCTGGCGGGCAAGGTCATTGCGCTTGTTCCCACGATGGGCGCACTCCATGAGGGACATCTCTCACTCATTGCCGCCGCGAAGGCGAAGGGGGCGGACGAAATCATCGTTTCCGTTTTCGTGAACCCCACGCAGTTTGGCCCGAAGGAGGACTACGCGCAGTATCCCCGCGATCACAAGGCGGACGCAGCCAAGTGCCGCAAGGCCGGCGCGACGGCGATCTTCTTCCCCTCGCCCGAGAACATGTACGCGCCGAACCACAGCGTATGGATGAACGAAGATGGCGATCTGGGCGGATCACTCTGCGGCGCGCGCCGTCCCGGGCACTTCCGCGGCGTCTGCACGGTCGTCGCAAAGCTCTTCAACCTCGCCCACCCGAACTTCGCGGTCTTCGGGCAGAAGGACTTCCAGCAGGAGACGATCATTCGCCGCATGGTGCGCGACATGAACTTCGACCTGGAGATCGTGGTGGCGCCGATCGTCCGCGAACCGAGTGGCCTCGCCCGCAGCTCGCGCAACGCCTACCTCTCCGCAGATGAGAAAACGCGCGCGTTGGCGCTCTCCAAATCGCTTTTCACGGCGCAGGCCGACGTCAAGGCGAAGAAGACGCTGCCCTGGAAGGCCTATCAGAAGAAGATCGTGAAGAACCTTGAGGGCGCGGGACTTGTCGTCGACTATGTCGAGGCCGTCGACGCCGACACGCTCAAGCCCGTCAAGACGCTTGCGAAGGGCAATGCCATTCTGCTGGCAGTCTACTGTGGTAAGACGAGGTTGATCGACAACGCAGTGATGTGAGGTTCAATGTTCCAAGTTTCAAGTTTCAGGTTTGCGGTTCTTGGCTTGGTATGATGGGCAATGATTGATCTCAGCACAGATGAGTGGAAGGAGGCGTATCGCCTCGTGAAGGAGGCCGCGGCGCATCCCGAAGACGATGGTGCGCGTGCGGCGGCCTTTGACTTCCTGTGCACCGCAGAGTCCAAACGCCTGCTCGCTATTGCTCATCTGCTGCAGCCCGGGGCAACCGAAAGATCCATCCAGGCCGCGATCGTTCCGCTTGAACGGGTCGACAAGCGCGCGAAGATCACCGACAGCGAGATGGGAATCCGGACGACGGACGAACCCGGTCATGTCGACAAAGCGCCGTTCGTCGTGGTCGCGGACAATGTCCGCAGCGCCTTCAATATGGGCGGCATCTTCCGGACGGCGGACTTCTTTGGCGCGGAGCGCCTCATCCTTTGTGGGTATTCGCCAACGCCCGAGAATCCACAGGTCAAGAAGACCGCATTGGGCGCGGATGAATCCACCCCCTGGGAGCATGTCGGCGACGTACGCGACGCCATTGACCGTCTGCGTGCCGAGGGACGGAGAATCTACGCACTCGAGACCGTCGACGGCGCCACCGACATTGCCCGTTTCACGCCAGTTTTCCCCTGCGCCGTGCTGCTCGGGAACGAGCGCTTCGGCCTTGATCCGGATGTTGTCGCCATGGCGGACGACGTGCTGGAGATCAAGTCCCATGGCCTGAAGAATTCCCTGAACGTCGTCAGCGCCTTTGCCGTTGCCGGCGCATTTTTTCGCCGTTAATCACAAGGAGGACTCATGAAGTCGATTCTCACCCTCGGGTGCGCACTTGCATCCGTCGTTGCCGCTGTTGCCGCCCAGGCACCGAAGTTGGAGGACTACGTCTGGTACGACGGAACCCAACTGACAATCGAGGGCGTCGGTTTTGTCGGTGGCGAGACGCCCTATTGCCGCCTGCCGGAGAGCGCCAAGGGGAAAGTGCCGGGAGGCGTGTGGGGCATGAGCCATCACGCGACTGGCGTCAATGTGCGTTTTGTTCCCCAGGGACGCAAGCTGATGTTCAAGTGGATCGTCGACAATCCCCGGGCCGTTGACGCATTCATGGGCCCAACCGCAATGACGGGGCTTGACGTCTACCGCCAGGAGAAGGACGGCTCCTGGAAGTTTGCGGCGAATCCGCGCTATTTCTTCTACCAGAAGGACGCCCAGGGCAATGAGCATGGTGGCGAATACGCGATGGGTTGGGAACCTGGCCGTCCCTGCATGGTCTATCTGCCGCTGCGTTCGCTGGTGAAGGAGTTCAAGGTCGGTGTCGAGAAGGGTGCCGAAATCAAGCCGCTGCCGCGCCACGATGCGAAGCGTCGCATTGTCCACTATGGCACCTCCATCGTGCATGGCGGATGCGTGTCGCGTCCGGGCATGGCCTTCGCCGCGCAGGAGGGGCGGCTTTCCGACGTTGAGGTCATTAACCACGGATACTCGGGGGCGGGCCGCATGGAGATGAGCATGTGCGAGACGATTGCCTCCATTGACGCTGCGCTCTATGTGATCGACTGCGACTGGAATATGTCTGTCGATCTTCAAAAGCAGAACTACGAACCCTTCGTGCGCGAACTCAGGAAGCGTCGTCCTGCGACGCCGATCCTCCTCTGTGGCGGTTGCACCCAGTTCGAGAAGCCGAGGACCCAGGAACTGTTCGCGAAGGGGGTCTACGACAAGCTGAAGGGGGAGGATCCTGCGCTCTGGAAGGATCTACACTTCATCAGCGGCGTCGACATGCTGCCCAAGGAAGGAGAGGCGACATTTGATTTCTGCCACCCCAACGATTGGGGTTCGATGCAGATGGGCCGGGTCTACGCCAAGGCCATCACGGACATTCTTTCGAACAGATAAGAGGTAATTGCAAAACCCCTCGGACACCCTGTCGCCGGCCCTGCCACCCGACA
>JAUNMP010000099.1 GCA_030537465.1 bacterium
CCGTCAGGCGGACGGACAAGCCGTCAACGCCGAGGTTTTGCAATTACCTCTCATGGGCCCGACTCCACAACGGGTGGCGTATCATCCTTGGGGAAGACGATTTTCCAGCGCGAACCATCGGCGAGGCAGACCTCAAGTACCGTTCCCTTCTCCATGGCAATCTGCCGAAGATCCGCGAGGGGTGACCGATCCTGGGGACGACGAGTCGCCAGCACGGAGATGATCTCAGCCGCGCAGGTTGATTCCGTTGCCGCACGGAGATGCCACTGGTCCGAGTGCGGGAACCCCTGCCGCAGAACCTTCTCCTCAACCGATGGGTCGAATTTGTTCGTCTGAAAGAATTTCAACGCGGTCGTCCCCGGGAAGAAGATGTCCAGAACCGCCTTCGGGCGCGAGACCGTCACCTTCCGGGCGGACGCGTTGATCGCCATCTCGTCGAGTGCGTGCAGGTTGTACTCAAACACATGCGGCTCGGGAGCCTGCAGGTCATCGCGCAGCACGAAGACGTCGGCTCCGAGCCGAACAACATCACGGCGGGCGCGTCTAAAGGCCCGTCCATAGGCAGAAGAGGCATCACCCGTGAAGATCAGCACGCCATTCTTCTCCTGGAAATGGACGACACGACCAACCGAATTCGTTCCACGTGGCTGACCCTTCCCGCCATCATATGTGATTGCGCACACGGCCCTGGTCTGCCGCATCCAGCCGTCATGATGGGGCGAACCATAGTAGTCGTAATAGCCAGAGGCGATGGCCAGAGGTTCTCCATGGGCAGTCAGACAGAAGGCGTTCTGATCCTGATGTCCATGGGAGACGGATCCATACGGCGAGGACCGGAAGTAGAATGCCACATTCGACGCCGCATTGGTCAGGCAGGAGTGCGACATCACCAATCCCTCGCCAGGGAAGACACGCGTCTGCGGCAGATTCTCCGGCGGACGCGACCGGAGCCCCGAGATCTTCGGATCAAGCACCAGATCACGAACACCACCCACACCCGCGACTCCATATTTCTCCGCGAACCACAGCAGCTCCGGATCGTTCTGCAGGACGGCAAACGACCGGATGGCCGTGGACCGCTGTGGCCCCGCCTGCCATCCATCGCCAAAAGGCGAGATCGGTGAACCGGGCGGACACTGATAGATGAAGTACCAAGGGGTTTGTCGGAAAAACGGCTTGGACGAAACAATGTCTTCCCCCTTCGCCAGCTTGACCGCAGTCAGGGAGTCGAGTCCGAAATCCATGTAGGCCGTCCAGTAATGCGGACCTTCATTCCAGCCGCCATCCTCGCATCCCCAGGCTGGGTAGACACGACGATAGACATCCACGACGTAATCGTACCAGGCCTGCATCTCCGGATGTTCCGGCAGCAGCGCACAGCATGCCTCGGCCAGGAAGCCAATCTGGCGCCCCAGATGCGAGTTGCGGGGATTGACGTGGAATCGCTGCTTCTTGAGAAGATCGTAGATCTGACGGGAGCGCTCCACGATACAGGCCTCGATCGCCGAACGCTCCTCCGACGAATAGAGTGCGTACGTCCAGTCGTAGGCCCGCACACCATTTCGCATAATGCTCATCGCCGGTTCGTCATTATGAAAAGTGTTTGTGGGGCCCTTCGGATTCCAGCCAAAGTAATAGAGGACGCGCCGTCTGGCCTCTGCACCCGCATCCTCGTCTCCGCCCAGAGCATAGACGAGCGCCGCGATCTGCATCAATCGGGTCGGCGGACGAATCGTCCGGAAACAGCGTGCGAATTCCCGATTGTGGTCTGGCTGCATTTTCGGCAACCAGTCCGGCTCCGGCGGCAGAGGCCGCCCCAATTCTTTCCGTACCGCCATTCGCCAGGACGCCAGAGATCTCTGTAGATCACCGTCCTCGCAGCGAGTCCGAAGGTCCCCCAGAAAAGGCGGCACCAGAAAGAGACGTGGACGCCCCGGACCGTCGGCAGGGACCTTCTTCGGACGGCAGGCGCCCTCCATCCGTGCCGAGTCGGCATCAGACCGAGGCGGTACGGCATTGCCAACATTCGCGGATGCCGACAATGCGAACACCGCCAGAAGCAGAATCCCAAACGCACAATGGATCTTGACCAGCATAAAGCTCCTCTTCTTCATGTCGGAACAAAGAAGGCCCCACTTCCGTTCGGGATCTTCAAGCCCCCCCCTCAAACGACCAGAAGTCGATCAAATAATCTGCAAAACGTCGCCCACCGACTTGCGGGGATTCTTGAAGTACGGCTGCGCCCCCTTTCCGAGGGCGATCACCGACAGAACGACCTCGTCCGCGGGAATGTCGAAGATCTTCCGGAGAGCCGCTTCGTCGCGGATGCCCATGATGAGCGTATCCCAGCCATGGTTCTTCGCCGCGAGGACGAAATAGGAACTGGCGAGGCCGGCATCATACGCGCCCCACATCTCCCCAAGTTCATTGGCGGGTGCGGCGCCCAGGTAGCCACTCAACCCCTTCTTGAAGGACACGACCACAAGCGCAGCCGCATTCGCCGAACTCATCGCGTTGAAGCTCGGCAACGCCTCCTTCCACACGCGGGCCTTCGCTTCGGCGCTTGCGGCAATGCGATAGCGCGTCGCCTCCTGGTTCTTCCAGCTCGGCGCATTGAGCGCCTCGGTGACGATCTGCGTCAGTTCCTCGCGCGAAATTTCGCTGGGCGCATAGGCCCTCACGCTCCGGCGCGCCTCGATCAGTTTGCTGAAAGTCATATCCGTCATCTTCACGTCCTCCTTTGATTTTTCGTCATGTTCTGTGTCACAGCCGGCGAACATCGTCACCGCCGCCGCTGCAACTGCTCCTCGCGAAAACGCTCGTCTGCTCAAATCCGTCATGGCACCATCTCCTTGATTCTTTATGACGAAGTCTTTGCAGCGCGCATTATAGCAAATTCCAAGCGAGACTCAGTCCCTGTCGAATCAGGAAATCATGTGCATGTGCTATACTTACTCCCACACAAGGAAAGGAAGTCGGCGATGAAGCGTCTCAGATATGCAATGGTGGGTGGTTCCAAGGGCTCCTTTATCGGACCTGTGCACCGCATGGCGATCCGCATGGACAATCTCGCGGACCTCGTTGCGGGCGCGTTCTCGCGCGATCCGAAGAAGAACGCCGAGACGGCCGGCGAACTCGGCCTTTCCGCCGAGCACGTCCATCCCGACTGGGCCTCGCTGCTGGCGGCCGAAAAGGACAACATCGACTTCCTCGCCGTCTGCACGCCGAACGACTCGCACTATGAAATCGCCAAGGCCGCCCTCGAGGCGGGGCTCGACGTGATGTGCGAGAAACCGCTCTCCATGACCGTGGCGGAGGCCGAGGAGCTCGGCCGCCTTGCCCGACGGAAACGCCGCATCCTGGGCATCCCCTTCTCCTATTCCGGCATGCCGATGGTCAAATTCGCCCGCGAACTCGTCGCCCAGGGCGAAATCGGCAAGGTCTGCAAGATCGTGCTCGAATACAATCAGGGCAGTTTCCGGAAGATCGACCTCACGAAGCCCCTCGACGTGCGCAATGCCTGGAAGATGGATCCCCGCCGGAGCGGCCCCAGCTGCGCCGTGGCCGACATCGGCGTCCACGCCTTCCACATGCTTGAATATGTCACGGGACTCGAGGTGAAAGAAGTCCTCGCCGACCTCTCGAGCTTCGCCCCCGGCAACAGGCTCGAGGACGACGCCTCGATCCTCCTGCGCTTCAAAGGCGGCGCCAAGGCCCTGCTCAACGTCTCGAAGGTCGCCACGGGCGAGGAGAACGGCCTGCGCCTGCGCGTCTACGGCGAGAAGGCTTCCCTCCACTGGAACCAGGAGGAGAACGACTACCTCGTGCTGAAGTCCCCCTTCGAGCCCCACCGCACCTACAGCCGCAAGGCGCCCTACATGAAGACGGCCAGCGCCTCCTTCGCCCGCACCTCGCGCATTCCGGCCGGACACCACGAAGGCTTCATGGAGGCGTTCGCGAACATCTACGACGAGTTCTGCGCGGCCGTGCAGACCCGTACCCCCCGCGACTTCCCGGGCGCGCACGAGGGCGTGCGCACCATGCGCTTCGTGGAGGCCGTGCTCACCTCCCACACGGCCGGCGGCGTCTGGACGAAGATCTAGCGGCGCGGCCAAGGGGGCATTGCGGAGACTGAAACATCAAGAAGACTCCGTGCGCGGATGCCGCCGCCAAGCCCCCCTCGAAGAATGCGTCATGCGTCAGTACAGGAAGCCGAACAGCCAGAGCGGAATGCGGTTCCCGCGCCCGACTTCCGTACCGTCAACAGCCAGATAACTCTGTGCAATATCCTTGATCTGCCGGAACGTCTTCTTGGCGCCGCCGACCTCGAAACGATGGAACTGCGTCTCGATCTCCCGTATCCGGTCTGCCGAGACGGAATATGCCAATAGTATGTCGTCGTCCGTCATTACTTCTCCCATCTGGTTTCGAAACCATATTATGTCAGAAATTTTCTGGTCTGGAGAACAGACAGCGACACTCAGATTGATATGTCACCAATTACCGTCTATCTTTCCGATTGCCTTCACAGGAACACCGTCGCGATCTGCCAGCCACCGAGATTGGGGATCATCACGCGCAATTCGTCCCGCGCCGCATCGTATGACGATTGCGCTGATCGTTCACCGCAGACATCAACCAGGACCGCCTGACGGCTGCGCGGATTGCGAATGCGAACCGTGAAGGCATCCGTACCGCCAATGGAAAGGTTGAGAAGCGTCACGGAATCGGTCTTGCCTTCCGAATCGATGCGCGGGAGGACACGAAGCGCGTGTGACAGATCGATGCGCACAGGGAAACGTCCGTCGGTCAGACGGTCGATTTCATCTAGCCATCTTGTCCGTGTCGAGACCATGGGCATCGGCTCCGCCTGGATTTCCAACGCGCCATCATGTCGGATACGGGCGATTTCTTCAGCCTCCATGGCTCTCAAGGACTTCTCCGTCAGACGGAGGACTTTGTAGGCTGCCGCCGACTCCATGACCGTGACGGGGATTCCCGCGCGCATCAAGTCCAGGTCGGAAGCGTCGGATAAAGACCCACCCCTCTGCTCGCAGACACGGGAGCCGAGATAGCGCGCCACGCCACCGAGAGATGTCCGTCTTGTCGACGCCGACAAACGGTCGAAATACGGTCGCGCCGCCGCAACGGCACCGACGAACCGCTTGAAGTCTTCGATTCGCTCGGATTGTTCGCCGTCTGCCCAATAGAGCGAAAGCGAGTCGCAACCACTCGCCAGGGCCAGTGCGCATTCCGTCACAATCGCCTGCGGCGACTTGAACATAACCCGCCGCGGGTAGGTTTCCTGTTCATAGCATACAGTTCCACACAGGGATCCGAGCCGACGGCTGCGTTCGGCTTCACGCGTACACCAGAGGGCTTTCTCCAGCATATCCAACGGACGATCCTCGCGATAGTAGCCGTGACCGGGACGAATCCCGGCAGGCACGCGTCCATCCGCCGAAAGCGCCCGCAACAGCGGTTCGTAGTTACGGCCATTCCAAAGGCAATCGGCACTGACCGTCTGTACGGACAGTCGGCATTCCGGCATCACCTCGTCGGCCGCCTTGCGCACGACACGCCCGTAAATCGCCAATGACTCTTCGTTAAAGCGTATCCAATCCGCGCGAATCGCATCGGTCTCCGCTCCCCCGAAGAGCCGACTGACCAGCTCCTCTCTTGTCAGGGTCCTGCCGACCTGTGCGCTGAAAGCCGCCAGACAGCGCTCGCAGAAACACCCTTCCCGCCTGACCGAGAGCCGCAAGTCATCATCCAGCCAATAAGATCCTGGATGCAGCACCTCCAGCACGGTCTTCACATAGCGGTATTCGTAATCCAGCACCGCCGGCGATCGCGGGCACAGGCACCGCCCTTTCGCCACCTCGCCGTTCGGGCGCACCATCCAGGCGTCATCAGGAAACGGCTCAACTTCTTCCGGCGCATAGGAACCGAACGGCCCCGACAACGGCGAACCGTGTCCGAGGGTGACTCCCTGCTGAAAGGAAAGCCGCAGCCCCGCTTGCTCTATCGCAGGCCGAAGCGTAGCGACTTCGCTCAGGACCGAGCGGTAGACCTCGTGTTTACAAAGCGGCTTCCCCCCACCGAACCAGACTTCGTCGAATCCGCCCTTGTGTCGTTCAAACACTCGCAAGGACTCCTGAAAGAACTGGGGCCTGCGCAAAGGTCCCGACGTCAATCGGAACACCATCTGCGGATAGCCCGCGAAAACCTCCCACACGGCCCCAGCCAGCAATGTCAAAACCAAGACTCTCATTTTCGTCGAAACGCCTTGTCCTTACCGCACGAACAGCATCATCCCGAGCGGCAGACTGTCGATGCTGAGGTTGTCGACGAGCGCGACATCCGCATCCTTCGAGCCGCCGCCGAGCGTGCCCTTCACCCCGCAACCGTAGAGACCGACCGTCGTCATCAGCGTTCGATTGTCGAACGGCAGGGCGACGTTGTTGAAGGTCGCGACAACCATTCCGTCCTTATCCGCCGACTCCGGCTGCTTCACCCCTTGATCGTAGACGGCCACCGTGACCACACCTTTCGAAGGATTTGCGACGGCGCGGAAGCGATACCAATGGGTCGGATCAACCGCAACTGCGGAAGTGACCGATCCTGATGTCGAACCCACCGTCAGAACCTGCGACGTAAAGCGCGTGCCGGACGCATCAACACCATTCGCCATATCGGCAAAACCAAAACTGAAGCGCGGCGCCTTGCGCCAGGAGTTCCCGTCCGCAAGGTTGCCCTGATAAAAGTCGTCACCACCGATTTCGACGCCGAAGGCACCGTCTTTGCGCGTCCACGAAGCCGGAGGACGAAGATCCGCAGCAAATCTCATCTCGGCACAGTTCTTGGACGTGGTACCGAAGGTCTGGACGGCACAGCAGGGCGCGTCGATGTTGTCGAGGACAACGACCGGATCGGTCTCGTCACTCGCGTAAATCCAGCCTTCGTTCTGTCCGCGTAAAATCCAACCGTCCGCCCCACAACGATCAATGGCTTCCGCCAACGCCGCGCCGTCATACGCCTTCACCCGCACGCTGGTGTTGAAGTCGCAGCTGTAGATGAGTTCACCGTCCGAGCCGTCGGCGTTCACGCGGCAGACCTTGAGATTGTCGAAGAGCGGGAACTTGCCGAAGTTTCCGGCAGAACCATAGGCGCCATATTCATTGTAATTGCCCTGGCCCTGCACGGCGATGATAATCGAGTCAATGCTGGTCGGCGCGTCCGTCATGAAGCCCTTCGTACCCTCGGCCTTGTCGGTGAACTCAGTCGCCTGGTCATAATCGTACACCAGCGAACCGCCCGCACGACGAACCTTCATCGTGAACGTCTTGGCATCAAGATCAGCCGTAACCTCGAACCGGTGCCACTTGCACATGTCGGCGTCGACGGTCTGATTCGACGCGTTCTTGTAGTCTGCCTTGTACGAGCCCGTGCCGTAAACGATGTGGCCGGGATTGATCTCCGTGTTCGCCGAACCCGTTGCCTGATACCCGCCGCCGCAGACGGCCTTCTTGTTCAGGATCGTACTGATCGAAGTCGACGTGCTGTACGCCGCCTCGGCAGCCTTGTTGCCGGCGAGATAGCAGATTGCGTACGCTTCCGTGAACGAACCGAGGACGCTCTTGCGCCCGGGCAGAATATCGAACGTGAAGCGCACCTTGCCGCTTGTGATCGTCGTCCCGAGCGGAGCTGCGATGAAGCCGCGCGTGCTCTTCCCGGTTGCACGCAGGATTGTGCCGCTCTGCCAGCCATAACCCCCACCGTTCTTATTCGGATCAAGCAGCGTGAACTTCGTCGTTCCGGCGAGGCGCTTCCAGCCGTCGACACCGAGATAAGGCGACTCGGTCGGTGCCAGCGCGGGACAGGCAGTCGTATCGTTGACCCCGTAGTCGTCCGTCCAGGTTCCGCACCCATACGCGGCGGAGGTCGTGCTCACGGCGTGATGCGACGCCTCGTACGACCCGCGGGTCGTCCCCGCCGGCTCGAGCGAACGGACGCGCCGCGTTGCGAAGTCGTTCGTATAGACGGGAGCAAACGCATCGTCGCCCGGCGCCTTCCACACGACGGAGATGTTGTCGAACATCGGCGCCTGCGCGGCCTCTGCGGGCTTCAGCGACATCACATAGAACGCGAGGCCCGCCACGCCACCCGTCGTCTCGGTTATCTGACCCTCGCAGGTCAGTGTCGTCGGTTCGCTGCTGCCCGCGCCCGGCTCGTAGGTGCGAAAGTTAAGCGTTGTCAACGGAACGGTTTCCGCCGTGGGATGCGCAACCCCGAGATCGGCGAAGGTGCCCGTATAGGTTCCCGCAGTGAGATTGATCTCCACCGAATAGCGGTACCAGTGACCGGGCGTCAGGGTGTTGTGCGTGTCGTACTGTCCGTAGTTGGAGGAAGGTCCGCGCGTGATCGCGCGCAAGAACCAGCCTTCCTTGCCAGCACGGTTGTCGTAGAAGCAGCCGGGGCCCAGGCGGAGCGGAGCTGAGAAACCGCGCGTCACGTCTGTCGTGGACTTGAACACCGGCGCAACCATCGCGAACGCATTGCCGCTGGAATTGATGCTAGCACCTGATGCAGGCGTACGAATGTCCGCCGTGAGCTTCAGCGTGCCGGTCTTGAACTCATTGCCGAACGATTGAACCGCCGCGACCCCGCCGCACCAAGATCCCGCAGTCGGATTGATCAGCAACGCCTGGTTCCCGTCATCCGAAACAACGGAAAGCGCGACATTCGCGGACGCGAGGCCCTTCTTCATCGCCCAGCCGTCCTGTAGATCACCAAGGTAAGGAGAGGTCGACGTCACCACATCGTGTGATCGGCAGAGCGAGCCGACGACGTATGACATCTCCATCCAACGACTGGACGGAATGGCATCCGACGTGCGTTCCGTGAAATCATTCACATAAGGAACGCGCGGTGCGGCAAGGGCCGTCATCGCCACCGTACCGCTTACCAGCAAAAAGGCCGCGCCGCCTCGTTTTGCATTCGCCATAGCAAGAATTCCTTCCTTCGCTTTAAATTTCCAAACAATTATCTCACAAAACAGAAGTCGGACAAATCCCCCAAAATTGGGGGGCAGGATGCGAATTGCCTCCAAACCCGATTCTTACTATAATAATTGGCACAGATGAAGTTCTCATTCCCCTGCCTTCTAATCGCCGTCTTTTCAACGGCCTACGCCGCTGAAACGATTTCGTCGGCTCGTGCACTCGCAGAACAAATACACGAGTCCGAACGACGACCGTTCGACCTCCGAGCCAGAGTCGACTGCATCGTCGCCAATGGCGTGTGGCCCTATCACTTTCTCTCGGTTGCAGATGAAAGCGGCGCGGCCTTTGTCTCCTACACCCACAGTGCCGATGCCCCCATCCCAGACTGCGGCGACATCGTTCATATCCAAGGCGCGTTTGAAACATCTGCCGACAACCCGACACCTGTCGCCTGTGTCAAAGAACTCGAGATCATCGGGCACCAGCCACCTGTCAAGCCTATCGACGTCTCCCTTCGTGACGTCAACAGGGGCCTGTATGACTGGAAACCCGTCCGTATCCGCGGACTCATCCGCGATGCCGTGCTCAGCGAGACGATTCCCGGCTGGGCGATCCTCTCGATCTGCGACGACGGAGACATCATGCGCATCCATGTGCCGCTCGCCCACACCAACTACGCCGACTTGAATCGCCTCGTTGGCATGATTGTAGAAGTGGAGGGATTCCCCAATCCGCGCAACGGCTCCGCACGAATCTTTGCCGGCTGTGACTTCCACTGTCCGGGGTTGTCCGCCATGCGCATCGTCGACGAGGGGCCCAAGGACGTATTCGACGCGCCCTCGGCGCGGACGCTCCTGCACAAGTCGCCAGCGCAGATCGCGACCTTCGGGCGCGTCAGGATCGAGGGGGCCGTCGTCTGCACCTGGGGGAAGAACCGAGGACTTGTCCGTACCAAAGACATCGGTTGCGTGCAGGTCGAGTTCGCCGAATCCAACCTACCTCGCCAGCACGACCGCATTGAGGTGACCGGCTTCCCCCAGTCCGACCTCTTTCACATCCTTCTCTCGCGCGTACATTGGCGCCGACTGGAAACAACGGCCCCAGACAATTCCAAAGTCATCGCAACGAACGCTGAAGGCATTCTCTTTGACGCCAACGGATCTCCTTCCGCCAAACCTCAATACCACGGGCGGAGAATCCGCATTGCCGGGCGTGTTCGCAGCCTCCCGGACAAAGCGCTTCACCAAGGCATTATGCTGCTGGAAGACGGCGACAGTGTCTTTTCCGTCGACTTCAGCGCCGATCAGCCAACAGTGCCCAACCTCCGCATCGGCTGTCTTGTCTCGCTGACCGGCACCTGCGTCATCAACGCCGAGTACTGGCGACCGGGGCTGCTCGTTCCACAGATCAAGAACTTCTCCGTCGTCGTCAGCGACGCAAAGGACATCGACATCCTGGAATATCCCCCCTGGTGGACAAAGCAGCGGCTGCTTCTCCTGGTCGCCGCGCTCCTCGCTGGTTCCGTCGCAATCCTGGTCTGGAACGTCCTCCTGCGCAAAGCCTCGCTGCGCAAGGGGCGCGAACTCATGCGTGAACAGCTTGGACACGTCAAAGCAGAACTGAAAACCGAAGAGCGCACACGCCTCGCCGTCGAGCTTCACGACTCGCTCGCCCAGAATCTGACCGGCGTGTCGCTTGAAATCGACACGGCCGCCAAAATCGCCGACGAGGACCCGGCCGCGATGAAGAAGCACCTCGGCAGCGCCGCCCGATGCCTCAAGTCCTGCCGGGACGAACTCAGGAACTGCCTCTGGGATCTTCGCAATCGGGCCCTCGAGACCCAGACGATGGAAGAGGCCATTCGCCAGACACTGGCACCTCATGTGGCGAACATCAAGGTCACGATCCGGTTCCATGTACCACGCGAGCGGATCTCCGACAGTACGGCACACGCGATCCTGCGCATCATCCGTGAACTGACGCTGAACGCCATTCGTCACGGCCAGTCCACGCAGATCCGAATCGCCGGCCGTGTCGACGGTGGACAGCTGCTGTTCTCGGTGCAGGACAACGGATGTGGATTCGACCCCGACGAGGCTCCGGGCTTCGCCGCGGGACACTATGGCCTGATGGGCATCCAGGAACGCGTCGATGAATATGAAGGTGAATTCAAGATCCACAGTTCACCCGGCAAGGGGACAAAGGCCACCGTCTCGTTGAGCGTCCCACAGGAGGTAGAATATGGCCAAAGCCGCAAATTGTAGAATCAGAGTTCTGATCGCCGACGACCACACGATCGTCCGTGCGGGGCTCACGGCGCTCCTCGGAACCGAGAAAGACCTTGAGATCGTCGGCCAGGCCAAGAACGGTATCGAGGCCGTCCGGGAATCGCTTTGCCTTCTTCCCGACATCGTCCTCATGGATCTCATGATGCCGAAGAAGGATGGTGTCGAAGCCACGGCTGAGATCGTCGAAAAGGTGCCCACGGTGAAAGTCATCATCCTCACGACATTCGGAACTTCCGACGGAATCGCCCATGCCTTGGCGGCAGGAGCCAAAGGGGCCATTCTCAAGAACGCCGACAACTGTCAGCTCGTCGCGGCCATCCGAAAGGTCGCCAGGGGCGAGGAGTTCGTCTCGACCGAAATCCGCCAGCAGCTAGCAATCGACCCACCCATCCCCGAATTGACGCCCCGACAGAAAGACATCCTCGCGTCAATGGTCCGCGGATTGACCGACAAGGACATCGCCCGGCAACTGAGTATTCGCCAGGACGGTGTCAACGACCATGTCAGCGCCATTCTCCGGAAACTTGGTGCCGCCAACCGCACGGAAGCCGTTGCCGTCGCCCTTCGCAAACATCTTCTGAAGATCTAAGCCGACATCCGGTCAGGAGGTTGTCAGGAGGCCGAAAGCCAGTCAGGAATAAATCGATGCGCAACCGTCTCCGTCGACATGTCCAGACGATCCATCGTCAACAGGATCTTCTCGCCACGAGCCTTCACGGCGTCCAATGCGCCGAACTCACGGGCCCTGACGTCTTCCGAGGCCAGCAGATAGGCAACTTGAACAAAGAGCCGACAATCTCCTCAAAAATGTGTATTCCAAAAGTTATAACTGACAGTCAACACAGATACGACAATCCTGTCAGATATAACTGACAAAATAACACATAGTCTTGGCGTGGAGTCCCTCCACGATTCCCGCAAATCCAGGATCATCCATTGAGGGTGGGAGTGTCGTGACCAGATTGCGCGAAGCGGATTATTTCGTCGGCCTCTTTCCGTGCCGCCCGGACGGGCGTTTCCGTGTCTTCGGTGGTAAAAGGGCGGGGTGTCGAATCGACGGGAATCGGCAGGGGTCGACGGGAGTCGAGTTTGCCGATGCGAGACGCGCGCGCGCCGCAGAGGATGTTGTCGACAATGTAATCGGGCGTCATGCAATGCTGGTCGGAAATTCCTCGGGAGACGAGACGATATTCGCGCGACTCATAGAAGCGCTTCAACGCCTCATCCATCGAAACACCTGTCCGCTGCGCCAGCGCTCTGACAATATCAGCGTATTTCATCCGCAGAAGCGTCTTGTCCGCCGTCATAGATCAATCCCCTCGCAATAGAAAAGACAATTCTTGATGACGCGGTTGTTCTTGAAACACAACTGAAGATTCGGTTCGACGAACTTCAACCGCTCAATCGCCGTTTCTTTCGCAATCAACCCTCTGAAGTACAATTCGCACGTGTCAAACACCCGATCGTTCGCCACTCCGCCGCGGATGACGTCGAAGCCTGTCGTATCATTTCCCAGTCGGCAGGAAACAATGAAGTCAAGCCAGTCGCCGTCATGTTCTGGGAAATCGAGGAATCTCAGCCCGGGAAGAAGCGTTTCATCAAAGTCATACACGGAAACAAACGCAGAATCACCGCCATCCCTAAAGCGATCCGCCCACTTCACGGCCTGTGAAAGAATCGGCGTCACGTAAAAACCTCGTCCAAAGTCTATCTTTTCACGTGAGTGCCCAACGTCGGGCGATTGGACGAGGACATTTGAGCCATGATAGAGTTTCATACGACGACTCCTTTCCGCCGCATGACAGCCAAGAGGTCCTCCCGAATCCAGGAACTTCCCTGCGTATGGAGAATGTCGTAGTGCTTGAAAATGTAATTCGTGAGGATATCGGACTCTTCGGCAAGTTTACGATAGGCGACGTCCCCAGAAACGCCAAGCGCTTCCGCAACGTTTTCGATGCAGAAGATGGCGAATTCAAGTTGGTTGGATTCCGTGTCGCTCATTGGACGTAGTATATCACAATCCACAGACGAATGCGGAACCATGCCTCACGGATCGAGGACCTCGAAAGCGATTCCGCGCGGCGGAAGCGTGCACTCCCGCACGCGACCGTATCCATTCCACGAGAAGGTCTGCGGACGCGTCGTGGCGTTGGCGAAGACGACGGCCCTGCGACGCGACCCGTCATTCGCCTCGAAGGCGCCCGCGTAGACCGCGGGGCACCCCTGGGCCGAATCGTTCCCGCCTTGAATCCCGCATGTCACGCGCGGCGGCTTGATGGTACGCCCCTGTGCAAGGAACGGACGTCCCTCGCCCCGGTAGAGTTCGACCCAGCGGGACATGAACGCTTCATAGAGCGGATCGCCGCGATAGTGCACCTCGCGCACGGAGCCATCCGGCAGAACCTCCTCCAGGCGGAAGTTCCCCAGTCGCCCTTTCGCCTCGCCACGCACGTTGACCATCACGCGCAGGATGTCCGCCGCACCTTCCGGCATCGTGAAATCCCTGCTGATGCGCCGCACGCCCTCGCCCACCGCGGGGAAACCGACATGCTCGGAATGGAGCGGCTTGAGAGCACGCGTGTAGACGCCAAAATCCAGCGCAAGCGAAGCCCCCGATGCGCAGGCAAGAGCCTCCAAGTCGGCCGACAGACGGAAGCGCAGCCCCGCCACGAAGGCCCCGTCCGACGCATTCACGTTCTCCCCGTGATGAAAGCGGTTCGTCCCCGTCGACGCGACCTCCTGCACGGACGCGAAGAACGTCGGCGGCAGGGCGAGCCCGCCCAGATCCCCAAAGTCCGGGATGAAGCGCGGCATCAGTCCCTGCACAACGGAATACGCCGCCCAGTCAAGATCGCTCCGCGCGGGATACGCGCCGAAGAGCGGCAGATTGCCATGGTGGAGATAAGTGTAGACGTTGGCCTTCTCGACAGGCTCCTTCGCGCGCGGCGAACGGACGAGCTGGATGCCGCAGAGATCGTTCAGCGTTTCGTTGGCCTCCTCGTACGTCACCACGCCCCCTTCGGGATGCGTCGCGCGGAGCATTCGGCGCATGTCCTCGAGTTGGCGACGCGCCGCCTGGGCCTTCCACACGCCCCGTCCGGGCGGATGTCCATGCGTACGGCTCCAGCAGTCGCGAAACGCGCCACCGTTCAGCTGATCGCCCTGGATCAATTCGCAGCCGCGCGACGCGAGTTCCCGCCCGACCTTCTCCGTCACCCAGGGAATCGTCCAGGGATCGCCACCACAGAGTTCGGCGGCCTCGCCCCCCTTCAGCCAGTAATTGCGGTAGCGGTGGATCGAACCATTCCGATCGACGACGGCATGGGCCGCGCCCAGCCGCTCGAACGCGGCGGTGTCGTCGTAGGAGAAGCCGCCACACGGCGACCGATCGTAGGTGAGCGTCCAGAAATAGCCCGATGGCCACGGATAGGGATGGACATCCACGGCGCGCATCTCGTCCATCAGCGACGTGAAGACCGCGTCCGACGGATGGCAGGGGAAATAGTCGAAGCCAATCCAGGTGTCGTGCTTCTCCCACCCCCAGAGCGCGGCGATCATCGGAACACCAGGGTGGCGTTTCGCGCGGTAGTCGCGCAGCCAGGCGCGGATCTGCTCGGGATTGTCGAACCAAGGACGCGTGAACATCGTCAGTGCCGGCGCCGTGCGAAGCCAGGACGGCGCATCCTCGCGCGCAGCGAGTTTCCGCGTGCCCCACCGCTGCCGTTCCGTCCATTCGCGGTAGATATCCGCGCCGTCGTGCCAGGTGGCGGGATCGTCCGCCGTCCCTTCAAACGCGGCCAACGTGACGTCGAAGGGTCGCGTGGACACACCGGGCTCCCAGACACATGTCGCCCAGGATGCAAAGAATCCATTGTCCCGGCGGGCGAGGGTAAGTTGCTTGGGCGCACCTTCGGAATCCTCCGCCGCAAAGACGAGTCCGGACGCGGCATCGTAGAACTCCGCGAACTGCACCGTGAGCGCCCCGGGGAAGTTCAAATCGACGCGCCAGGACTTACGGGCAGGATCGGCGGGATGGCGCATCACGCACTTGCCCACGTTCGCGCCCCCCGAGAACACGTCTCCCGTGACGAAGGCGTCGTCTTCGGGATTGGCGCCAATGCAACGTGTGAACAGGAGCTGGGGATACCGGACGGTCGTCAGCGCCCATCCCTCGCGCATCTCGGCGGAAAGACCAAAGCGAACCCGCTTGCCGTCCTGTTCGCCCCGAATCCGGCAGACCGCGCGTTCAACGGGAAGCTCTGCCGGGAATGCCGTATAGACGACATCCACCCCATCGGCCACGGCCTGCGCCTCGATGGACTTCGCCTGCCCAGCCCCCATCCACTTCGTGACGGTGAAGTCGTTTGTACGCGTACACTCGAAGTCGAAGATGGGACAGGTTCCCGTCCCTCCCATCTCGACGCCGCTCCGCGTGACGATGCGCGAGACCTCGCCACGGGCGTTCAGCTCCACGCGGACGGTGGAGGACGAAACAACAGTTGGGGACATCCCCCCGAGCGCGATCATCGCCCACGGGAGAAGCCCCAACGTCCAAAGACGGAACTTCATGGCTCTTCGGGCATAAGTGTGGGTCTGTTCAGGCACTCGGAGCACCCAATTTGGTACGCAGATGCTTTCGCATACGCGGTATTTGCCGAAAAACGTTGTGGCTAACGACGCCCTCGCCCAATCGCAATTCATCAACAAACCAGTGCCCCCCATTTACGGCGAGGGCTACGCCACAAACGGTTTTCGGCAAAATCATACATCCAGAAGGTTGTCGTCCAATACGCATCTTCGACCGAATCGACCGTGGCGTAGCCCGCGCGTCAAAATCAAGCCACAGACTTGTCAAATTCAAGAGAGGTAATTGCAAAACCCCTCGGACACCCTGTCGCCGGCCCTGCCACCCGACA
>JAUNMP010000100.1 GCA_030537465.1 bacterium
AGAAGGCGCAGGGCATGAAGGTCGGCGCCTCCCTCTGCGAGGACGACCAGCTCGCGTACGCGAAGGAGATGCTGGACGCGGCGGCGGCCAAGGGCATCAAGTTCCTCCTCCCCGTGGACAACGTGGTGGCGAACAAGTTCCCGGCCGAGAAGGATGCCTCCGACATCGAGATGAAGGTCACGGAAGGTGACATCGAGGATGGTTGGATGGGTCTCGACATCGGTCCGAAGACGATCGAGCTCTTCTCCGACGCCGTCAAGGCGGCGAAGACGGTGGTCTGGAACGGTCCGATGGGCTGCTTCGAGTTCGCGCCTCTCGCGAAGGGCACGTTCGGCGTGTGCGACGCGGTCGCCACGGTGAAGGCCAACGGCGGCATGTCGATCATCGGCGGCGGCGACTCCGTCAGCGCGGTGAAGAAGAGCGGCAAGGCGGCCGAGATGAGCCACATCTCGACGGGTGGCGGCGCGAGCCTCGAATACCTCGAGGGCAAGGTGCTCCCGGGCGTTGCGGCGCTCGACGAAAAGTAAGCCTTGAGGCCTGTGTTCGGGCGATTCCTCCGACCCGATTTTCAAAAGCCGGTGCGCTTGACGCGCGCCGGTTTTTCCATTATAATTTGACACATCATGAGCATTTCCTATACCCACGTACTGTCGTTCGCGGTCCTTTCCGCGTGCGCGCTCGCGCCCACTATGGCCGTGCGGGCGGCAGATGAGCCCGAGAAGGCCGCCGCCCCCGCGCCGGAGGATCCTGCGATCAAGGAGGAGCTGAAGTACATCAGCGCGTTGGTCGACGCGAATATGCCGGACTTCGCCGAGCCCGTGATCGAGGCGGCGAAGAAGAAGTGGCCGCAGGTCGCCCCGAAGCTGAAGGTACTGGAGCTCCAGGGCGCGCTGCGTCTCGGCAAGTTCGACGAGGTGCAGAAGGTCGTCAACGCCATGAAGACGAAGAACGGCGAGTACTGGGCGCTGCGCCTTTCGATGGCCGACGCCTACTATGCCCGCGGCATGATGAAGGAATGCCGTGCGATCTTCCAGGACTTCTTCAAGACGATCCAGAAGCCGGGGCCGGACCTGATTGACTTCTACGTCGAGTCGGGCTTCAAATGGGCGCAGATGTGCGTCTTGGAGAAGAACAACGACGAAGCCGTCAAGATGTACGGCGAGCTTCTCGCGAAGATGCCCGAGTCGGGTGATGAGGAGACCGAAAAACACTGGTGCTCGGTGGCGATGCAGGATGTCGAGCTGCTGATTCGCCTTGCCTCCGAGATGGAGATCGACCCGAAGGACAAGAACGCGAAGGCGCTGACGGAGAAGCGCAACGGCTATCTCGCCCAGGCGACGAGGCTGGTGGACAAGCTGCTGTGGAAGAACGAGATGATCATCGTGTTCGGCAAGGCGATCGCGATGAAGGCCCACATCGAGATGCTGCGCGGAAATCTCGAAAAGGCGCAGAGCCTGGTCAACGACTACATGCAGCAGCTGAGCGACATCCATCGCAGTCTCGTCGAGCAGGATCCCGACGGCAAGAAGGGATACGTGCGCATGAGCCCGATGCCCGAGTGCCGCTATCTGCTGGCGAAGGTCCTCTGGAAGGCCGTGCAGGCCGAGCTGAAGAAGCCGAAGGCGAACGACGCGATGATCCTCGATTCGCTGTTCGGCGCGAAGCAGAACGGCAAGCGCAACGGTTCCGGCGCCTACAACCACGTCATCAACGTGTTCGTGAAGTATCCCGAGTCCACCTGGGCGGGCAGCGCCGGCATGCTGGCGGACGAGATCGAGAAGTTCGTGCAGACGCGCTTCCCGAAGGCGAACCTCAAGAAGCAGATTACGCCTGCGCAGATGGAGACGGTCCGTCGGAAGCAGTTCGAGAACGCCTTTGAGATCTTCCGCGACAACAACTTCGCGGAGGCGCTGAAGGTGTATACGTCGCTGATCGCCCAGTTCCCCAACGCCGAAGAGATCCCAGGCGCCGTGGCGGTGCTCGCCGACTGCAATCTCTCGCTGTGGCAGACCGAGAAGGACGCGGCGAAGAAGCAGGCCTTCCGCGCCGCCGCGACGGCGGCGGAGGATGATCTGGCGAAGCGCTTCTCCGGCAAGGGCGACACGCGCGAGCGTGCGGCGGGCGACGAGATCCAGCGCCTCGCCATCAAGGAGCGCGAGTTCGGTCAGCTGGCCCGTTCGCAACAGCTCTGGGACCTCTACTTCAAGGCGTTCCCGACCCACTACAACGCCTCGCAGCGCGCGCTGAGCCTCGCGGGCCAGGCCTACAAGGTCGAGGACTGGGAGCAGGCGGCCCGCTACTACGAGCTCGTCGCCACGGTCTACACGAATTCGCCGCATGTCGCGAGCGCGCTCCAGTACCTGTCGCTCTGTGCCGCGAAGACGGGCGACACGGCGGCCCAGATGGACTGGCTGCGGAAGTTCGCCAACACGACGAAGAAGGTCTCCGAGCGCACGACGACGCAGCTCCAGCTCGCCCAGATGCAGCAGAAGATTGGCTTTGCCGCGTTCGAGGCGGCTGCGGAGACGAACGACGTCGAGGCGGCCACCGAGATCCGCAAGGCCGCCTACCGCGGCGTCGCGGGCGCCATCAAGGACTACCGTGCGGCCTCCGCGGCCATCACGAAGGAGCTTGAGGAGAACAAGGGTCTGACGAAGGAGGAGAAGGAGAAGTTCCTGCTTCGCCGCGAGCAGGCGATGTTCCTCGAGGGCGATGGCTGGCAGCGTCTGGCGTGGCCGGAGGACAAGATCTCCGCGTTTCGCATGCAGGCGGTCAAGGCCTACGAGCGCTACCTGGAAGCCTATCCGAAGGGGACGTGGGGTCCGGTCGCCCTCGTGAAGATCGGCACGATCTACACGGCCGAGAAGAAGATGGACGAGTCGCAGAAGGCGTTCGCGCGCCTGCAGAGCGAGTTCCCGGAATCCGACGAGGCCAAGAACTCGGTGCCGCGTCTTGCGAAGACGCTCATCGAGATGGGACTCCGCCAGGAGGGCGTGGCGCAGTACAAGCAGATGCTCGAGACCACGGGCGGCAAGTACTCGGCCGGACAGTTCCTCGCCGCGGGTGACGCGCTTCTCGAGGCGAAGGGCTACGACATCGCCGGCGAGGCGTACACGAAGGCCATCGATCTCTCGAAGGCCGTGACGAACGAAGCCGCGAAGACGGCGATTGTCGCACGCTCCACGCTGGGTCAGGCAAAGGCGGCGTACGGGCAGAAGCTCTTCGCCGAAGCCCATCAGAAGCTCGACCAGTTCGTTGAGAAGTATGCGAAGAACCAGCTGGTGGTCGACGCGTACGAGCTGATCGTCGAAGTCGCCTCGGAGGAGGGCCGCAAGGAGAAGGACGATGAACTGCGCAAGCAGTACTTCAACGCCGCCGTGCGCGCCATCAAGAAGCTCCGCGGCCACCGCAAGACGCAGGCGGAGATCGACGTGCTCGACCTGCGTTCGGGCGACGTGCTCGTGAGCAAGATGGAGGCCGAGGAGGCGATGAACCTGAAGGACAAGGCGATGGAGACCTGCGGTCTCGCGGCGAACGCCTTCCAGACGTTCCTCATGTCGCACGAGCCCACGCCCGAGCATCCCGCGAAGGACATGACGCCCGCGCAGCTCGCGAACCTCGAACGCTGCTACTCGACGGCTCTGCCGCTCATGGCCAAGCTCGGCAAGGAGCAGACGGAGATGATCCTCAAGTACGGCGCCGTCTACATGGAGCTATTCCCCGAGGGCAAGCACAAGCAGGCGGTGCAGAACGCCCTGAACCAGGCGAAGGCCGATCAGTAATCTCGATCTGAAGGAGTTATGAACATGCGCAAGAGCGTATTTTCGGCGATGATGGTTCTGGCGGTCTCCGCCGCGTTCGGTGCCATCACCGGAACAATCACGACGGAGGCTGGCGAATCCCTGAAGGGCGTCATCCGCTGGAGCAATCGTGACAGGGCCTACGCCGTCGAGAAGGGCAACACAGAAATCCAGGTGAAGCCCGGCGATGTCGCCGAACTTGAAATCGACAAGCCGGCCGGCTACGACGCCGCGGTCGCGAAGGTCCAGAAGGGCCAGGGTGCCGCGGCCATCGCCGATCTCCAGAAGATCGTCAAGGAGTACCAGCGCCTGCAGTGGGACAAGATCGCCGGTCGTTATCTGGCCGAGGCGTATGTTTCCGCGGGCAAGCCCGACGAAGGCCTGAAGGCCTGCGAAGCGATCATCCGCGACGACGCCTCCGCCGCCTTCAAGGGCGCTCTCGCGCCGGCCTACTGGAGCGCGCTGCTTGCGCTCGGTCGCCAGGCGAAGCTCGAATCCGCCCTCGAGAAGGCCGCGAAGAGCGGCGACCGCTTCTCGTCGGGTGCCGCGCTGACCATGCGCGGCGACATGGCGCTGAAGGCCGGCAAGGAGAGCAACGACGCGGCGAAGAAGGCGCTCATCGACGGGTATCTGCGCGTCGTTCTGACGTACAACGAGCCTGAAGTCGCCGAACAGCTTCTGCCCGAGGCGCTGTACAAGGCGGCCCTCTGCTTCGAGAAGCTCGGCCAGAGTGGTCGTGCGGACTCGATGCGCACGCAGCTGAAGCGCGACTTCGCCTCCAGCCCCTGGGCCTCGAAGTGATCCATTTGACGATAATCCCTAGTTTTAGTTTCTAAACTTGTTAAAAAGGAATAAACCAATGAACATGAAGAAGATGCAGAAGACGGTGATGGCCGCGATCATGATGCTCGGCCTGGTTGTCGCTCCGGTTACGGCGAGCGTGGCGATGGCGCAGGATGCGGCGCCGGCGGCCCAGCAGCAGGGGGGTGGAGACCTTGTGGGCGCGGACGGAAAGGCCGTCAACCCCGAGGAGTCAAAGAAGTCCTCCGGCGGATTCTTCGACATCGTCTTCGGTTCGGGCATCGTCGGCACGATCCTCTGGTTCACCCTCTTCGGCGATGGCGCGATGGCCATCTACTTCGCGGTGGACTGCTTCGTACTCATCAAGCCGCAGAAGCTCATGCCCGCCTCGCTGATCAGCAACGTCCAGAGCGCGATGGCCGAGGGTGACGTGATGAAGGCCCTGAAGGCCTGCGAGAACGAGCCCAGCGCGATGTCGAACATCCTCAGCACGGCGTTCCAGCACGTCGAGGACGGCTATGATGTGATCCAGGAGGCGGTCAACGGCGCGGCCGATCTCGAGACCGAGCGTCTCATGCAGCGTCTGACGTGGATTTCCGTGTGCTCCAACCTCGGCCCGTCCCTCGGCCTTCTCGGTACGGTGCAAGGCATGATCCTGACGTTCCAGGCCCTCGCTTCGGGTGGCGCTGGTGATGCCTCGATGCTCGCGAACTCCATCGGCCAGGCCCTCTGGACGACGGCTGGCGGTCTGATCGTCTCCATCCCGACGATCACGCTCTTCTACTCCCTCCGCAACAAGGCCAACCGTCTGATCATGCGTATGACGGCGCTCACGATGGAGCTTCTGAAGGGTCTCCGCAACGTTGAGGTCCTGGACGAGAACGCGCAGTCCTAATCAATCGGTTCGCGTAAGTCCACAAAGGACCTGAAAGGACCGTAGGAATGGCACGCAAGAGTCAGGAAAATCCGCAGCTGGACATGACGCCGATGATCGACGTCGTGTTCGAGCTGATCATCTTCTTCGTCGTCACGCTCACGCAGGCGAACGCCAAGGACGAGACGGTGCGACTCGAGGACGGCAAGCACGGCATCGAACTGACGCCGGACGAGCTGCCGCCGACGCACCTCATCGTCGATGTGGCCCGTACGGGGCGCATCTCCATGTGCGACGTGACGATCACGTCGGCCGAGCTCGGCCGACGCGTGAAGGAGCGTATGCGCAAGTACGGGGAATTCCCCGTCATGATTCGCGCGGACTACCGTGCGAAGCACAAGGCCGTGGCGGAGGTGATGAACGCCTGCACGCAGAACGGCATCTGGAAGCTTTCGTTCGTGGCGGTCTACGACCGCAAGAGCGAGAAGAAGAGGTGAGGATTCGCCGATGGCACGCAAAGAACAGGAAAATCCGCAGCTGGACATGACGCCGATGATCGACGTCGTGTTCGAGCTGATCATCTTCTTCGTCGTCACGATCAAGCAGGAGGATATCTTCTCCAAGCTCAACGCGAATCGTCCGGCGCCGAACTCGGCACCGTCGACGAGCGAAGAAAACGATAACCAGATCAAGATCGACATCGGGCCGGGCGGCATGGTCTTCAACGGCCGTGGCGTCTCGCTGAAGGAACTGGACCGGAACATCAAGCAGCTCTCCGCGACCTCGAAGAAGTCGACGGTGCTCGTGCGCTGCACGATGGATTCGCCGCACAAGTACCTCGTGGATGCGCTCGACACCTGTAACAAATACGGGATGTACAATCTGTCGATCTTCAGTATGTAATCCGAAAGGAGAATCTTCGCGATGGAAACGATCGACGAGGAAGAAATCAAGGAACACCTCGAAGAGGAGATGGCCAAGTTTGAAGACGCCAGTTACTTCAAACGGCTCTTCAAGATGTTCGCGGGCCTTGGGCGTCCGCGGAACTCGCCCGAGTACAAGGAGGCGATGACCGAACTCCAGCGCCAGTCGGCGCCGCTGCTGGCGATTCTGCTGCCGCTCATGTTCATCGTGACGCTGTTCGTCGTGACGGCGGTCACGGGCGACGGCAAAAAGGAGCTCAAGGTCGAAATCGTCCAGGCAGACCAGCAGGAGGACAAGCTCGAGGAAATCGAGACGCCGCCTGAGACGGAACCGCCGCCGGATACGGACATCGACGTCCAGGTCGACACGCCGTCGATGAACCCGACGGAAGTCGCCACGGAGACGCCTGCGCAGACTGCCGAACCGCAGTCCGTGAAGGTTGCGTCCGTCGACGCGATGCTCAACATCAAGAGCCCGGTGACGATGAAGTCGGTCATGGGAACCTCCCGTGGCGCGGGCGTCCGCGGTCAGCTCACTCGTGGTGGTGCCCAGTATGGTGACGCGGCGACGGAAGCCGCCGTGATGAAGGCCCTGCGTTGGCTGAAGGCGACTCAGTCGCCGGATGGTTCCTGGGGCACGAAGCCCGAGCTCGGGCTCAAGAAGGGCATGGACAAGGCCGCTGGCGCGGGTTTCGCCATCCTGACGTTCCTCGCCCATGGCGAGACGCCGGCCTCCAAGGAGTTCGGCCCGACCGTGCAGAAGGCGCTCGACTATCTGATCAACAGCGTCTACGTCGTCAAGGGCAAGGACGGCAAGGAGGCCAAGGATCCGAACGGCAATGTTCCCTATGTGAAGATGAGCGGCGCCTCGGGTTACGAGTACGGCTTCCTCATCGGAACCTATGCCCTGTGCGAAGCCTACGGCATGACCAAGAATCCGAACGCCCGCGAAGCCGCCGAGAAGACGCTTAAGCGCATCATCAGCGGTCAGACGGCGACGGGGGGCTGGAACTACAACATGGCGCGTGTCGCGAAGGAAGGTGCCCCCGACGACATCTCCTTCGGTGGCTGGGCCATGCAGGCTCTGAAGGCCGGCAAGATGGCGGGCATCCACCTCCCCGGACAGGAAGAGTGCATCAAGAAGGCAGTGAAGTGCCTTCAGAAGCGCAACTATTCCGAGAAGGCGGGCTTCGTCTACCGTGCGACGACCAACCACAAGGGCGGCGGCGGCGGTCTGGGCGGCGTCGGCTGCCTGGCGATGCAGCTGCTTGGCTACGCGAAGGAGCCGGAAGTCGTCAACGCCCTCAGGGTGATGACCGACTGGAAGCCGACGCTTGACGCGAAGCACGTGACGGGCGGCGAGAACTGCCAGTACTATTCCTACTACGCCTCGCAGTGCAAATACCAGGCTGGTATGGCGAAAGGGGCGACGCCGGCGAACCAGACGCTCTGGAAGAAGTGGAACGCCGAGATGAAGGCTCTCTATCCGAAGGCCATCATCACGGTGACGGACAAGTCCGGGCAGCCGGTCATGGTCAAGGACGCCTCCGGCAAGGATCGTCCCATCGGCCACTGGGAGAACAAGGACCACCACAACTACGACGTGATGGGCACCTGCCTCGCCGCGCTGCAGTTGATGGTGTACTACCGCTACCTGCCGACGACCTCGCTGAAGGCGACGGAAGTCGAGGTGGACGTCGAGAGCCTCTCGAAGGACAAGGGTGGCGAAGTCGGTGTCTCGATCGACATCTAAAGAATGCCGTTCAGTCTTTTTCTAGCTCTCAAGTATCTCAAGCCGAAGCGCAGCGTGACCTCTGTGATCACCTGCGTTTCGGTTTTGGGTGTTCTGCTTGGTGTCGCCGTCGTGATCGTCGTGCGCGCCGTGATGACGGGGTTCGGCGACCTCTGGGAAGAGAAGATCCTCGATTTCAAGCCGCATGCCTCGCTGACCTCCTATCGTTCGAGTTCGGTCATTGAGGGCGAGGATGGACTGGTGAAGAATCTCTCGGCGCTGCCGGGGGTCGTCGCCGTCACGCCGGAGATCGACACGCGCATCATGCTGGAATGTCGGGGACGGGTTTCGGCACCGGTGGTGCTGGGAGTCGATCCGGATCGATTCCTGACGGCCTACAAGGTGGGGACACCCCGTGCGGGCGAATACGACCTCGAAGGAGATTCAATTGTCCTTGGAGTGGATCTGGCCCGGTCCCTTGGTGCCTGGGTCGGCGACGACGTCACGGTGTACTCACCGAAGACGCTGGCTGCGCGGGACGAGATCTTCCTGCCGCTGAAGTGGCGGGTGACGGGCATCTTCTCCTCAGGTCAGCGCGACTATGATTCGGGATACTGCGTCTGTTCGCTGGCGAACGCAAGGGATCTCATGGGACTCGAGCACGGCGTCTTCGCCGTCCACATGAAGATGGCCGAACCGTCCAACGCGCCGGTTTTCGATGCGCTCTGCGAGAAGATCCGCGCGTTGGCGCCGAACTGCCGCGTCATCACCTGGCGGGAGGCGGACCGCGAAATCTTCAACGCCCTGGCAGTGGAGAAGAACATGACGGCGTTGCTGTTGATGCTCATCACCATCGTCGCGCTGTTCTGCGTGATGAACACGCTCCTTGTTCTGACGGTGCAGAAAACGCCCGAAATCGGCCTTCTGAAGGCGTTGGGATTCTCCAAAACCAAAATCATGGGAGCCTTTGTCGTGCATGGACTTGTCCAGGTGACGACGGGGACGCTTCTTGGCCTGACCACTGCCTATGCCATATTGAAGAACCTGCAGAACATCGTGGATATGTTGGCGCGCTTTGGGGTTCAGGTCTTTCCGAAATCAGTCTACGGGCTAGATTCGATTCCCTATCGTCTTGTTGCGTCCGACGTCATCTGGGTGGTGGTGATCGTCTACGTCTTCGGATTGCTCGCCGCTCTTGTCCCGGCTTTCCTCGCGGCCTCCAAGAATCCGGTCGAAGCACTTGGGAAATAGTTCGAGGTTGGATGATTAGATGGCACTTCTTGAAGTCCAGAATCTGGTGAAGGAATACAAGATCCCGGGGCAGTCGCCCATTCGGGTGCTGGATGGCGTCTCCTTCACGGTGGAGGCGGGCGAGCATGTCGCCATCGTCGGGCGCTCGGGGGCGGGGAAGTCCACGCTGCTGAATGCGCTGGGAGGACTTGACGTGCCGACCTCTGGGGACGTACTTTTCGGAGGCGTCTCTCTCTTCAAAGGGCTTGGGGCCGCGGGTCGCCGCACACGTCTGCGCGCCACGCGGATGGGCTTCGTGTTCCAGAGCTTCCATCTGATGCCTGAACTGGACATCGTCGAGAACGTGATGCTGCCGACGATGACAGGCTGCGTCGGCCGGTCGGGGGCCCGTGGTCGGGCACGGGAACTTCTGGCGCGGGTGGGGCTCTCCGATCGTCTCAACCACCTTCCCGCCGAACTTTCCGGCGGCGAGCAGCAGCGTGTTGCCCTTGCACGGGCGCTGATGTGTCGCCCTGAAATCGTCTTCGCGGACGAGCCTACGGGGAATCTCGACGCCCTCACGGGATCGGAAATCCTCAAATTACTGTTTGAAATCAACGAGGCGCCGCTCGCCTGCGTGATGGTCACGCATTCGGCCGAGGCCGCCGCGCGCTGCAACCGTAAACTCACCTTGGACAAAGGCAGGATCTCATGATGGATAGACAGGAGATGCAGGCGGATATCGTGGTGACGGGGTTTGGCCCCGCTGCGGCTGGCTTTCTTGCGACGATTGGTCCGGAACTCGCGAAGACGAAGGAGGACGGCACGCCGCTCTACGAGTCGAAGGTGATGCCCGGTTGCCCGCTTCAGGTCATGTGCTACGAAAGAGCCGACGACCCCGGCTTCGGCGTCTCGGGCATCGTCACGCGCGCCGAGGCGATCAGGGCCTCCTTCCCAGGAGTTGACCTGACGCAGGAGATTCCGAACTGCGTTGCCGTCGGCAAGGAGCATACGGCGTATCTCTTCGACCACCTGGGGGCCTCGAAGCGCACGGCGCTGACGAAGCTCTGCGACCTGGGCTTCAAGCTGGGTGGAATCATCATGCGCGGCGGGAAGTGGAAGGCACGTGAACTGCCGTTCACGCCGCCCTTCATGGACAAGAGCGGCGGGCTTGTGATGTCCATGGGCTCCTTTATGACGTGGGCTTCCCAGAAGGCGATGGAGTATGGCCTGATGGTGATGCCCGGAACGCCGGTGGCCGAGCCGCTTCTCGAGGGCGACAAGGTCGTGGGCGTGCGTCTTGCCGACCAGGGCGTCGAGAAGGACGGCTCTCCCGTTGAGGGCGCCTATATGCCGGGTATGGACATCAGGGCGGCACTGACCGTCGTGGCGGATGGTCCTGTCGGTGCGGTTGGGCGCGCGCTGGATGCGAAGTTCGGTCTTCCGAAGGGACATCACCAGTACGACTGGGGTGTCGGCATGAAGGCGGTTGTCCAGCTGCCGGAATCCTGCGATCTCGAACCTGGTACGGTCATCCACACGCTGGGATTCCCGGAGCCCGAGATCTTTGGCTTCATGTACGTCTATCCGAACAAGACGGCATCGCTGGGCATCTTCGTCGCGCCGTGGCAGGATACCCCTGTGCGGACGACCTACCGCTATCTGCAGCACTGGATGCAGCATCCGTACATCTGGCGTCACATCCAGGGCGGCAAGCTGCTGAGCTGGGGCGCGAAATCCCTCCAGGAGAGCGGCCAGGAAGGCGAGCCTTTCCTCTGTGGCGATGGCTTTGCGCGTATCGGCGAGGGCTCGGGCACCACGGATGTTCTGGCGAACGCCGGTGTCGACGAGGCCTGGGCGAGCGGCGTCCAGCTCGCCAACGCAGTCCTGAAGTTGCTGAAGGACGGCAAGGATTTCACGAAGGAGAATCTGGAGACGACCTATGTGGCCGACCGCCGCGCCTCGAAGCTCGACAAGCGCCTGAAGAAGGCGACGGGCGCCCGCAACGGATTCAACAAGGGATTCTTCTGGGGCATGATGGGCGAGGGGTTGCGTGGTATGCTCGGCATCGCGCTTCCGTTCAAGAGCGTGCCGCCGGCGACGCGCGTTCCAACTTTGGAGGAGGCCATCCGTGGCCGCCGCTGCGACAAGGAGAAGCTGCGCGCCGGGGTCGAGGCCGCCGAGAAGGCGCGCAAGCCGCTTCACGACGCGGTGATGGATGCCTGCGGCTGGCCGGCGATTCCCTACGACGGTGAACTGCTGATGCAGCACCAGGACGCACTGCTGCTGGGTGGAAAGGTCCAGGCGGCTCCTGGCTTCGCCGATCACGTGACGTTTGAGAATCCGGACCTCTGCAAGTCGTGCACGAAGCACACCTGCATCGAGATCTGCTCGGCGCAGGCGCTTATGCCGTCCGACGAGCCGGGTGGCGTGCCGAAGTTCGACCGCGAGAAGTGCGTGCACTGTGGCGCCTGCATTTGGAACTGTGCTTGTCTGGTGCCAGGGACGGATCACGGAAACATCGTCTTCAAGGCCGGTTCCGGCGGACTCCATTCCAACGAGAACTAAGATGAAACGGGCATTCCTTTTCCTGGCTCTGAACATCGCCATCATGGTCGCCATGATGGTGGTGTTCCATGTCGTCTGCGCGTTTCTGGGCATCAACCCAAATGGCGCGTTCCGCGGGGCCCATGGACTGGATCTGACGTCGCTTGCCGTCTTCTCCCTGGTCTGGGGCATGGCGGGAGGATTCATTTCCCTACTGCTGTCGAAGCCGATTGCAAAGTGGTCCGTGGGCGCGAAGACGATTGACGGCACCGAGGGTGAAACCGAGAGATGGCTGGTCGAAACCGTTCGGATGCTTGCCGACCGCGCGAACTTGAAGATGCCGGAAGTGGCGGTCTATCACGGGGATGCCAATGCCTTCGCGACGGGTGCCTTCAGGAACCATGCGCTTGTCGCCGTCTCGGACGGACTCATTCGGACGATGACGCACGAGGAGCTGAGCGCGGTGCTTGGACACGAGATGAGCCATGTCGCCAACGGTGACATGGTGACGATGACGCTTCTTCAGGGCGTGCTCAACGCCTGCGTCATCTTTCTCTCCCGTGTGTTGGCCTACCTGGCTTCGAATGCTCTTTCGAGGGATGGAGAGCGTCGGCGTGGCTCCAATGGCCTCTACTACCTCGTCTACTATGTGCTTCAGATCGGACTGGGATTCCTCGCCTCGATAGTCGCGATGTGGTTCTCCCGCCACCGTGAATTCGCTGCTGACAGAGGAAGTGCGGAGCTGCTGGGAACGCCGTCGTCGATGATTGCCGCGCTTCGCCGTCTGGGGAATCTCCAGTCCGGCGTCCTGCCCGATTCGATCAAGGCCTTTGGCATTTCCGGCAAGCACGCGTCGATTTTCTCGACCCATCCTTCGCTTGAAGACCGCATCGAGGCACTTGAGCGACTGCAGCGTGGAATCTGAGGCATGGAAGCGAAAATCGGTTTACGTATTTTCCCCTTGCTTCCGGCAGGTCTCCTTTGATATACTACGCGCCGTTTTCAACGAAACGAGGTTAAAAAAAGATGGTCAAGATCAGAATGCGTCGTACGGGTTGTAAGAACCACGCGACCTATCGTATCGTCGCGGCGGACGAGCGTTCGCCCCGTGACGGCAAGTTCCTTGAGATTCTCGGCTGGTATGACACCGCCATCAAGGAGAACAACTTCAAGCTCGATCTCGCGCGTGTTGACGATTGGCTCAAGCGTGGCGCCCAGCCCTCTGAGACGGTGGCGTCCCTCATCCGTCGCGCCCGTAATCCGCAGCTCAAGCCGCACCACGCGGTGAAGTCCAAGAAGGCCGACGAGAAGAAGGCCTAAGGAGGTAGATCATGGGTATCGCGATTCTGGATAAGATCAACGCCGAGCAGTCCAAGGTCATCGGCGAGAAGAACTTCCCCGAGTTCCACACGGGTGACACGGTTCGTGTGTCCGTGCGCATCAAGGAAGGCGACAAGACGCGTCTGCAGGATTTCGAGGGCAAGGTCCTCGCGATCGACAACGGCACGAAGACGGCCAACGGCAACTTCACGGTCTCCCGTGACAGCTATGGCGTCCGCGTCGAGAAGCTCTTCCCGTTCGCCTCCCCGGCGGTCGAGAAGATCGTCGTCGTGAAGAAGAACCCCTCCTGGCGCAGCAAGCTCTACACCGAGCGTACGTTCTGCAGCCACAAGGCGGTCCGCAAGCTCGTGAAGAAATAAGTTTCCTCGCGCAGCCGCATAAGACGCCGTCCCGACTGGGGCGGCGTTTTTGCTATACTACCCACCCATGAAGATTGACATCATCACCGTCTTCCCTGAGATGTTCCGCGGTTTTCTCGGAGAGAGCATGATCGCCCGCGCCGCCAAGGCGGGAAAGGTCTTCATCCGCACGGTCGATCTGCGCGACTTCTCGCGGGATCAGCGGCGGACTGTCGACGACAAGCCCTATTCCGGTGGCCCCGGAATGTTGATGAAGCCCGAGGTCTGGTATGACGCCATCGAGACCTGCCTGACGCCGTCGGCCCGTGTTGTGATGACGACCCCGACGGGCGCCCCCTACACGCAGCGGAAGGCGGAGGAATTCTCTTCCTGCGATCATCTGATCTTCCTCTGCGGACACTACGAGGGATTTGACGCCCGAGTGATGCGTCTCGTGACGGACGAGGTGTCGATGGGCGACTTTGTCCTGACGGGTGGCGAAATCCCCGTTGCGGCGATGATCGATTCGACGGTCCGACTCCTTCCCGGCGTTCTCGGAGGTGGAGCCGCCGCGACGGCGAATGAATCCTTCGGGGAGGAGGGACTCCTGGAGGCGCCCCAGTACACGCGTCCCCCAGTCTATCGTGGTATGGCTGTTCCAGAGGTCTTGCTGAACGGCGATCATGCGAAGGCGGCGGGATGGCGTAAGCGCCAGGCCTTCGACCTCACAAGTCGTCGCCGTCCCGATCTGCTGGAAATGGGTGGAACCTTTGCCAGTGAATAGTGAAGAATGAAAAGTGAATAGGTATTAAGAGGTTGTGAGGTTGAGGTTTCTTGTTTCAGTTCTGATGGTGCTGGGTGTGGTGGCGGCAACGGCCAAGCCCGCTCCAAGATCGGCGGCAAGGCCGGTGGCCAAGGCGAAGATTGTCGTCGTCAAGTCGGTGACGTCCTGTACGGTGACGGATCGAGGATATGCAGCCAATCTGGCGGAGAAGACGCATCGGTGGCTGAAGGATGGGGGCGTCAGGGCGGACCTCGTCGATGATCGCGCGTTGGCATCCGCATTAACGGGGCGGCGTCTCGCCTATCTGGTCGTCTGCCAGAAACCAACGCCCCCTCAGATCCAGGCGCTGTCGGCATTCAAGTCCCGTGGCGGAAAGATTGCGGTGCTGCAGTCCTATTCGCCTGAATTGGCGGCTCTTATGGGGATTCCTCCGCCCCAGCCCTCGACCAACCGCACACATCCCGCCGAGGCAACGCCACTGCGGGGGGGATGGTGGTCGTCAAATATCTTCCGTGCGGATGGCGAGGAGGAGGCCAAGTCAAAATTGCTTCTTTCGATGGCTGGAATTGCCGTGCCGGGTTCCTGGAACGAGTCTGCCTGGGAGGCACGTAGAAAAGCCCAATATGCCGCCGAATTCGATTATGGGCGGCGGCAGTTGCCCCGTGCGGGCGAAATCCACGCCGTCTGGGACCATACGGGACAGGGGCTCTATCCTGGTGATTGGCCACGCACGATGCGACTGCTGAAGGCGAATGGCGTGACGGACCTCTTCGTCAACGTGGCGGGGGCGGGGTTCGCCCACTATCCGTCCCACATCCTCGCCCAATCCCAGATCTACGTGAAGCATGGGGACCAGTTGGCGGCCTGTCTGGCTGCGGCGCGGGGTACGGGTATCCGGATCCACGCCTGGATTCTCTGCTTCAACGGCACGCGGGGGTCGGCCTCGAGTCTCGCGTCGCTCGGGAAGCGGGGCTGGCGCCTGAAAGACAAATCCGGACGCCTGACGGAATATCTGGATCCAACCAACACGGACCTCCGCTGGCACTTGATCTCCGCCATCGACGAGCTTGTACGGGCATATCCCGTCGCCGGCGTGCATCTTGACTTTGTCCGCTGGTACGAGAAGGCGGCGTCGAAGCCCCGTAATCCGTCGCCGGCGATCACCTCTTTCGTGTCCTCCGTTCGCACCCGCATGCGTGCGGCGCGCCCGAGGATGTGGTTGACGGCGGCCGTGCTGGCGGGTTACCCCTCCTGCGTGTCGTCCGTGGGGCAGGACTGGGAGTCCTGGATCGACCAAGGGCTGGTGGACTACGCGGTGCCGATGAACTATTTTGAGAATGGGGCGAAATACGCTGCAGTGGTCACGCAGCAGGCGAATACCCGCCATCGGGCGCGTCATCTTGTCTCCGGCATTGGCGTGACTGCGAACGAGAGCGTTCTTTCCCCTGTTCAGGTCATTGACCAGGTCAATGCCGCCCGTCGTGCGGGGGTTGCGGGCGTGTCGCTCTTCGATCTCGACCAGACGCTCGCAGTCCGCGTGCTTCCCGTGCTTCGGCTTGGCCTCTTCCGCGCTCAGTAGTCGGCTTCCGAGCCCACGAGGCGCAGATTAGAAATCCCCTGTGGCGCACCACAGGGGATTGTGCTACAATTCCAGCCGTTCGGACGGCGGATCAAGGTCGATGCGTCCGGACAACATAGGTCAGGGGATCCCCTCGGCGAATCGCCGGA
>JAUNMP010000101.1 GCA_030537465.1 bacterium
ATCAACTTTGCAAGCTGACCGTGCCACACCTACTCGGATTTGGGGATAGTCCAGGTCCGGATTCCCATTCCTTGTGATATACTGATGGACATGAAGAACATTTTCCATACGTTCGCATGGGTCGTGCTTCTGGTTCTCGCCGGATGCGTGACACCGTCGTACACCTATACCACCGTCGAACCGCCACCACCTCCGCCCCCCACCGTGGTGGCGCCTGTCACGTATTCGTCCGGATCCTCATACGTCGTGCCCTCGTATGGCCCGACCTGGTCGACCTACGAGTACCGCAGCTACATGCCGCCGATCCCGCCCCCGGGAGTGCATGGACATCACGACCATCATCATCACAAGGACAGACACGGCCATCACGAAATGCACCAGAGGCACCATTCGCCGCCGCCAACAATGGTCAGGTCCAACAGAGGACCCTCGCCCTCCAAAACATCCAGACCGGTCAGGACCATCAACATTGGCAGACCAAAGTCAGGTCCTCCGCCCAGGGGAACCAAGCCCCCCAGTGGCGGTTACCCCGGCAAGTCAGGTAGAAAGCACAAATAAAAAAGGAGCAGCGGCATTTACACCGCTGCTCTTCGTTTTTGTCACTTGGTCGCAAGAGTCTTGACCGTGGAGACCATGGCCTGCGCATCGGCAACTACGCGCGTCTCGGGAACGACGAGCTTCGCCATCTGCCCCCATGACAGCACCACGCCGCCGCGGGCGGCAAAAGCGGAGATCTGGCTCCTGCGGAAGTCATTCAGCAGATTCTTCCCGGAGACATGCTTGACATCTCCCTCGGGAACGACGAGCACATCCAGATGGGACATCTCGCCGCGTTCAATGAATTCCGCATCGACAAGGTACACATCCACATTTGAGATCCTGTCGAGATCCTGAATCGGCAGATAGCTCACCCGCCCCATCGCGGCAGGCGTGTAGTAGCCCACCCGAAGCGAATTACGCGGCTTGATCGGCGTCTGGAGCGTAATCGTGCGGCCCGTCAAGTAGCGCACGCCGGCAACGATCACGTCTCGCGTGAGCGGATAGTGTTCGGGATGGAAGCTCGTCACCACGAACTTGCCCTTCCCATATCCGGCCGTGATCATCGCCGGACGCCCCTGCATCGGAAAGTTCTCCGGCTTCTTGCTCGATTCACAGATTGAATCGGCGTACCGCGCCAGGATCTTCAGGTCGTGACAGTCCGGCACATTCGTGGGATTCGTCTCCTCGAAAAGCGGTCCTCCATGATAGGTCATCTTGCGGACACCCGCCTTCAGCCCCATCAGGGACTCGGCTTCAGGCAGGAAATCCGTCCCGATCATGCACCCGCCGCGCCGCACGGTCTTGCTCTTCCTGTAGGGCAATAGCCGCAGAAATCCCGTTTTATCCTGGACAATCGAACAACCTGCACAGGTTCCGAAATAGGTTCCGCCCTGCCGAAGATATTCGCGAATCCGCTCTCGGCCCTCCTCGCCCAGGGACTCCGCCTGGGCATCACTGCTTCCGCCCGGCATCACTACCATGTCGAGCCCCACGAGCTTACCGGCACGGACATCCTCGCCCTCAAGCCACGACATCTCGACCTCCGGCGCGTTCGCCAGCATTCGCACCCAGGTCGCCGCGCCGTTCGAACGTCCACCGCGCCCCAGATACATGCCGACCTTGAGCTTCGCCGTCTCTCCCCAGACAGTCACGGAGACGACCGACACGAACACCAACAGAGACTTCTTCATAACCTACCTCATTCAAACATTCTCAATTCACACATTCAAACATTACCAATTCCCATCTTCGCCAGATCCACGTTCCCGATCGCAATCGGCTTCGCATGCTTCCATGCACCGCGGGTAAAGTCGGGCAAATCGACAGGAATACCACCCTTTCGATCACTTTCGGCCGAACACGGCACGATCGAGCTCCAGCTCGCGAGATCGTAGACGTCCATATCGAGCGGCAGTCCGTTCTGCAGACAGTAGGCCCAGCGCAGGTCCATGATGAAGTCCATGCCGCCGTGTCCGCCCACCTTCCGGGCAATCTCGCCCACGCTCTTCCAGAGCGGATGCAGATGGGTCTTACGCGCTCGGACGAAATCCTCGTCCCTCATCCAGGACGCATGCTCGCCAGGTTTCTTCGCGAGCGCGAGACGCGGCGGATAGTCGGAAAAACAGCCCTTCGTGCCCTGGATGAGATTGATGCGGCTGTAGGGACGCGGCGTTGTCTGGTCCACCTGCATCATGATCGTGCGTCCCTTCGCCGTGGTAATGACGGAGGTGTTCATGTCGCCCGTCGCCCAGTTGATCTGGTTCTGCCAAGCATTCTTCGGATACGTCGCCGCGGCGAATTCGTTGTGCGCGGCCGCGCAGGACGAAAACGATGCGACGCGCTCCATGCGGTCGCCGCGATTCATGTCCATGTAGGTGCAGATCGGGCCGAGCGCGTGCGTGGGATACGTGTTGCCCCAGGCCTTGAACGCCGAGCCCGGCCGAGCCTCTGCCTGCGCCTTCCGCGCCCGTGTGCGGAAGTTGTTCTTCTCCGTGGGATCCTCCATGTGGCGCCATGTGAGATTGTGGATGTAGCCGCCCTCGGCATGGGTCAGCGTCCCCAGCAGCCCCTGATGCGCGAGATTCCAGGCAAGGAGTTCCGTCTCGCCATAGCAGCAGTTCTCCAGCATCATACAGTGCCGACGAGCCTTCTCGCAGGCCTCGACGACGGCCCAGGCCTCCTCGTTCGTCTGGACGCCCGGAACCTCCGTCAGCACATGCTTGCCGGCGTTGAGCGCGTAGATCTCCATCTGGGCGTGGAGAATGGCTGGTGTCGCGATGTAGACGACATCGACATTCGGATCGTCGCAGACGCCCTTCCACGCCTCATCCGTGCCCTTGTATTCGCGCTGCGCCCCCGGCTTCTTCGCCTCGACAAGGAATTTCTTCGCGAGACCGACCCGGTTCGCGAGGCGATCGCACAACGCCGCGGTCTCGATGCCGGGGATGTTCGTCACGCGCCGGACGGCGGCCATGCCGCGCTCGCCGATGCCGATGAACCCCACGCGGATCTTCGCCATCGGCGCCGCGCGGAATCCGGCCATCGTCCCCGTTCTGCCCAGAGACAAGCATCCGGAGAGGCCATTCGACAGCGCAGCCGCCCCTAGCATCCAGGCCGTCCCCCTCAGAAAGTCCCGCCGCGGGCAATTCCCCAGGCCATTATGCATTGTCGCACTCCTTTTGCGAAGAGAGCCGCGCGAACAGCGCCGCCACCCGTTCCGTCGTCAACGGTTTCACCAGCGAGTCGGCAAAGAGATTCTGCGGGAACCGGGCCACGGCCTCGGTATCCGCCGTCACCGCCACGATCGGCATTCGCAGCCCCAGCGCACGAATCCGCCCCGCGAGTTCGACGCCGTTCATGTTCGGCATCCACAGGTCCGTCATCACCATGTCGAACGACTCCGCCTTCAGTTTCGCAAGCGCCTCCTCGCCGGATGCGCACGTCTCGACCTGTGCGGCGCCCAGGCGCATCACATGGTGGGAGAGGATCTTCAGGTTCATCGGCACGTCGTCCACCAGCAGGATGCGCATTTTCGAGCCATCGGCGACAACCTTCTCCATTTCAGGCGCATTCTCCTGCCGAGCCACCGATGCGGACACCTCGAGATCGGCGAACGTCAACGTGAACTTCGTCCCCTTCCCCACCAGGGAGTCGACCTCGACGCTCCCGCCCGCGGCCTCGGTCAGGCGCTTGACGATCGGCAGACCAAGACCTGTTCCCTCGTAGACCTTCCCGCCGCGTACCGCACCGTCCTGGACAAACGGGTCGAAGACCGTCCGCAGCTTCTCCGGCGTGATGCCGCACCCGGTGTCTTCGACCACCAGCGTCACCTCCACATGGTCCGGAGCAATGGAACGGAAAGCGAACCTCACGTCGATCCGTCCGCCCGGCGGCGTGAACTTCACGGCATTCCCCTCGAGGTTGAGGAGAATCTGGCGGAAGCGGGCCTCCGTCAGGCGAAGGACGGGCAGGTCCCTCGGGACGTGGTGCACCAGCGTCACGCCCGTCCTTTCCGTCTCCGCCCGGAAAAGGCCCTCCATCTCGTCGGAGATGCTCCGCAGATTGCAGACACCCTCGAACATCACCATCTTCCCTGCCTCGAGCTTCGAAAGGTCGAGCACATCATTGATCAGCGCCAGCAGCGCATGTGCGCTGCGCGACACGCCGTGCGCATACTCCACGCGCTTGGCCTCGGGAATCGCGGGCTGCGCGAGGAATTCGCTGAAGCCGATCACGGCGTTGAGCGGCGTGCGGATCTCGTGGGACATCGTCGCGAGGAAGTCGGACTTCACGCGCGCCGCCTGACGGGCCTGGGCCAGCGCGCCACGCATCGCCTCCAGCGCGCCGTGGATACGATGCCGGGCGCGCTGCACAACCACCAGCACGATGAGAAGCGCCAGGCTGACCAGACCGAGAATGAGCGCCATCAGCTGCATCGGCGTGACGAGCGGCGCGGGGATGGCGGCGTTCACGCCCGCGTAGAAGAGATTGGTCAGGTGCTCGCGGGTGAGCGCCCGCGCCGCCTTCTGCAGGATGGAATGGAGACGGGGGTCCACGCGACCCGAGATCTCGCACGTGCAGTTCGGACGATAGATGCCGTTGCTGAACGGCAACAGCTCGAATCGGTTCTCCCATCCAAGATCGGAAATGGTCATGATGGCCGTCGCATAGGAACACGCGAAATTGTCCGCCCGGCCGTCGAGCACCGCCTTGAGCGCATCCTCGGCGTCCTCGCACAACACCAGCTCCAGGCCCTTCGCCCGCTCGCGGTAGATCGCCAGACGGTTCGTGCTGGCGCTGTAGGTCGCCAGCCGTCCCTCGAAGAAGTCACGGTAGGGCGACCCCGCGCGACGGACCAGCACCTGGGGGATGTGGAACGACTCGATGCGGCCACGTCCATGCCACGACTTCTTGCTGACCGTGCCGTAGGACGCCCAGAGCTCGCTGTCACCCCGCTCGAAGCGCGAGATGGCCTGGGCCTCGTCCTCGGACACCCCCATGCCCTCGAACGTCAATCCGGTCAACTGGGCGATCTCGTCCAGGATGTTGCCCAGATACCCCTCGACCTCCCCCGTCTTCGGGTTCAGCGTCTTCACACCGGACATCACGGGATAGATGTCGACGCGCACCGGACGCCCCTCCCGGATCCGTTGCCGGAGATAGTCCTGTTCGTCCGCGGTCAGATCCAGACAGGGCTGAGCAACCACGGGAAAGTGACGCGCCGCGATCTCCTCGACAAAACCCGGGCGTTCCCCCAGCCACTTCGCCAGCGCGCGGTCGATTTCCGCCCGAAGTTCCGGCCGCCGGCGCGAGACCGCGACATAGGTCGGCTCTCCCGGCAGCGCCAGCAGGATCCGCTCCCGCCGCATCCCCTGGTGCCAGAGCGTGACGATTGCGGAGACCTCGCCCGAAACAAGGCCCTGGATCATCGCCGCCTCATCATCGTAGAAGCGAAGATCGTAGGTGACACGCCGTTGCCGCAGCATATCGTCCAGCTTCGCCAGCAGCAGACTGTTGCTCACAGTACCCACGACCAGATTCGTCCACGTCGCGGGTTTCCCGGATTCGTAAGGAGCGTCCTCGCGGACATAGAGATAGCCCCGGAAGAAACCGGTTGGCACATGGGGATAGAGAAATCTCTCGTTTCTCTCGGACGTCCGCATCACACCGCAGACGAGATCAACCTCTCCGGACTCAAGCCGACTCAGACTCTGCACGAAGGATCCCGGGACCTCGACGAACCTGCAGTTCAGCTCATTGGCCAGATAGTTCTCGACTTCGACGTTCGCGCCCCTCGGCCGACCGTTTTCGCCCATGGCGAAGAGGCCCGGCTGAATGAAATGCCCGATGCGGAACTCCGCTGGTGCCGAATCCGCCAGCGCCTGCGCCGAAAAGAACCCCAGACAAGCGACAAGCCCCCGCAGAAGACACGCGCAAAGCGTTCCTCGCAACGTCCATCGATGTTTAGCAACTCCCATCATAAGCACCTACTCGAATCGCAGCGTCCAGAGCTGCAGACGCAGTCGTTCGGAGACATGGTTGTCCTTGAAGGAATCCGGATGGATCCATTTGCCGGAGAGTTTCAGATTCTCGAGTCCCGGCACCTCGCGAAACGAACCGAGCTGTTCACGTGGTTCGATTGTGACCGTCACGGCGCCCGTCTCCAGAACCTCGAGCGCCGCAAAGAGGAAGTCCGCCGGACCAACCTCCCGTCCGCCGACCTCGATGCGTGCGGGAATGAAGGCGTCGAGATCCAGCTTCTTCGCCGCCGCACGCAGATCCGCCGCCGAAACGCACACCCTCTCCGTCACCCCTCGCGGGCGCGCGAGGAAGCCGTAGACCTTCCCCGGCTGTTGCGGCGTCTCGCCACGCAGCAGCCGCACGCTCGCCTGGAAGACATCGGCCACGCTCCACGAAGCCGGTTCGCGGATACAGCTGAAATCCTTCAGCAGCGTCGCACGGACAAGCGGAATGTCCTTTGCGGAGATCGCGACGCGCGGCTTGAGGGAGGCCTTCAGTTCCCCGATGTCCGTAATCTCGAAGCGGTCGTCCGCCTTCACGGCTCGAAGGAAGTCCCGGAAACGCGCATAGTAGACCGCCGTGTCCGCCGGATCGCGGTCCGGCACCTGCTTCCACTCCCGCCACGGAACGAGATTGCCCTTGCGGTAGTTCACACCGTCCCAGTGCGCGAGCTTGACCGCCATGTGCGGATGCATGTAGAGTCCGGTGAAGTCATACTGCGCCATCCGGTCGAGGGTCTGCTTGAAGTCTGGACACGCCCGACCGCCTGTCGGCAGCATGGATTCGAGATGAAACGGCAGATAGTACGGCAGATGGTACTGGTTCGCGTACCAGAGCCCGAGCACCTCGCGGCCCGGACGCCCCACCATCAGCGAATAGACTCCGCTGTTGCCCGCGTCCGTGAAGCCGCATCCGCCGCTGAACAGGATCCCCAGGTCGTGGTACACCTCGCACGCCGTGGCCGACACGCTGTTACCAGGCGGACACTGGAAGATGCAGCGTCCTTCGCCGAACACCGCCTCCAACATCCCGACGCCCTTCGCCTCGTCACGCATCGTCATACGATACGACCGCTCGTAGTTCGGATCGTCCCCCAGTTCGGCGACGTTCGGATGACGCGAATGGTAGAGCGTCTGCGTGCCGATCACATGCGGCTTCAACGCGTCGACGACGTCCTGCCGCTTGAATTCGACAAGACGCGTCGCCAAATATCCCGCCACGTTGAAATTGCCGCGCACGCCCTCGGACGTCAACAGATTCGCCAGATCGCGGATCGCGTCATTTGAACGGTCGCAGGTGTAGTCCTCCGTGTCGAAGAAAAACATCACCTTCGTCTTCGCCGAGGCGACCAGCGCCAAAGACGCCATCATGACGGTGAAAGTCAGTCTGTTTGCCACGAAGCTCATATCCGATCTTCCCCTTTTCCCATCACGGTGAATTCCGGCAGGGTTCAAGCTGGAACGAGAACGAATAGACGCCCTCGGCCCGGAGTTCTTGATTCTCCTTGAGTCCGGCGCCCGTGCCATCCACGCCTCGCACGGCACCGTCCACGTGAACGATCCAGTCCCCACAGGACTCAAGTTCCGCCTGATGGACCCGTCGCTCCAGTTCCTCCGCCGTGTAGCCGAGCACGTTGAAATGGAGCGGTGCTCCCGGAGCGACCACACGGACGCCGCGCCCCGCGGCATCGGAGAGACGAGCCTCGTACACCTCGCCGCGGTTCCCGCTTTCCTGCGGCTTCGAGTAGGGGAAGAGAAAGTCCGCAGCCGACAGACGATACCGTCCGAAGAACGCGCTCGCCGTGCGGCCGGGATAGTTCTCGTGCGGGCCGCGTCCGAACCAATCCACCTGTCCCAGGTCCTTGGCGACACGGAATTCCATTCCCACGCGGGGCAGCGGCGGCGGCACAGGCTCCGGCGGCTTCATCCAGCCCTTGGAGACGAGAATGGGCTTGAGTCCCTTCGGACGCAGCGTGAACGTCACCTCCAGATTCGGCGTGAACCGGTAGACGACCGTCCCCGTCGTCTCCGCGGCGGTCGGGAACGCCCAGTCGACCGTCACCGAATCGGAGTCTACCCGCACGCCTTGGACAATGCGTTTCCGCGCGGCCTCGGCCCAGACATCCTTCACCTGATTGAGCGCCGACCGCTCCTTGCTGACCGGCGCACGCCACAGGCAGGGTTCCAGTGCGCCCCGCAGCTGCGGTCGCCCGTCCACGGTCCAGCCCGTCACGGCGCCCGTCAACTTTGAGATCGTCCAGACCTGGTTCGAGGAGGAAACGACCAAGGCCTCGTCATTCTCCGTCATTCCCAGGCCTTCCATGCTCTTCTCGACAGCCTGCACGGACGGACGCGTCTCGACCACCTGGTCCTGGGCGCAGACAAAGCCCTTCTCGCACCACCGCGTCGTCTCTGCTCGGCACCAGCGGAAGTTCCACGTCCGCAGACGGGCGCCCCACACGGGAGCGGGAACCGGCAGCGTGAACGTCGCCCCGCGGTGCGGCGGCACATCCATTCGTCCCAGCGAACCCTTCGCCGTCACTCGCCCATCATCCTCACACGTCCACTCAAGGTCATAGACGAAAAGGGACGTGAAATACGCGCGGTTCGTGATGGTGAAGACGCCGTCCGCGGGACGGCTCGCCACGATATGGGCGTCCTGGTAGATGTACTTGAACTCGGGCACACCCGGCGACGGCGTGCGGTCCGCCCGCACCGCGCCATTGCAGCACCCCGTCCCGTGCGCGGGACGATCCCCGAAATCGCCGCCATACCCCCATAGCCAGTCCGGCTGCCCCGGCTTGACGTCTTTCGGATCGCGTTTCTTCGGAAACTCCTGGTCGGCAAAGTCCCACAGGAAGCCGCCCTGGAGGCAGTCATATGCCCAAAAAGCGCGCCCGTAGTCAATCAGATTGCCGTAGGAATTGCCTTCCGTATGCTCGTATTCGCAGGGAATGAACGGGCGAACGAGATTCTTGCCCTTGGCATAGGACACCAGATCCCGCGGCCGCGCGTACATGCTGTCGACCAGATCCTTCTTGCCGTTGCGCTGGTTCATCACGGGACGCGTGGCATCCAGTCCCTTGATGACGTCGTAGGCCTCCGAGAAGAAGTCCGACACGCAGAAGATCTCGTTTCCAAGCGACCACATCACGACGCACGGCTGGTTGCGGTCACGCAGGACCATGCCCGTCTCCCGGTCCATCGCCGCAGCCCGGAAGCGCGGATCGACCGCCGGATTGCGCGCCCCGCCCAGACCATGGAACCCCTTCCGCTTCCGATAGCCGTTCCAGCCATGTTCGGAAAGTCCGTGCGATTCGAAGTTCGCCTCGTCCAGAATGTAGAAGCCCCACTCGTTCGCGAGCTCGTAGAACCGCGGACCATTCGGATAGTGGGACAGCCGAATGGCGTTCACGTTGTTCTGCTTGAGCAGACGGAAGTCGCGTTCGATCAGCGCATCCGTCATCGTATACCCCGTCTCGGGCGCGATCTCATGGCGATTCACGCCGTTGAACTTGACGGGCTCGCCATTGACGAGAATGTGCGCCCCACGATGCTCCACCTCGCGGAATCCAACCTGCTGGGGAATCGCCTCCAGAACCCGTCCCATCCCGTCACGGACTGTCAGCACGAGCCGATAGAGGTTCGGCGCCTCGGCGCTCCAGAGCCGAGGGGACTTGACCGTCAGCGGCGCAGGTCCCCGCGCCACACAGACGCCTGCCGCGTCCAAGAGTTCTACCTCCACACGTTCGCCGCCTTGAACGTTCGCGAGATCAGCGGAGACGTCAACCCGCCATGTCCCGCCCAAGTAAGGTTCCGCCACGGAGGCACGGGAGGTCTTGACGACAAAATCGCGCAGATGCGTCTTCGGGCGCCGCCAGAGGCCCACGCTGCGGAAGAGTCCCGAGAGGCGCATGTAGTCCTGGTCTTCCATGTAGCACCCATCACACAGCCGCAACACCTGAACGGCCAGCGTGTTCGATCCGGGTTGGACGAACGATGTCACGTCGAACTCCGCGCCCGGGCGGCCGTCTTCGGCATAGCCAACCATCCGCCCGTTCATCCACACGTAAATCGCCGCGCCGAAGCCGTCGAAGACGAGCTTGACGGGGAAAACCTCCCATCCTGCCGGCAATTCGAATCGGCGCCGGTAGTTCACCGTCCCATTCGGCTCGCGCGCCACGGTCCAGGTCTTGTCAGTCGGCGGACGCGTCACGAACGGCGGATCGACCATCCACCAGTAGCCGAAGGCACAGAACTGCGGCGTGCCCATACCCTGGATCTCGGAGGTGTTGGGCACGTCGACCGTCCGCCAGGCCGCGTCGTCGAACGTCGGCTTGAAGAACCCTTCGGGAGCCAGATTGGGATGCGGCGTGAACAGCGCGCGCCAGGCACCATCGAGCGAAAGCCAATGCGGCGAATCCGCCCGTCCTCCGGCCGTCCGCGCCTGCTCGAGCGTATCGAAGGTCACCATCGACGCATGGCGCGGTTCGCGGTTGCGTTCGAAGACAAACGGATTCTCCCAGTCGCGGTTGTCCTTGATCTGCTCCAGACGATATGTTGCGAGCGGATGCATCGAATCGATGGCGCGAGACGGACGCTCCCAGTTCTCCTTGTCGCGCGTGTAGACGAGATTCGTCCACGATCCGCCTCCCGTCCCCTCCGTGGCAAAAGTCACAATCGGAGCGGTCCGCACATCGACGGCAAAGCGCCGCCGCGTGCCCTCCATCAGCGGGCCGCTGGACCAGAGGACACGCCCATCTTCCGCCGCGAGCGAAAAGGACAGCTCTCCCGAATCAACCTGCACGTCTCCCGCCAGGCGCTTCGCCTCGCTGCGGATCACGTCCAGACGCCCCGCGCCGACGACGGGATAGTGGTTCGTCATCGCCGTGACATCCCGCCAATCCGGCAGCAGCGCCGTACGCGGCGCCACAAAGGACGGGTCCAGGCGCATCGGCAGGATGTCTGCCGCGACGACAGGCGCCTCGGCGTCGTTCGACAGCGCCGCGGCAAAGGCCGCCAGTTCATCCTCCGCCCCCCAGGAGACGCCTGCACAGGACAATGCAAACGCCAGACATCCCGCCGTTTTCGTCGCGCGCTTCATCTTCACTCCGGGCGATAGGCTGGCCGCGCATCCGTCGTGCCGGGGCGGAGCGTGAACTTCACGTTCTCGAGCTTCACGTCGTCCGCCTGCGTGACGTAGAGTCCGTAGACCGGCAGATGGTAGCGACTGAACATCGTCGCCTCGGGGTAGAGTCCGTCCAGCTCGCTACCGGGTTCCTTGATCGGCGCCTTGTTGTCGCCTTCGCCCACGCATTCGATCTCGATGTTCCGCAGCGTAATCCCCTGCGGGCGGCACCCCTTCACGCCGGAAATGCTGCTCACCTGGCGCGACTCCGCCCGTCCCTTCACGTTCTGGATGAGGACGTTGCGCAGCACGTACTTGTTGTTCGGCGGAATGCTGCAGCCGCGGCTCTTGCGCGTGCCCGTGCGAACGAAGATCGGCACCTTGAAGCCCGCAAGGTCGATGCCGTCGATGACAACGTCCTCGACAATTCCGCCATCCACGCACTCGACGCAGATGGCGCCGATGCCAGCCCCGGCCAGATAGCTCGGCGCGCCATCGACCGGCGGCGCGTTCAGGAGATCCGTCGGCATCGGCGCGTAGTCGCGGTAGACGCGCCGCGGAGCCTCGATGCGGATGCGTTCGAAGCGGACCTTCCGCATCGTGCCATGCGAGGCCGTGCCGAACTTGATCGCGCTGCAGTGCGTCCGCGCCACGCAGTCGCGCACCGTCACGTTCTCGACGACGTAATTCGGATCGTTTGACTTCATGCAAAGCGCGTCGTCGCCGCAGTTGAGGTCGCAGTTCTCGATCAGCACATTCTTCGCCTCGATGTCGAAGCCGTCGTTGTTGTGGTTGACGCAGCTGTCGATCCGCACGCTACGGGCGACCACGCCGTCGCAGCGCTTGAAGACGATGCCCCAGCAGGCCGCATCGCGCAGCTTGAAGTTCTCGAGGCGGATGTTCGCACAGTCGCCGAAGAAGAGTCCGCGCGGACGCACGCCCTCGCCGCAGCCCATCGCGTCCTTCTGACCCTTGCGCGGATTCCACGCGCGGCCGTTTCCGAAAATCTCGCCCTCGCCCGTGATGGCGATGTTCGTCACGCCATATCCCGAGACGACCGCGCTCCAGGTTCCCTCCGAGAACGGCAGCAGGCGGGCACGGTAGTTCGAAAGGCCAACGGCGCCCTCGAGCACAGCCCCCTTTTCGAGATGGAGACGGACGTTGCTCTTCAATTCCAGTTCGCCCACGAGGTGGCGCCCAGGCGGAACGACGACCGTGCCGCCGCCCCGTGCCGAAGTCGCGTCGATGCGGGCCTGCCACTGGGCCGTCCGCACGGCTACGGGAAGGTCCGCCTCGGCTGCACGCGCCATCCGCCGATCCGCGAAATCAAGGAACTTCTCCCAGTCGTCCGCCTGCAGCCGGTGCCGCCCCGGACGGCAATGGTAGCCCAGATTGGCGTCGAGGCCCACGGACTGCCACACGTCATGGGCCGAATCCCAGGCGGCTTTCTCGGCGGCGGGGCCCGCCCAGGCATCGTCCTGGGCGCTGGCCACGTAGAGGAGACGCGGCGCGATCAGGCGCAGCAGATCGTCCGCATCATGTGGCAAGGCGTCATCCTTCTTGATGTAGGCGGCGAAGGACGGGCAGAACCAGTTCGGGAAGTTGTGCAGAATCTGCTCGATGCTCTCGGATTTCTTGAGGCCCAGACGCGCCAGCTTGGCACCGCCGCAGCCGGAATCGTTCGAAACGACCATCTTGAAGCGTTCGTCCTGGGCACCCGCCCACAGCGCGGCCTTGCCGCCCCGGCTGTGCCCGACGATCGCCACGCGAGAGGCGTCTAATTCGGGACGCGACTCGATCCAGTCCATCACGCGGGAGTGTCCCCACGCCCAGGCGCCCAGCGTGCCCCAGGCGGATGAGCCGATCTTGCCCGTTGCGCTTCGGACGCCGTTCGTCGCCATCTTGTCGCCCGTCGCCAGATAGGCGATGATGCCCTGCGCCCAGATGTCGAGGTTCTTCGTGTACAGCGCGGCATCGGGGGCGACATCCGTCAGATGCCAGTGCACGTAGGCATAGCCCCGCGACGTGATGGTATTGGTCGGGATATTGGGATAGGGAATCGGCGCATACGGCGGATCGTCCGCCGTCATGTGGTCGCCGAAGACGAAGACGGGCACGGGATGGTCGGCGGAAGCCCCCTTCGGCAGCACGCAGCCGACCTCGATTTTGATCTGCCCCCCGAAACAAGAGACGCTCGTCGCGTCGACCTTCTGGTCTTCGGGACGCCCAATCGGCGTCGTGCCGAACTGGTTCTCGCGAAACCACTGCAGAGTCTCCGCGCGGTCGAAGGCCACAAGATTCAGAGCAGCGCCGATCAACAGCCCACAAAACGCCCACTTGCCAACACGCATCATTTTCAAGCCCTTTGTCGTCATTATCGCAATTAGTGCGGCATCGCCTCGAGGCGGCGGATGAACCCATCCTGCTCCGCCTTCGGAATGTCATTCCAACGGATGTTCCACCCCGCCACGCGAACCTGCAGGTTCTCGTATTTCTCGGGATGCCGCTGCGCGTCCTTCAGTTCCTCGACCGACTGGATGTTGAGGTTGAGTCCGCACCCGCCTGCGGCGAAATACTCCTCGCAGATGGCGCGCAGCGCCGCGAGCCCCTTCTCGCCCGAGACGGACGACGCATGGAGCATCATGTCGAAGACGAGTCCGCACGGGAAGAACGCCGGATCGACAGACGTTCGCCAGCTCTTGAGGACGGCCGTCACGCCTTCGGCGTCGCCGCCGATCGAAGGCGCCATGTTCTTCGACAGCTCGTCGCCCTTCCGACGCCCGTCCGGCGTCGCGCCCGTCGCCCGCCCCCCGTTGATGTAGCCGCGCGAGTTGAGTCCGTAGCAGCAGTACTTGCCTCCACGCGCGTTGGGCTGACCCACGAACCGCCCGGTAAACTTTTCGAGCACCTCATGCCCCAGCGTGTCGGTCACATCGTTTCCGCAGCCCCACTTGCGGTGCGAACGGGACATCCGGAGGCGGAGATCCTCATGTCCCGCCCAGTTCGCCGCGGTGATGGCGCCGAGCTCGGCCAGCGTCAGCTCGCGCGTCTCGTAGACGAGCTCCTTGACGGCGATCAACGAGTCGACGGCCGTCGCGAAGCCGACCTCCGCCATCGTCGTGTTGTTGTAGCGCATGCCGGTCGAAAACGCGTCCTCGCCCTTCTCGATCGCCGAGCCGACACCAAGCGAGAGCACGAGCGACGGATTGATTTCGTAGAGACCGCTTTCAAGGTAGTCGAGGACCTTCCGCGTCTTGTCGGTCACGTCCCAGAGCCGTTTGAAATACTCGCGCTTGAAGTCCTCAAAGGTCGCGAGACCGGCGAGCTTGCCGTCCTTCGCGTCCCTCAGCATCAACTCCACGGGCTTCGCGAGATTGATGTTGCAGGCGCTCGTGCAGTTGCCCTCCGGCGGCAGCCACTCGAAGCAGCCCCAGACAATCAGACGTCGGCATTCGTCCGGCGAAAGCCCCAGCTTCGTCATAGACCGCGCCATGCCCTCCTCGCCCATGAGGACGACCGAGCGGTGCCGGCGCAGCATGCGCAACGCCTTGTCCCAGATGAAGTCGGGTGTGTTCTTCGCAATCTTGAGCTGGACCTTCGGTGTCGGCAGCGCCTCCTGGTCGAGCACGTCCAGCATGACCCGCGAGAGCGCGTTGTAGTCGCTCGTGCCGTCCGCCGCGGTGCCGCCCAGGAAGAGCGGGTGCCCCCAGTAGTTGTCGATCGAACCGAACTGCCAGATGAAGTGGCGGAATTCCTCGCGGAACGCGGCCTCGGTCGTCCGCCCCTCGCGGAGGTCCCGTTCGTAGTACGGACGCCAGATGCGATCGATCTCGCCGAAGCACCGCACCTGGAAGCGGTCGAAGTACTCGCTGACGATGAAGTCGACGAATGTGAACGTCATCACATCGAAGACCGTCACCGGCGGACCAACCCGCAGACGCTTCAGCGAGGCGATCTGCTTCTCCAGCAACCCCTCCTCCGTCTTGCCGCCGCAGCGCGCGAGCTCCGCCTCGGCCGCGGCGACCAGCCGGTCGAGAAAGCGCAGAATCGCCGCCGCGACCCGCTTCTCGGAGGCGTAGAACGGCGTGTCCTTCTCATACGCGTCGATGCGCGCCTTCATGCCCGGGAAACCGAGCTTCAGAATGACATCCCAGTCCGGCGAGGAGTGGTCGTAGTCGCGAGAGGCCTTGCCGCCCGAGGCGTGGATCTCCGCCTGCGTCTTCGCAAACCAGGCAGGTGCAGTGGTTCTCGTCACTTCGGCGTTGCGATCCCAGAGAATCTTCGAAATCGGACGATCCCAGCGGTTCCAGCAGGAGATCGCGGGGAAGCAGTCGAACTTCGAGAAGCCGAGCGCCGTATTGTCCACGAGGTAGTCGATGAGCCGCGCCTTGACGATCGGCCACGGTTCCTTCCCCTTCCACTGGGCAAGGACCTCGTCCAGTCCCTTCTTCAGCGCGGCATTGTCGAGCCCCGTCGACGGATTGGACACATCCGTACGCCACTTCCACTTGAGATAGGTGGTCCTGTCGTCGATCGTTTCGGGGCGCTTCGCCCGTGCAACGGACGGCTGGAGGCGTCCGCCGTCGTTGACAATGTCGCCCAACACGCCGCCGCCCATACCAAAGCCGGCTGCCAGAATCAAAAAGTCCTTACGTGTGAGGTAATTGCAAAACCCCTCGGACACCCTGTCGCCGGCCCTGCCACCCGAC
>JAUNMP010000102.1 GCA_030537465.1 bacterium
CGACGGAGTCGCCGGAATGTTCAACTGAGGAGGGTTTTGCAATTACCTCGAGTATCATCGAACCTGAAATACCGTTGTCGTCCAGCCCTCAAGACGGAACTTGAACTGTCCGTTCTGCGGAAGGAGATCCGCAGAACCACGCCAAACGGGATGGAGCGTCGTTGCGGCCAGTTCCGCGTCAAATGCCAGAACGACATCACGCGCCGTGCCTGTGGCATTGCGGACCGTAATGAACCGCTCCTGGGAATCGCGCGTGCCGAACCGTTCTACCAGAACCTTGGCATGGTTGCTGCGGACGCCCGTCTCTGGCTGCCAGCCCGCCTGGTTGAGGCGGCGAATGAGCGGGATCGCCGTCTTGAAGAGTTCGCGGTCACGCGCACACTGCCGCGACGGACCGAAGTACCGCTTCCAGCCCCTGTAGCCAGGGAAGTCCTCGCCGCCAATCGTCACCACGCTTGGATAGAAGCCATAGAACATGTGGTGGTCGACATAGTTCGTGATGCCCGCCGCGGTGATGGCGGGGACGGGCTTCGTCCAGTTCCCGTCCTGCAGCATGTCCGCGATTGGACGATGATAGGCGTAGAACCGGCGCTCGCAGGCCGCCGCGTCGTCATAGAGTTCCCGTAGCTTCTCGCTGCGTTTTTCTCCACCGTGGCCGAAACAGCCGACTTCGCAGCCGAAGACGTCCAGGAGCGTCGCGTTGAAGCGGTAGGTACCGCCGGGGAAGACATTGCCCGTCACGCGCTTGCCAAGCGGATGCAGCCAGTCCCCGAGCATCTTGACGAACGCCACCTGGTGCTGCATTGCATGGGCGCAGGGCCGGGCTGTCTTGAAGTCGTAGACGAGCGATTCGTCCATCACGGCGAGATGGTCGGGACGCACGTTATTGAAATCCTGGATGTAGACGTTGTCCAGATAGACGCCGTCGATGGCATCCAGCCCCCACGTCTCGATCTGTTCGCGGAACGTCGACGCCGCGCTGGGCGACGGCAGACGCGGATCGACGTTGAGCCGCCAGTAGTGGACGACGCCATCGTACCACTCCAACGATAGCGGATGCGTACCATCCGCCTGGGTCGGCATCGATCCCAGCACGACCTTCGCCAGCGCACTCTTGCTCTTGAAATTCCGATGCCCCTTCTCGTTCGTAATCGGCAGCCAGCTCCGAAGTTCAGCCAGCCGGTCCTCCATCGGCGGCATGCGGTCGTAGTCCGCATAATGGTGCGTGGGGATCTGCCAGGCGAGAATGTAGGGATGGACGAGCATCCCCTTCTCCCGCGCCAGCGCACGCTCCTTCGCGCTGCCATTGGGGATGTAGTAGGCCAGCCCGAAATCTTCGACATGCTCTGGCAGCTGCGAGGCCTGCACGCCCAGATACGCACGCGTCCCCTCGAAGTCCCGTGCCTTCACCTGTGGGATCTTCTTCGCCTGCGAGGCATAATAGGCCTGGGCCGCACTGCGGAATCCCCAGACGCCCTTGAACGGGAACACCAACCAGGAGAGTTCTGCCGAGGATCCGCGCTCGCCACGCTTCAAAAGGCCAACGGCCCGCGTGCTGCGGATGCCGTGCGCCGTCACCGTACCGCATTCGAATGCCGGATCGTCCAGCGTAGTTCCCACGGCAAGTCCCTCACCATTCTTCGAAACAGCCGAGAACGGATAGATCCCCACGGGGATGCCCGTAACCATCTTCCGGTTGGAGAACTCGCACCCTTCGACAATCCGCTCGTCCGACCGCCAGTCGCGATGCCAGGTCCATCCCGTCAGATTCTGCGGCCATTCGACCGCGACCTGGAGAGCCCGCGGACGCGGCGGATTCGACAGGTCGGAGACGACGGCCTTCACGGCTGTCATCCCCGAGTCCTCCGTCGTCAGCGACGCCTGGACCCGAAGCGCAGCAGCCTCGTTCTCCAGAACCCAGCCGCTCGTCTCATCCTTCCGCCGCAGAGGGATTTCCTCGTTGACAACCCGCGTGGCATCCGCCGCAATCGAAAAAGACCGGCAGTCGAAATACGGCACCGTCCCGTCCACCCAAGTCGCCAGTACGGGCAGCACATGGGCGACCCCGTCCGGCACGGTGAAGGACAGCTCTTCCGTCTGCCACTTCCCATTTGCCGGTTTGCCGAGCCGGTAGAAGGCCGTGTTCCATTTCGTATACGTCCAGCCGGAGGGTTCCGGAAGACGGGCCGAGATGTTCTTCCCCGTCGCGTCAAACATCTGGAGATAGACGAGATACCGTCCCTTGGGGCCTCGACCGTCAATTGTCAACGTGTAGCCGAATCCAGGCTGCACGGGATAGGGTTTCGTCGGACGAATGCCGTGCGCAAAGGCATTCCCCTTCTCGCCAATCCGCAGAAAGGGACGTCCGTCCTCTTCTTGCTTCGAGAACGCTCCGCGTGTCGAGGCCGCCTTGTACTGGTCGTTCTGATTCCAGTCCAGTGAATGGACCTGCCGGTTGACATTCGTCTCCAGCGTCAGTTCCCAGACGCGCAATTCAAGCATTCCGATTCTCGGATCGGCCGACGGTGGGAGTCCGCCGGCCTCAGCCGAGAAGACACACCCCAGGGCCAAGGCGACGAAAAGATTTGCATTCTTCATCTCTGCAGGCATCCAATTCTATGACTTGATGGAGATCAACGGAAGATCAGCATCGTTCCCTTGATGGTCGTCAATTCAAGCGTGCCATCCGCCTGAAGGACAACGGCCGATGCATGTGGAAGCCCCGCGAGATCGAACACCGTGCCCGAGGCGACAACTGACGGATCCATCGTGGCCAGAGCGATGCGGGAGGGAAGCTTCTGGTCGGCCAACGCCGACGCGTCGACCGTCACCGTGCCGGACATCTTCGTCAACGCCGTCAGGGCAACAGGAGATTCCGGAATCGCGTTGACGAGAAGAACCGCGCCATTCGCGATCTGCATGTCGTCCATATTGCAGGGAACGTCTCCGGTCAAGTCGAGGATCGCCCCCTCGCCCCAACGATACGAACCGGCGAAATGTCCATCGCCCGTCAGCGTCTGGCCCACGCCCAACGTGAACGGAGCCTCCGTCGAATACGGCATCACCAATGTGGCCGCCGCACCGAGGTGGATGTTGGTCGCCGCACACCCACGGCCCTCGAGATCGTTCGCCGAGAAGGTCCCCTTCGCCAGAGGATAGAACGCGTATTCGGCCGCATAGTGCTCCGTCACCGTCCGCATCTCCTCCACCGTCAGGGCGTGGTCCCACATCGCCACGGCCGCAATGTCGCCCGTAAAGTAGTTGTCCTTCGCCTTGCATAGCGAGCCGAATAGAACATCATAGGACGCCCGCGCCTTCGTCGTCGTGAGTCCGACCTCAACCAACTGTCCATCGACCATCTGGCTCAACCGCTTGGCGGACTGGTCGCCCGTCAGAATGGCGATATGCACAGCGCCATCCGCCAGGCGGAACGGGCGACGCTGGAAAAGCGTCGCCCCGCCGGACGACGAACCATATCCCGTATGGATCGTCCCCTCCTTCTGCAGGGCGATGGCCCAGTCCTCGATACCCGTCGCGTTCTGGACCGTCGAAACAAGTCCCGCACCACCACGATAAACATTCTCATCCACTCCGTCCGTTGTCGTGCGGAAGACAACCGCGCACGTATGGCCCTTCGTCCCCGTAATCGGCGAAGTCGCCGCCGAGATGCCCAGCGCGGTCTTAGAAGTTCCCGAGAAGCGGACAACCGACTTACCGGGCACGGCGTTTTTCACGAGTACCGGCGCGGCCTCGCCGCCACCCACCGCTGTCGTCGCGGCGACACTTCCGTCCCGCGTGGACCAGCTCGTCACCTCGGCCCCATCGGCCAGCTGATCCGCCAGCGTCTCGGCGGACCACTCGTAGGCACCCGACGGCAGAACCGGTGCCGACGGCTTCGCGGCAGCGAACGATCCGCGATACGTCGCCGTCACATTTGCGGTGAAGGCCGAAACTGAATCTGCTGAAGGATTGTATTTCTGACCGAGTTCAAAGGCGAGCGCGTTCATCTCCGGCATCTCCAGTGCCGTGCCGCGATAGATCCGGATCTCGGCAATCGTTCCGTTGAAGGCGAACTCGGCCCTCGCCTTGTTCTCGTAGTTCCACGGATATCCGTTGCCGCACCCCACCATAAACGGCGACCCGTTGCTGTTCCCATTGCTGTCGAGGCCAATCCGGTGTTCTTTCGCCAGCTCGGCCGTCTTCGTACGCGTCACGCAGAAGCCGTCCAGCGTGGTCCGCGTGGTCATATCCGCATAGGCCGCCACGAAAACATGGACATTTCCGTCCGTCACGGATTTTGGATAGGAATGGGTATTGAGATCGACCGCGCCGCCCGATGGCGACACCCAGCGGCGACCGGCGCCGATGGGATACCTTCCGTCCGTGTTGCCAGCGACTGAAATGCCGAAGCCATTATGCCCATACCCCGCGGCTCCCTGTCCAAGAATCTGGGTGCCATAATAGTACTGGTAGTCGCTCTTGAACGCGCACGCCCCCAGCTGCGTCGTCTTGAAGACGACCACCACCGTGAAGTTGGTCTCGCCCGTGACAGGGGATGAGGCATGTGGCACGCCCAGCGCGGTGAAGACATTCTTCGTCGTATCGGTCTTGAAGGAGAGTCCGGCATGTCCATTGAAGGCATCCGCGACAACGGTCGGATTCAGGGTTGCGTTCGTCGCCGCGTTGAAGACGCCGTCCAGGCGCTTCAGCTCGAGGTTCTTGTTGACATCCGTCCAGGATGTCACCTCATCGCCATTGGCGCGTCCTTCCGCGGCCGCGTCAGCCGTCCAGATCCAGCAGTTGTCCGCCGCCGCGGACGGCACCACGCCCGTGGCAACCGTCGCACCGACGAAGGCGTTCGTACCGCCCTGCAGGTCGAGCGTTCCCGTGAAACGCGTCAGATCGTTGAACACGGCATGGCCCGTACCGACCTTGCGAAACGTGCCGTCGCCCCAGATCGGAGCAGCCTGCGTGAAGGAAGAGGTCCCCGTATCCAATGTGAAGCCCTCGCCGGCGGGAACGTCCCACTGGACGTTCTGCGTGTAGTCGCCCGTCGGCTTGAGCGTTCCACCGGACAGACGCACACGGTAATAGGCGTTTGCATTCGGCGCCGCCCCGCGACCACTGCCGGAGGGCACGGTGTTCCACGAGGAGCCCAACGAAAAACCACCTGCGCCAACCGTGAAGACGCCGCCTTCAAGATCGAAGAGGCTGAACGCATTCGTCATCGTATTGACTGTGCTGCTCCAGTCGGATTTCGACGAACCGAACTGCACCCGATACGCATAGGCGTCGCCCCCCGTCTGCGTGTAGACGCCGGCGCCATGCACGTTGCCGCCCGACCGGGAGCTCGAAATGTTCAACCCATAGTCTTCGTCCGTCGACTTGACGGCATTCACGGCCATTGATCCCCCCCTTCATCCGATACTCGCCGAAGGACTTGGCGTCGCCGCCACGTCCACCGATCTGGACAAAGAGCTTGTTCGTCACGCCACCACCCGTCTGCTCGACATAGCAATTCCCCGTGCCCGAGGTCAAGCCACCGCCAATGATGAGGCCGTAGGAGCCGCCATAGAAGAGACCCTTGTCGCGTACCTTGAGCGCGGAGTTGTTCTTGACGTTGAACAATCCGCTGAAGGCGACTTTGCCTCCCTCAAGGATAGCCGTTCCGCCCTCGAGGTTGGAACCGTCTCCACCCGTCGTAACGCTGTCTCCCGCGGAGAACGTCATCGTCGTACCCGCCTTGTTGTTGAGATAGTATCCAGAAGCGCCCCACCCCGCCACGTTGACGGTCTTGCCGCTGGGGAACAAGTCGCTCCACTTCCAATCCTCGGGAATCTGCGGCACGAGTTTCACGTAGTTGCCATAGACCTCGTTCGCCACCTTGCCCTTGCTCTTGATGTACCAATAGTTGCCGTGATAGTTGCCCCCCTGGAATTCCAGTCGGCCATCATAGTTCGGCGCGACATTGTGCGTCACCTTGAGGATGTTCGAGAACATCAGCGTCTCCGTGCCGGAGATTGACTGTGACATGGCGAGATTGGCGACGGCATATCCCTTGTCCGCCGACTTCGCCATGCAGTGCCACTGCTGCCTGGCCGTGGTCGTGATCGGCACGTTGAACGTGAATGTCCAGGACGTGCTTCCATTCAGAAACTCGATGCCCCCCGCGCCAATCGAGAGCGGACTCGTGCCCGTCACGGAGAAACTGCCCGTCGGCGTAATTTGAAAGCCCTTCACGGACAAGGCCGACGAGAGCGTAAGCGCCTGGTTCGCAGTCGTCGAGACGACGGCCACGTCCTCGGCTCCCGGCAGCACGCCCCCCGCCCAGTTCGTCGCCAGAGCGAGATCATTCGGCGCCGTCGCATCCGCGCCCGTAAAGGCAATTTCCGCCGCAGACGCGCCCAGCGCAACCGCAGCCACCAACCAATTTAGAACTTTTTTCATAAGTCAACCTTCGATATGCCGTCAATCAGTGCAGTGTCACGACCTTGTTCAGGCGGATGTCCGTGCTCGAAGCGCCCAGGCGCAGATCGAAATCGCCCGGCTCGGCCGTCCACTTCATGTTGCGGTCGAGGATCTGGAGGTCGGTCCGCGTCAGCTCGAACGTCACGCGCTTCGTCTCGCCCGCCTTCAGGAAGACCTTCTCGAAACCGCGAAGAACGGAATCATATGTCACGACGCTCGCGTACTTGTCCTGCACGTAGAGTTGCACCGTCTCGGCACCATCCCGCGCACCCGTGTTGCGAATGTTGCAGGAGACCGTCCAGATGACCTCGGGACGGCTTCCGCCCTCTGTCACCGACATGTCCGAGTAGTCGAATGTCGTGTAGCTCAGTCCGTAGCCGAACGGATACAGCGGACCGATCACACGCGTCACGCCCGAACCATTCGGGTCGCCGCTCCGCTTCTGACGGCCATGCGACCCCTTCTTGAAGGGGAAGTTGTACTCGATCTGCCCGACCGTCTTCGGGAACGTCACCGTCAGCTTGCCGCTCGGATTGACATCGCCAAAGAGCGTTTTCGCAACGGCGATGCCGCCGCGTGCGCCCGGGAACCAGGTCTCGAGAATCGCCGGTACGTTGCGGTTCGCCCAGTTGATCGTGAGCGGCTGGCCGTTGACGAGCACGAGGACGACCGGGCGTCCCGTCGCAACCAGACGTTCCAGCAGCATCTGCTGACGCCCCGGCAGTTCGAGCGACGAGCGGGAGCGGCTCTCGCCTGTGCGGTACTCGTCTTCGCCCAGCACGGCGACGATCACGTCGACGTCCTTCGCCGCAGCCACGGCGGCATCGAATCCAGCCTGCTCCTCCGCTGTCAGCGGACGCGGCACGAGTTCACTGTCGGGCCAATCCTTGTCGACGACTTCGCAGCCCTTCGTGTAGACGACCTCCGCGCGGCCGGCGAGATAGTCGGCGATGCCCTTGCGGATGCTCGTCGGCTCGATGCCGTTCGGCCCATAGCGGCTCGACATGAAGTTCGATTCGTCCGCGAGCGGGCCCGTGACCAGTACCTTCTTCAGCGTCTCCGCCCGCAGCGGCAGCATGTTGTTCTCGTTCCGCAGCAGGACCATCGCCTCGTTCTGCATCGCGTCGACGAAGTCGAGATGGTGCGCCACGCCCGCCAACTGATCCGCCTTCGCGGCATCGCCCAGGAATGGCTTGTCGAAGAGCCCCAGACGGAACTTGACGGAGAGCACCTCCGTCACGCGCTGGTCGAGCACGGACATCGGGAGACGTCCGGACTGCACGACCTCGCGAACCGGCAAGATGAAGTTCTTCGGCGGCGTGAAATGCGTCCGCACGTTGAGTCCCGCCTCAAGCACCTGCGCACAGGCTTCGGGATACGTCTCGGCAACCGCATGCTTCGTATGGACGAATTCGACTGCCTCGGAGTCGCTCACCACATAGCCGTTGAAGCCCCATTCCGTCCGAAGAAGGTCCGTGAGGAAGTACTTGCTCGCGGCAACGGGTTCACCGTTCCAGTCGTTGTAGCTGCACATCACGCCCAGCGGATGCGCTTCCTGGACGACGCGGCGGAACGGATAGAGGAAGATCTCGTGGAGTTCACGCGGCGTCACGTGCGGATCCGTCCGGCAGTCGGCGTCGCGCCCGCCCTTCGGCACGCTGTAGACGGCATAGTGCTTGAGCGTCGAGGCGATGCCCTTCGACTGGATGCCCGACACCATCCGCTTGCCGAGCTCGGCGATCAGATAGGGCGACTCGCCATAGCACTCGAGCGTACGGCCCCAGCGCGGATCGCGGACAACGTCGAGAATCGGCGCATAGACGTTCGAATAGCCGATCAGCTTCGCCTCCTCGCCCACGATTTCGCCCGCCTGGCGAACGAGATTGCGGTTCCACGTCGAGCCAATGGCGATGGGCGCGGGAAGCGGCGTCGCCTTCGTATGGTTGAGGCCGTGGATGCCTTCGTTCGAGAAATCAACCGGAATACCCAGACGCGTCTCCTCGATGAACCACTTCTGGATCGTGTTGACGGCATGGACGTGGTTCGAGAACGGATAGATCAGCTCGGGATGCTGTTTGTACATTCGGCCGACACCGTTCAGCTCCTCGTCGATGTTTCCGATGCCGTCCTTCCACACCTCCTCTTTCCACTTCGGCGTCGGCTGCGCGTCCTTCAATACGCGGCCCGATCCGTAGAGCGTCGCCACCTGGCAGGATTTCTCCTCCAGCGTCATCTGCCCGAGCAGATCCGCCACCCGCTTCTCCACGGGCTGCGTCGCGTCTTCAAAGACATCTTTCCTGCCATTCTTGTTGTAGTCGATCCATCCTTCATGGTAGATCGATGCCCCCGTCTGCCCAACGCAAAGCCCCAGCGCCAGCAGCCCCGTCAATTTCAATCCAACAACTTTCATACCCGACTCCTTTGAAGATATTCTCTCAGTAGACGATCATAGACAACGTAGCCTTCCGACGAAGCATAGACAATCTCCTTGTCAATCAACATCTCCAGCGAAGTTTTGACACTGCTCGCAGCCCGAAGCCCATATTTGCGAATAAAGTCACCTGACTGAGGTGCCGCTACCACCCCTTCCGCAGCAATGGCCCGCAGGAGTCGCAGCCCGCCCGGCGGCAGCAATTTCAAGACCTGCTGCTCATCGTACTCATTTGCCGCCACGCGTTCGGCAATCGCAGCATCGACATCATCGCTTCCAATCTGCTTGATCCCTTCTGAGTAAAGATCCCAGAGAATCGCCTGAAGGTACCAGGTAATTCCCTCAAAGCGCACATACAGGGAATGAAACGCCTCGCGAGAAAGCGTCCGATCAACCATCGCAAAGAAACTGCTGGCAAACTTGTAGTAGGGTTCCTCACCGATCACGTCCAGTGGCATCATCGTCGTCGACTGATAGAATGGACGTTTGGGAGACGTGAACATATCTCTCATCAGATGCTGTTTAGAACCGGCAAAGATGAACTGCGCTGGAGAAAACTGCACATGGCCACGAAGAACGGCCTCGACATTCCGCTCGGGGTACTCGCGAATCTGCTGGAACTCGTCGATGGCAATCACGAGCCTACGTTCATGTTCCTTGATGTAATCGAAGACCTGGGCCAGCGTCTTTTCCGCCGCGCTCTCTTCGACAGTGAAGGAAAGAGAGGGTTGTCCGCTTTTCTCGTCATAGGAAAGCGTTGGTCGGAGTCCTTGAACAAGCCGCCGCGCCGCGCCACCAAGCTTTTCGAGTGGGGTATCCAGACGTCCCAGAACAGCCTGTGCCAGAAGACGAGTCAAATCAGCCAGACACTGCGTACCGAAGACATCAAGATAGACGGTTTCGTATCCCTCTTCTTTCCCCAGCTTTGCAAACACATTGTGAATCAACCCTGTTTTACCATAGCGCCGAGGTGCCAACAGTGTCACATTGCTCTCATTGCGGATCAAACGACACAATCGATCCGTCTCCGCCACGCGATCGCAGAAATACTCTGGTCCCCTATAACCAGTCAAAACAAATGGATTGTTGAGCTTCATACCGCGAATTATACCAAAGATCGCCTCATCACGCAAATCCCGTCACGCAATTTACATGATGCCGTTGTCACCTCATCAGACTCGCAGGAAGGTGTTCTTGCGGTAGAGATACCACAGGAACAGCCACTCGAGGGCGATCTGACCGATTGCAAAGGTGAATCTGGACCAGTCCGCGTTGCCCAGTTCGGCGATTCCCGTGAAGAAATAACGGGACATCGTGCCAAAGCCCATGAACCGCATGGCGATGTAGATCGTGATCGAGTTCATGCCGATCACCCGGAAGAAGAGGGTCCAACGCCTGCATCCCATGACATCGATAATCCAATAGAAGATCGCCAGGGCGATGAACGAATAGGCCGCCGCCGCCAAGATGAACGTCGAGGTCCAGATCTTCTTGTTGACGGGACACCAGGGCTGCCACGCAAAGACGAGCGCGAGGGAGAGCACCCCTGCCCCCAACAGGATTGCCGTTTTGCGATTGCCGCTTAACGTCTTGCTGCGGAGCAGTTCGCCGGACATCACACCCAGAATGGCCGTCACGATTCCCGTCATCTTCGCAAGAAGGCCGTCTGGATCGAAAATTCCCTCGTAGAGCTTTCCGGGCATGAACATCCGGTCAATCCAGCCGGCGATATTGCCCGTAAAGGAAAAGTTATCCGTCCCATAGGCGGCATACGCTGCCACTTTCTTCGCCACGGCAGGATCCGTCGACGAGAGCAGCGCCGCCGCGTCGGGCGCGGTAAACGAAAAGAGAATGAGCCAATGGACAACCAGAAGCGAAGCGCCAATCGCCAAACGAATCTTCCAACTGCGGACGAACATATAGAGGATCGCCGCGACCGCCCAGCAGAAGCCTGTATGGGCGAGCACGGAATCATAGCGGAACGAGGCGACGTCCCACTTGAAGAGTCCCGCCGAAACCATACCCAGCGCGAAGAGCGCAAATGCCCGAAAGGCGATCTTCCTCAGAATGGCGCCCGTCGAACGCCCCTTCGCGATCTGGCTCGCATAGGAGAACGGCCAGGAGACGCCGGCAAGGAAGAGAAAGAGCGGAAAGATCGTGTCGTGCTGGCGAAACCCATGCCAATCGACATGGGTCATCTGTGTCGCCAGCCAGCAGTCCTTCATGCCGATCCAGGAGCAGAATGCCATGATCGCCCCCGAAAGTCCCATGATGCAGAGCATGTCCGCGCCCCGCAGCGCATCCAGGGACATCAACCGTTCGCTTTTCGAATTCTCTTCCATGGCCATCTCTTATTTCTGACGAAGGCAGCCGTCGAGGATGGCCGAGCCTTCAACCGTGTCCGTCAGCACGTCCAATCCGGCAATGAGGCAGTGCTTCGCCCCGTTCGGACGCCGTGCGACCGCGAGATAGAGATAGCACCCCTTCCCGCCTTCGCCCACCATCACGAAATCATCCTTCGCAAAGCCCTCGACCGGCAGAGCGAGTCCCGTCTTCCCGATACGGAAGAACTGCGGTTCGAAGAGCCCCTCGTGCGGGAATTCCGCGAGCACGGGATGGTCCTTCAGCGCCGCGCCCATCTGCTCGGTCATATACCACCAGCCGAGCGTGATGTTGCGCGGCCCCGTCTGGTTGGCCAGCGACACGACCGTCTTGCCCGCGGCAAGAGCGGCCTTCTCGAGATCGCCACCGAACGGCGCGATGACGACATCGACCGCGGCCAGATCCGTCGGCAGCGCATCCTTGCCGCCACTGGCGCGAAGTCCGGGATAGCGTGGCGCCAACGCGGCGAAGAACGTGTCCGAACAGAGGATCCGCGAGCCCTCCACCGGTTTTCGCGCCGGGAACAGCCAATACGACCAGGCGTTCGACTGGGAGAATGCGCCCGCGCTGACGGTCGCCTCGAGTCGGCCCTTGACAGCCTTTTCGAGCGGCGGCACGCGGATGTCGGCCGCGGCGATTGGACGGGCCTGCCCGAGCGGCTGATCGCCGATATTCGTCGTTCCCGAAGACAGAACTTTCCCATTCGCGACAAAACGCCACACGAGACGCGAATCTACAAGCGGCTCGTCACCGAAGTGCGCCAAATGGAAACGGGCACGAATCGTCTGCCCAGACATTCGGACACGATTCGTGATCGTCGAATCGAGGAACTGACCATCGATCAGGGCCCCCTTGGTTTCAAGCGTGTCATCCGCATCTGTCATCAACACGCAGGTGGGCGAATTGAAAACCGCCACATCCGTCGTTTTCGATCCACAGCGCTTCTCGCCCCAGAAAGGATCCCACAACGCCTGGCCGATGAACGTCCCGCCCTGCGGGCTGCAGGCGTCCTGAAGCGACCAGTAGCTGTAGCCACAGGCCGCGTCGTCGAGACGCGCCGATTCGAGACCATACTTGAGATAGATCTTCTGCATACGGTTCTGTCCGTTCTGCAGCCGGTCGCCCCAGTCAAGATCCAGCCCGAACGGCGCAAGGAACGCCGCGCGGGACGCCCGTGAAATCGGAGCCGCCCAGACGCCCGTGAAACCGTCCGCCACGCGCGAATCAAGCTTCACGCTTGAATTGATGTATTCGTGGAAGAAGAACGGCAAATCGGGCCGATACGATCCGCGCACCTGGACCCGCATCGGCGCCCCGGCGAAATCGGACGTCTTTCGGTTGTTGATCGGACGCGGACCATTACCGCCATCCTGACCAACGACGAGACGGTCGGGATCACGCGCCTTCACCTCGCGATAGAGTCGTTCGGAGAGGTACGGCCCGAAAGATCCTTCGTTGCCGAACGAATAGATGGCGAACGACGGATGGCGGCGGAAGTGGCGGTAGAGCATCTCGGCGTCAGCCAGCGGATCGAAACGCTGACCGTCGGATGCGACGTCGCCATAGTACGGCATTTCGGCCTCGACCATGAGTCCGGCCTCGTCACAGGCCTCGAAATATTCGGGCATCTTGCATTCCGTGTGGTTGCGGACGATGTTGAAACCCGCCGCACGGATCTGCCGCGCATGTTTGAGCCACTCTTCGCGATCAGGCTTGGCATAGCCGTTGATCGGATCGATCGCATGCCAGCCGGCACCGCGGAGATAGAACGGCTTGTTGTTCAGGAAGACCTCGCGTCCGCGGACCTCGAGCTTGCGCACGCCGAAACGCTCGCAGCGCGACTGCACGATCTGTCCGTTGGACACCAGATCCACGCGGGCCGTGTAGAGATTCGGATGCTCTGGCGACCAGGGACGGAAGTTCGCCAGGGGAACTCGAATGTTCGAATGTTTGAATGTTTGAATGTTTGAAGAATCCAGGGCATGTTCAACCGTCTGTCCCTCAACCGTCACCCGCAATACCTTCTCAACATTCTCAACATTCTCTACCCCTCCCACGGAGACGTTGACCTCGGCCGTTTGGCTGTCGAAATCACCCCGCACCCAGGCGTCGTCGATGTAGACCTGCGGCGTCGACTCGAGTTCGAGATCGCGGAGAATGCCACCCCAGTGGTTTTTCGAGTTCGCACATCCGCGATGCGAAGGCGTTTCGTTGTTCACCTGGACGACGACCAGATTCTCCTCGCCGAATTTGACGAGGTCGGTAATGTCGTACTTGTGCGTTGCGCAGTAGTTCCATTCCAGGGCGACCTGTTCGCCGTTGACCCAGAACCAGCCCATCGAGTTGACCCAGCCCGTCTTGAGCCACACGCGGCGGCCCTTCCAGTCCGAGGGTACGCGGATTGTCCGCTTGTACCAGCCATCCCCCGAATGAAATCCGCGAATCGCCACGGGTGAACAGTCCCACCGGCAGAACCAGGAGCGTCCCGTCGTGACGTTGCCGTCCGCCAGCTGCGCCTCCCAGCAACCCGGCACCTGCAGCTTGTGGACAGGAAAGATCTTGCCACCCCATTGGGGCTTGCCCTCCCAGAACGCCCCTTTGCCGTTGAACACGTGGCTCCAGGGCGTGTTGCGCCGATTGCTGGAAGGCGTGGGGACGAAATCCCATGTCCCCCGCAAGGACAACGTAAAGGAATCATTCGGCAGCGCCGAGACCGAATTGACGACAGCGGGGTGGGCTCGACGCCCACCCCAGGTTTCGGTTCCCGTCAGATTCTCCGTAGAGGCGAAAACGCCTCCACAGAGAACCATCGCCATCGAAACGGGTACAAACAGGTGGCAGACTTTCATGGGACCTATGATTATTGGAGCGGCGTGAGGAACATGTTCTTGAACGACGCGTTGGAGTGGTCGCCCTGCAGAAGAATCGGTCCCGGCACGAACTCGTTGCCGTCGATCGCGCCCGGCGTCACACCGGGAATCGGCTGGTTGTCGATGATCTTCGTGCCATTCAGAACAACCGTGAGGTGGCGCTTGTAGAGCGTCACGTCCACATGCTGCCATTCACCCGCGGGCCTCTCGGCCGCGACGGTCGGCGTGATGAGGTCGTAGAGCGCCGCCATGTTGTGGCAGTCGACCTTGCGGCCGTAGCTGTCGTTGACCTGCAGTTCATAGCGGCCGCGCAGATAGACGCCCGAATTGCACTTCTTCTGCACGAGCACGTCGTAGGAGAGCTCGAAGTCGTAGAAGTCGGCGCACTTCGTCTTGAGGTGCGTCGTTCCCGCGCCACCGCGCGAGGTCTTCGTGGGATCGATGCCCGTCTCGTTCGAGAGGACGCCGTCCTTCACGGACCAGCCCATGCGAGCCTTCGAATCGGTCGCCTCCCAGCCGGACATGCCGTCTTTCAGGAGATCGATCTTCTCCCCGCGCTTCGCCTTCGAAATGTCGGGGATGTCGCAGGCGCGTTCGGGCAGTTCCTTGATGAAGATGTTGCGGAACTCAATGGGGTCGCCGTGGCACTGCAGCTCGAAGGTGTCGGCCAGAGGGATGCCCTGTCCGGCATAGCGGCTGTTCTCCAGCTGGACGCGGTCTGCAGTCAGGACATCGTTGACCCACACTGAGACGAGGTCGCCCTCGATGCGGATGCGCGTCGTGTTCCAGCTGCCGATCGGACGATCCGCGCACTGGAGCGCGGCGAAATCGTTCTTCTTGTTGTTCCAGATGCAGCCCGAGCCAAGGCCCTGCCACATGTTCGGATCCCAGATCTGGATCTGGGGCATGCCGCGCACATAGAAGCCGCTGTCGCCGTAGACGCGAAGAAGACGCCAGTCGGCAATCACCTCGAAGTTGCCGTAGTCTTTCGCGGCGGCGATCGAGTAACCGTCCTTGAGGCCGTCGAAGAAGAGCGCACCATCGCGCACGTGCCAGTGCTCCTTCATCAGCTGGTCGGCCTTCGCCTGCAGCGCCCAGCGGTCCTCGGGAATCAGCGCGCGACGGACCGTGCTGTCGTTAAACTTGCCCTCGCGGGTAAGCCCGCGCCAGCCCGTGAGATCCTTGCCGTTGAAGTTCGAGGCGAAACCCTTCGGGGCCTCCTTGACACCGTCCGCGGCGATCGTGTAGTTGGCGTCGACGAACTTGACGCGGATGTTGCGTCCACCACTGCGGAGATGGCGCATCCAGTTATTGCCGGGATAGGTGACCTTGGACTTCGTCAGCACGCCGTCCTTCACGATCGTCGTGCCGTCCTTGAGCTGGCGGATTTCGATGAAGTCCCAGCGCGGGAACACCTTGCGGCTATCCGTGAACACCTCGGCGGACGGCGCCTCGTAGCGGATGATGTAGTAGTCGCTCGACGCGGCACAGGGCGCCACGCGACCGTCCCGCCACGTGAAGCCTTCTTCATCGACGTGGTTCGCCGTTCCCGTGGAGAGAACTGTGCATCCGCCCGCCAGCAATGCGGCGCCAATCGCCGTCACCTTGAACAATTTCAAATTCATCTTAAATATTCCTTTCCACATCTTTTACTTACTTGAGAGGTAATTGCAAAACCCTCCTCAGTTGAACATTCCGGCGACTCCGTCG
>JAUNMP010000372.1 GCA_030537465.1 bacterium
CCAAGCTCTAAGCTCCAAGCTAAAAGCTGGAAGCTAGAAGCTTCAGCGCAGCGACGAAGTTCGGGCGGGTGCGGGCGCGGGTCGGGCGCATCTCGGCAAGCGGGCGTTTAAGCAGCTCCTCGCGAAGCGCGTTGACGCGGGCCGACAGCGCCTTCATGTCGTAGCCGGACTTGTCGTTCGCCGCGACTTTCGCACGAAGGACGTCGGCGAGGAGCTTCATCGCCGGCAGATAGTAATGGCGGGCGGCCTCGGACTGGTGCGACCGGCAGTAGCCGCAGGTCGCGTTGTCCACGAGGACGTGCTCGAAATCGGGATTCTTGATCTTCTCGATGGCGTCCAGTCGCTGGTACGACTCCCAAAGCGAATAGTCCGTGTGGAGTTCGAGCAGATCCGCCATCGCCGTGCCCAGGGAGACGAAACGGTCCGCCGCCGCCGTCACGGTCTCGGCCGACGCCTTGCCGTTGCGCCATTTGCGCCAGGTGTTGACGAGGTCCACGCGCGCCGCGATCGCGAGCCGGTCGCCCGCCGTCCGTGCGAGGTCGATGGTATCGCGGATCTCGAACGGCGTTTCCCACGGCACCTCGGCCAGGTCGGCGAAGAGCGGACGATACTGCGCCATCAGTTCCGCAGTAGCGGACACACGGTCCTTCAAATCGAAGGCGGGATTGGGCACGACCGTGCAACGGGCGCCATAGTTGCCGCTCCAGCCAATGCCGGCGGAGACGGCGTTGACGGCCTTCCAGCAACGCTCCAGGCGTGCGGCCTGCTGCGCACCATAGCGGCGGCGACAGAAGTCGGCCCGCAGCTCGTCGGCCGTCCGCACGCCCGCCCGCCAGCCGTTCCGCGTGAAGTAGTGGAGCAGGAGGGTGTCGGTGTGGGCCGACTCCGGCCAGAAGATGTAGCCTGTGCAGAACGGATCGTCCTTGATCGCCTGCTGGCGCGTCTCGAGGACCCCGTAGTCCGCCCGGCAGTCGAGTCCCTGTTCAAGGCAGAGGAAGATGCCGAAGGTATAGGGACGTTTGCCGACCACATCCCACTTCGTGAAGTTGTTCGAGAGTCCCTGCATGTCCCGGCGGAAGTCCTGCGTGGCGTCCGCCTCGTAGTCCCAGAGAACGAGGTCCTTCCAGTCCAGGCTCGCGAAGAGCGACCGCACCTCTTCCGGACGCCATTCCTGGAAGAAGTCCCAGCCTGCGAGCAGGATGCGGCTGCCCGGATGGCGGCTGCGCGCCTCGGCGATGTTGCGGTTGAGCACCTCGATCTTGATGCGCGTGTTCTCGGCGCGGTTCGTCGAACAGCGGCGTTCGCCAAGCCCGATCGTGTGCAGCAGGTCTGGACGGCCGTAGTTCGCGATCGACGCCTCGGTGATGCGCCAGTAGCAATCGAGCCACTTCGGGTCGGACATCACGTCCCACACGCGGTCCGTCGGGTGTCCGTAGCTGCCGCCCTGCTGCGGCAGGAACGGCGGATTCATCTTCTCGAGGAAGGCGTAGGGCGTACGCGAATACCAGTGGCTCATCGTCCCGAAGTCCTCGGGGGACAGCATGCCGCGCGCGAAGGCGTAGTCCAGCACCTTCTTACGGAGTGCGCCGCGGAATTGCAACGACCAGAACAGCGACCGATTGTTGTAACCCGGCATCGCCTCGGGGAGCGGCTTCGACGGATCGGGATAGGGAACGATGTCGGGGAAGGCCTTCTGGAAGAGATCGTCCTGCCCGATGCGGAGCATGAACAGGTTCAGACGGTTCTTGAGCGCCCAGTCGATCTCGCGTTTCCAGTCCTCATACCCCCAATGCTCCGCCTGGAAACGGGTGAGCCCGCGGTGGGCGAAGTAGCGCAACCCCCGGTACTCGAACTGCGACTCCTCGTGGACGTCGAGGCCCGAGAGGTCGATGGACGTCCGCTTCGGCACCACGTCCCCGTCCCAGAACCATTCGCAGCCCGCGCGGCGCGACAGCAGGTCGTAGACGGCATAGAAGACGCTGCGCTCGTTCGAGCCCGTGATCTTCACGCCCGCCCCTTCGGACTGGATGCGATAGGCATCTTTGCCCGACGTCGACACCTTCGGATCGACGGCATAGGAGACGAGCCCGTCCGCCGGCTTCGCGCCGGTGGCCTGCTCGTAGTACTTCGTGAACTCGGCATGGGGGAGCGCGAAGCTCACCGCACAGAATAGTTCCGCTATCATCGTTTTCTCAGCTCACTTCCCCAGAACGCGGCGGTAGTTTTCGCCGATCGTGTCCCAGAGCTTCAGCGCGTCGGGGGCGCCGACGACCGTGCCGTAGCCGCCGCGGTAGGTCCAGGCGGCGATGCGGTCGACGCCCATCTCCTGGGCGATGTCGACCCACTTCTCGACCTGCTTCCAGTCCTTGGGCTGCTTGTAGTAGCCCATGAACCAGCGTTCGGCCTTCTTGCCGTACTTGTGGGCGATGTCGACGGTGCGCTGCGTGATGTCGCGGAAGAAGTCCTCGGGGAGCGCCCAGTTGATGATCGTCGTCGAGAAGACGTCGAAGTACGGGCAGGCGGCGACCATGTCCCAGTTGTCGTAGCCGCGATACTCGGAGACGTAGTAGCCGTTCTGCGTGGCGTGGACGCAGCACGTGATTTCGAGATTGGGATCGATTTCCTTGAGGGCCTTCGAGGTGTCGCTCAGAACGACCAGCGCCTCGCGCCAGCGGAACTGCTTCACGTCGTTCGTCATGTAGCGCGGCATCGGATAGCCGTAGTAGTCCTCGAAGCGCTTGCGGCAGACGGGGCAGTAGCAGGTCCAGTCGTCCGCGACGCCGCCGGTGATGGAGGCGATGCCCTTCGGGAAGGCGTAGTGCGGCTCGTCCCAGAAGAAGCCGTCCGGCTT
>JAUNMP010000373.1 GCA_030537465.1 bacterium
GTTCATGCTCTACCCGACAAGCGGACTCGGTTACGAGTACCTCGGCAAGGAGTTCTTCGACGCGGCGCGGACGTTCGCCGCGGGTGCGAAGCGGCGTGGAATGAAGATGTGGCTCTACGACGAGCACAACTGGCCGAGCGGGTCCTGCCTCGGACGCGTCCCCGCGACGGACGAAGCCTTCCGCGAGTGGCAGCTGGCCCTCGTCAAGGAGGGCACGAACACGAGCTGGCGCAAGGTGCTCTCGCCCATCAGCACGTCATCCATGTGCACGGGCGGATTCAGGAAGGGCTGGCCGAACCTGCTGGAACCGCGCGCCGTCGATCTCTTCACGCGGATGACGCACGACGTCTACGCGAAGGAACTCGCCCCCTGGTTTGCGGATGGCACCGTGCGCGGCATCTTCACGGACGAGCCGTTCCACCATGTCCAGGGGAAGTGGCTGCCGAAGGGGACTCTGTGCGCGGCCCGATGGTATGACGGGCTTCTGGAGGACTATGCCGCTCTGACCGGCGGCGGGGACTTCAAGCGGGATGTCGAGGCCTGGTTCGCCGCGGGACGGAAGACGAAGGGCGTCGAGGTCTGGACGCGCTACAACGAACTCTACGCCCGGCGTTTCAAGACATCGTTCTTCGACCGAATTCGCGCGAAGACGGACGCGCTCGGCATCCTGGCGACGGGGCACATGATTGGCGAAAACAGTCCCGACGGAAGCGTGGCCCTCAACGGCGATCCGCTTGCGGCCCTCTCCGCATTGTCCTTCCCGGGGATGGACGAGATCTCGACGCAGACGGATCCCGGGTCGATTGAGTGGCTGACGCTGCACACCGTCCAGTACGCGATCCGCCGGAACGGCCGCGGCGGAATGGCCGAGCTCTTCGCGCTCGGGCCCGCGAACACGTCCCCGGCGCGGTTCCTGAAGATGCTCCGCATCTGCGCCCTGCATGGCGTGACGCGCTATTTCACGGTGATGAGCGCGATGGATGCCTCGTGGATGGACGAGATGCACGGCTTCACCGTCGGCGTGGGCGACCAGCAGCCCTGGTTCGCCGAGTTTCCGACGTTCCTCGCCGCGGCAGATGTGGCGAGCGCTTCGGCGGCCAAGCGGGCGGTCTTCGACGTGGCGCTGCGCTTCCCGCGCAAGTGTTGCGTGCGGGCCGCCGCCGGCGCGGCGCCGCGTCCGGATGTGAATGGCTTTCTGCGGACGTTCGAGTGTGCCCAGACGGGCGTCGAGCTGATCCGCGAGGAGGATGCGACGGCCGCGTCGCTGGTTTTTGCGTTCGACGGCAAGTCCATCCGCGAAGAACGCACCGGTACGCGGTTTGATTCGGCCGGGGCCGCCCTCGCGTGGGCGCAGGCGCGTCTGCCGAAGCGCTTCATCCTTCGCGATGCGGAGGATCGTCCCGTCCCTGACGTTCTCGTCCGGAACTATGAGGACGGCACGCATGCGTACGTGCGCCTGGGGAAGATGCTTCCGTCCGCCGCGGTCGGAACGCCCGTCGCCCTCGATGGGGACTGGACGCTGACGCTGAGCGCGGCGCCCACGCGTCGTCTGCCGTTCGACACGAACGGCGTCTGCCGCGTGACGTTCTCGGAACCGCTGAAGGGGGCGCGCCTCGCGACCCGCGGAACGACCGTCACGGTTGATGGGCGGTCCATTCCCGTCGCGTCGCCCTGTAATGCCCTGCGCCCGTCGTTCAACGAACTCTATCGCACGTCCGAAGCGTTTGATCTCGCGGCCGGCGACCACGAGTTCCGTCTGCCGGGGGATCTGCGCGACCCGAACTGGTTCCTGCCGGCCGCGTTCCTGATCGAACCGCCGGCCGCGCCGCGGCAGGTGGCGCCCGCCTCCCTCGACGCGCTGGGCCTCGGCGGGTTCTGCGGAACGGCGACCTGGACGAAGACCGTGACCGTGCCGCAGGGCGAGGCCGTGCGGCTTCTGCTTGAGACGGGCGGACACTTCACGCGCGTCTTTCTCGACGGACGCGACCTTGGGGCCGTGGGCTGGGACGACTTCAGCTGGGAGATTCCCGCGGATCTGCGCGGAAAAACGTGCGAGCTGCGCATTGTCGTGCATACGTCGCTCGCGCCGCTCTTCGGCGCGGCCAATCCGCCGGGGACGAAGTACTGGGGCTCGACACAGCCGCGTGCATGCGGACTGCTGGCTCCGCCGCAGTGGATCGTCTTGAAGTGAAGACCTTAAAAGGGGAGATAGGAATATGAAACGAATTCTGATGACACTGGCGCTGGGGGCTCTGGCGACCGGTGCGGCCCGGGCGCGGTCGATTGCGATTGCGACGCGGAACACGGGACATGACGGGGTGATCCAATCGGTCGAGCTGGCGTTTGGCGCAGCCGGTGAGAACGAGACGAACCGTCTCTTCGCCGTCTGGGGGCGGACCGTTGGCGGGGTGCGACCGACGGACTGGGACAACCGTGCGGAGATCGCCCTCATTCCGCCGGAGACGGCTTCGTACTCGTATACGATGCCGGCCGGGTGGGAGACCTCCGTCCAGGCCATTCGGTTCTACCTCGTGCCGACGGACCTCCCCTATGACAACGTCGTCACCCATCTCGATTCGACGGGACAGGAATACGTGGATACGGGCTGCACGCATACCCGGGATACGCGCGTCGAATCCGTGCTCACCTTGCTCACGCCCGTGGTTGGGGACTACAATGTGCCGTTTGGAGCGCGAGGTGCGTTGTCTTCTGGGTCGTATGCGGACGGTCTCTACGTCTTCACGCGGTACAACAAGGAGAACAAGCCCGGTTTTGCGCGTGGCGATAGGGTGAGCAAGGAGCAGTTGGGGACACCCTCCACGTTGACCAGCGGAAAGACCTATACCTTTG
>JAUNMP010000374.1 GCA_030537465.1 bacterium
ACGATCCACACCTTGAACGGGACCGTCACGCCCTCGCCGAGGTCAATCTTCGCCTCGTACGTGCCAACCTCCTTGAGCTGGTCAGGGAGGTCGAGCTGGCTGCGCTCAAACTTCGTGCCACGGTCAGCTTCAATCGCGGCGAGGATGTCCGTCGCGTTCACGCCACCGTAGAGCTTCGTACCGTCAACCGTCTGCGCGTTCACCGTCACGGAGAGGCCCGTGAGCTTCGCCGCGAGGGCTTCGGCGGCGGCCTTGCGAGCCTTGCGCTCGGCGGCGCGCTGCGCCTCGAGCTTGGCGAGACGGCGCTTCGAAGCCTCCGTCACCGGGGCCGCGAGGCCCTGGGGGAGAAGCATATTGCGCGCGTAACCGGGTGCGACCTTGACGATCTCACCGGCCTTGCCGAGGTACTTGACATCGGCCATCAGCATCACTTCGGTCATTTTACGCGTTCCTTTCTTAGGCCATGAGGCCCATGTTGCGCGCGCGACGCACGCCCTTCTTGATCTGGCGCTGCTGCATCGCCGTCACGCCCGTCACGCGGGCCGGGATGATCTTGCCGTATTCGGTCACGTAGCGCTTGAGGACCTCGATGTCGTTGAGGTCGATCTTGTCATTCGCGGGAATCGCAGGACGACGGCGGGGGGTGAACTCGCCGCGGTCTTCGCGGTCCGGACGCTCGCTCTTCTTCTGGTAGGCCATTTTATGGTTCCTTGTTTGTGATTGTCTTTTAGAACGGCAGAGGCGGTTCTTCTTCGCCACCGATCGGCTCTCCGGTAAGGCGGCTCTGGTTGGGAGCCGGCAACGGGAGGAACTTCACGGTCATGGCACGAACCTTCAGCTTCTGGAGCTTCTGACCATCCTTCTCCCAGGTATCCATCTGGAGACGCCCTTCCACAAGGACCGACCGGCCCTTGCGAAGATACTGGCCACACAGCTCGGCGAGCTTCTCCCAGGCGTCGACTTCGACGAACGTGGGGATGTCCACCATATTGCCGTTGCGGTCCTTCCGACGCTCATTGAGGGCCAACGCGAAGCGACACACCTTCACGGCATTCGCTCCAACCGTACGGACCTCGGGGTCGCGCGTCAGATTTCCCATCAGGATGACTTTGTTGAAGGACGGCATCATCGCCTCCGCTTCGCCTTTTATTCAGCCGCGGGAGCTTCGGCGGCTTCCGCCTCGGCATCCTTCTGCGCCTTGATCGCCTCGCGCTTCGCGGCAGCTTCCCTCTGGGCGGCGTAGACCGCCTCGCGGCGCTCGTCCACGGCCAGGATCTGCACGCGGAAGACCTCTTCCACGAGACGGTAGCGGTTCACGAGCTCGCTCACCTTGGCGGGGTCGAACTCGAAGCGGACCAGCACGTACACACCATTCTCGCGCTTGTGCATCGGGTGCGCGAACGCACGCTTGCCAAGCACTTCCTGGCTGAGGACATTGCCGCCGAGACGCGTCACTTCCGCGAGCGCCTTCTGGATCTGCGCGTCCAGAATGTCGTCCTTCGCCTGACCGGCGAAGATGTAGAGACCATCGTACTTCTTCATTTGTCGTTTTCCTTCCCGGCCACGGCGGATGTCGCCACCCAGCCGTTGTACCGGTTCATCGCGATTTCAGTACTTTTCAATTCTATCACCCCGATTGCCTTGACCGCCTCCGTCACCACTTCGTCCATGACCCTGCGGTCATCCGACCCGAACTTGCCGAGCACGTGCCCGACCACGTTCGCGCGGTTCCGCGCGTCGCGGCCGACGCCGATTCGCAGCCGGACGAAATCCGGCGTGCCTGTGCGCTCGATCACGCTCTTCAGGCCGTTGTGGCCACCCGCCGAACCGCCCTTCCTGACGCGCATCTTCCCCACGGGGAGGTCGATGTCGTCCGAGACGACCAGCAGGTCTTCCGCCACCTTGGCGTTGTGGTACTTCACCACGGGAGCGACACAGTTGCCGCTGAGATTCATGAATGTCATCGGCTTCACCAGCATGACCTTCACAGACCCGAGCATCCCTGTCGCAAGATTCCCGTTGAAGGAGGAGGAGGATTTCCAGGTCGCACCAATCTCGCGCGCCAGCGCATCCACGACCTCGAAGCCGATGGAGTGCGGCGTATTCGCGTATTCCGCGCCGGGATTACCCAATCCTGCAATCACCTTCATTCAAGACACCGGGAACGAGGGAATTACTTCTTCTCCGCCTTGGCGGCGTCTTCCTTGCCCTTCTTGATCACGTCGGGGGCCTTCTCCTCGCCGGGCGCGCCCTTGACGGCCGTGTCCGCGCCCTCAGGCGCCTTGACGACCGCAACCGCGTATTCGCCGCGCGTCACGAGCGTCTGCTTGTCGCCAAGCTGAAGATCGCGCACGAAGAGCGTCTGGTCCAGACCAAGATTGGAGACGTCGATCTCGAACTTCTCGACGATGTCCGTCGGGAGGCACTCGACCTCAACCGAACGCAGCGTCTGCTCGAGCACGCCGCCGCCGATCTTGACGCCAACCGCTTCGCCAACGAGGTAGAGAGGAACCGTCACGCGCACCTTCTGCGTGAGCGAAACCTCGCTGAAATCCACGTGGATGGGAGTACCCGCCAGGACGTCGTTCTGCATCTCACGCAGAAGCGCCGGAACCTCGGTACCGTTCACGTCCAGCGTAACCAGCAGCTGCTTGCCACTGCGGCCACGCATCGCCATCATGAACTCATGGGCGTTGAACTTGATGAGCTTCGTTCCACCCTTGTTCATGCTCATCACCGACGCGGGAACCATGCCCGTGCGGCGAAGACGGCGGACTGCACCCGTGCCCTGTTCGGTACGGACTTCCGCCTTGATCTTGATCTGATCCATTCTTCTTCTCTTGTTT
>JAUNMP010000375.1 GCA_030537465.1 bacterium
TGTCGGGTGGCAGGGCCGGCGACAGGGTGTCCGAGGGGTTTTGCAATTACCTCTAGAGCATCTAGATGGTCTAGATAGTCTAGATTCTCTAGATTGCCTAGAAACCAAAAAGGCGCCGTCCCGGAGGACGACGCCCTTTCGTGCGACAGAATCGCGGAACCGCTTACTTCGTGATCTTGCGGCCCTTGATGCCCGCGGCCTTGTCGGCGCCGGCCTTCTTGCCCTCGTGCGGACGGAGCGAGCGGACGGCCTCGCCGGCCTTCCACATTTCGCTGTCGTGCATGTCCTGCAGCTTCGCGGCCATGAACTCCTTGTAGTCCGGACGGCCCGTGTCGCGAATGACCTCCTTGGCTTCCTGCATCGTCTTCGTGCTCTTGTAGAGCTTCTTGAAGACGGGCTCGGTCGCCTTGCGGAAGAACGGACGCCACTTGAGCGCACCGTGCTGCGCCGTCTGCGAGCAGTTCGAGTACATCCAGTCCATGCCGTTCTCGTCCACCAGGCGGGCGAGCGACTGCGTGAGCTCCTCGCACGTCTCGTTGAACGCCTCGGACGGCGAGTGGCCGTTCGCGCGGAGAGTGTAGTACTGGGCTTCCATCACGCCACAGAGGGCGCCCATCAGGATACCGCGCTCGCCGACGAGGTCAGACGTCACTTCCTTCTCGAACGTGGTCGGGAAGAGGTAGCCCGAACCAACGGCGATGCCGATCGCGAGCGTGAGGTCACCGGCCTTGCCCGTTGCGTTCTGCGCCACGGCGTACGAGCTGTTGATGCCCGCGCCGTTGAGGAAGTTGCGGCGCACGTTCGTGCCCGAACCCTTCGGGGCGACCATGATCACGTCCACGTCCGGACCCGGCTTGACGCCCGTGAGCTTGTTGTAGACATAGGCGAAACCGTGGGAGAGGTAGAGCGCCTTGCCCGGCGTCACGTACTTCTCGATCTTCTTCCAGACCTCACCGACGGAGCCGTCGGACGTGAGGAGCATGATGACGTCGCCCTTCTCGGCGGCTTCCTCGATGGAGAACAGCGTCTTGCCGGGAACCCAGCCATCCTTGAGCGCACGGCCCCAGGAGCTGTTCGCACCCTTGCTCTTGCGCTGGCCAACGATGACGTTGATGCCGTTGTCGCGCATGTTGAGCGCCTGGGCCGGACCCTGGATGCCGTAGCCGAGCACCGCGATCGTCTTGCCCTTGAGAACCTTCTGGGCCTTCTTGAGGGGGAATTCCTTACGCGTCACGATCTTTTCGACGACGCCGCCGAAGTTGATGTCCATCTCTTTTTCTCCTTAAGTCTTCCGCTGGTGCGGAATAAATTGGCGGATATAATAGCACATTTCGGCGCGGAGCGCGTAGTGTTTTTTCGGGATTCTGCGTTTGGCTCTTCCTGCCGCCCTAGCTGCTCTAGATTTCTAGAGGGCCTAGAGCGTCTAGAGGTACTAGAGACTCTAGAGATTCTAGAGCGCCTAGAGATTCTGGTTGCAGAGGCCGCCTATTCTCTCTCGCGCGCAAATGTGGTATACTTTCAGCAAAGATTTCCCCCTTCCGTTTTCTTCACTGAACAAAAGCGGCAATAAACAGTCGATGACCCACATGGAACAGATGCTCGCCTGGCTCGAGCGCCACCGCGACCATGACGTGATCAAGATCGTCACGGGCGTGCGTGGCTGTGGGAAGTCGTCGCTTCTCGACCGCTACGCGGAGAGGCTCGTCGCCTCGGGCGTCGAGCCAGACCACATCCTCCGCTTCGACTTCGAGCACCCTGGGAACCGGAATCTCCACACCCCCGAGGACCTGATGGACCTCGTCGACGCGCGCACGCCCCCCGAAGGCCGCGTCTATCTGCTATTAGACGAGATCTGCGAACTCCAGGAATTCGATGCCGCGCTTGGTGGACTCTTCGCCCTCAAGCGCCACGACATCGTCGCCACCTGCTCAAACCGGCGCCCCGTCTCCGAGCGCTTCAGTGAATATCTCTCGGGCAGCTACGTCAACGCCGAGATGATGACGCCGGCCTTCAGAGAACTTCCCGCGCGCAAGAACGCCACGTTCGAACGCCGTCTCGAGGACTGCCTGCACTACGGCGCACTCCCCTATACCTTCAACTTGCGCGACACACCACGCGACATCGGCATCTATCTCGGCGGACTCTGGAACACGATCCTCGTCAAGGACATCCTCACACGGAACCGCATGGCCGACTCGCGCTTCACCGAGCGCCTGCTCGAGCGCATCTACTCCCGCCTCGGCGAAACGGAGTCTCTCCGCAAAATCGGCGCCGACGCGACGATCGACGGACACGAGGCCGCGCCGAACACGGTGCTTTCCTACATCGAAGCCCTCGACGAGTCCATGCTCGTGCGCCGCGTGCCCAAATACGACGCCTTCCTCGGCGAGACCGCCAAGGGCGGCTACCGTTTCTATCTCGCGGACCTCGCCCTTGGCCGCACCCGCTACGGCGACTTCCTCGGCGACCCGATGAACGCGTTGCGCAACCTCATCTTCCTTGAGCTCATCGGCCGCGGCTACAAGGTCTTCTGCGGACGCTACGACGACGAGGACTTCGATTTCGTCACGCTGGCCGGCGAGCAGGTCCACTGCTGGCAGTTCGCCCCCGAGACCGTCAACGGACGCGTCCCCGCCGCCGTGCTCGGCCCCTTCAAGCGCATGCCGCGCGACATTCTCAAGACCGTCATCACCCGTGGTCCCCTTCCCCGCAAGGGCATCCCCGGAATCGATTTCACCACTCTCGAGGACTTCCTCCTCGGAAAGGACTAACTCCCCATGGCCAAGAAAGACTGCATTCTCATCGCCGACGACGCCGCCATCGACCGCCGCATCGTCCGGATGCTG
>JAUNMP010000376.1 GCA_030537465.1 bacterium
GTATTGTCCCAGGCCTTGTAGGCGTAGGCGAGGCCGGTGCGGTCGATTCCCTTGTGAGGTAAAACCATGTCCAGCAATGGCCATTCTGCAAGTACGTATCATCAGCGCCTGGTCGCCATCCTGGGCGTGGATTTCAAGAACAGCACCCACCAATGGATGCCAGGAGTCGCATTGTACGCACAATACTGGGGCACCACCACCCCATCCGATTCGGCGACGCCCACAACCGACGACGTCTCCTTTGACAATCTGACCTACTCCGATGTAGGACTGTCGTCAACCTCATCCGGGAAGGACGTGGTCGACGTTCTCAGCGCATACTTCGAAGGCCCCGCGTACAAGGCATTGGCAAGCGGCCGTGCGAAGTCACTGACCATCATACCGTCAACCTACGTCAGTGACTCGTATGGTTCGACACGTGAGCTCTTCTCGATCTATGTCTCGACAGAAGACGAGACCTGTCTTGTCGGAATCATTGCTCCAGGCTCTTCTTCGGGCAAAAAATTCATCCCGTATACCGGAGGTGGGGCTGGGGCGGGTGTCGGCGGCGCGGACTACATCATGACGACCATCGCATCAGCAGTCGCGATCAGTGTCGCCCCCTGGAAAGCCGCCAATGGGACTTTGTCCTACTCCGTCAGCATCACGTCGGCATGGTGGAACTCGCTCATCGGCGTCCGCTTCTCGAATTCCGAGGACGGCACGTTCGTCGTGTCGGTCGACGGGCACGAGGACCTGCACGGCGTCGGAAAGGTCTACGGCATCTCCCCGAACGGCCCGTCGTGGTCACACTCGTTCATCGTCTACGGGGACTTCCGCAGCATCGGCGGACGCGCGTGCGACACCGTCGCGATCGTCTCCATCCGGGAATATCGTCCGTCGGTCTGGGTTCCGCCCGTCGACGGCAGAATCAGGCCTGACTCGTTCGTCCACTACCAGGTCGGGACCGTCTGGTTCTCCAAGTCGGGAGAGGAGAAGTTCATCGTGACAGGCACGTTCAGAAGCCTGTCCGGCAATGATTTCAGCGGATACGCCGTCGCCGACTGCAAGACCGGCTCCGTATCGTACGGGAGGTTCGGTGACAGCATCGGAGCCAAATCGAATGGCTGCGTTCTCGCGGCCGTCGGACTCAATTCATCCATTCCATGCTATGTCACGGGCAACTACGTGCGCGAGTTCTCGGCCAGGTCTGAGGCGGACATACCAACCGCGCAGCCGACCGCGGATGAGGCCTGCGTGGGCCTCGGAAACGTCTACTCGAAACTCGTGTCCGGATCATACGAAGAGGTCCCGGCAGGTTCCGCGGCGCAGCCGGGCGCGTCGTTCGTCGTCCGCCGCGGGAGCGTCTCCGTTCCTTCGACCCCTGATGGAGTGACCGAGGGCGCGACGGATACAGACATGTGGCGGATCTCGGCGACGGCGGCGCTCGTCCCGTTCGCGCGGCCGTCGTCCTACGCGCCAAGGAAGGTCAGGGTCTCCTGGAGCGGCCTCGGCTGCACCGACGGCGCCATCCTCAACGTCTGGCTGTGCAGAGGTCGCTATGTCGACAGATACCCCAAGGAGACGCTTGGCGATCATCGCATCCACGACGCGTCGGTCTCGACCGTGGGGGACTGGGTGCTTGTCGCCAGTCTGCCGGCGGACGAGTCAGGAGACGCCACCGTCGACATCGAACCTCTGACCGACAGCGTCGGGACGTTCCTTCTCACGGCCTATATGCGGCAGGAGGACGTCCTCTCGGCCACGGACCAGACGGTTGCGCTGGGAGTCGGCACAGTGTCCTCCGACTCGTTCAACGGCACGGTTACGGACCTCGACACGGGCTGGAGACCCGACATCTCGCTCATCGGATAAGGAGACATCCATGCAATTCAAACACACCATCCTCCTCGCCCTGTTCACTATTCACTCTTCACTATTCACTCTCCCCGCCGCCGTCCCCCTCCGCTGGACGGTCGAGACGTCCCGCGCCCAGGTGGCGCAGTTCGAGGCATACCGTGGCGAGACGCTGCTGCTCGAGGCCACGATGCAGAGCTACGGCAGCCCCCTTGCAACGCCCGCGCGGGCGGACATCTACTGGCAGACGAACGGCATGGGAAGCGCCTGGTGGAAAGCCCCGGCAACCGCGTCCGGGAACGTCCTGAAGGCGTACTGGTCTCCCACGAACGACTGCGGCGGCACGGTCTACAACTGCTTCATCGGCGGCCCAGACGCCACCTACCGCGCAGCCTTCCGCCTCCGCATGCTGCCGTCCCCGGGCTTCACGCCGAACCACCTACCCCTCCCGACCGTCAAGGCCGAGAGCGACCCCGTCTTCAGCGCGTGGCTCGCCACCAACGAGTTCAGTTCAGCCGGCGTCGACACGAACGCCGTGCTCGGCCTCATCGCCGCAGCCACGAACGCGATCCCGACCGTGAGGCACTACACAGACCTGGACAGAATCCCGAAGATCGAGGGGAAGGAGGTCTCCGGCGACCGTCCCGCGAGCTACTACGGAATCGCGACGCTCGGCAACCTGCGTGCCGATTCCTCCGGCATCAACGACAGGATCGACGGCATCGTGGCCGGCCTCGACGAGTTCTACTCATACGTGGATGCTGATCTTGCAACAAAGGAGGAGCTCAGCGTCATGCAGCAGACACAGGTCACGCCGTTGCAGGACGAGGTTGACACTCTATCAGGGACAGTCTCCGCCTGGCAGACCTACTGGGACGGCGACGACGTCCGAGTCACCGTGACCAACTACTACGGCAACCTCGACCACCAATCCCTCTATCTCGAGCAGAAAATGCCGGCGGACGCCGACCACTCCGCAAGCTGGTTCAAAACCATCTGGGACGAGC
>JAUNMP010000103.1 GCA_030537465.1 bacterium
ACGGCGGCGCTCGACGCGTCCGCCTGGGAGAAGAGCGCGTGGATCAGCGCCGCCGACGCGAAGATCGCGGGCGACGCGGAGAAGAAGCATCAGCGCGCGGCCGACGGCACGAGCTGGTTCGTGGGCGAGGTCGCCAACGAGGGTGAGGTGAAGTCCGCGAAGTGGATGACCGCCGGCCTCGGTGTCTACGAAATCTACGTGAACGGCACGCGCGTCGGATCTGACGCCCTCAAGCCGGGCTTCACGCACGTGAAGAAGACCCGCCGTTCGTTCACCTACGACGTCACGGCGCTGCTCAACGGCGCGAAGGGCGCGAAGAACACGTTCACGGCGCAGGTCTCCGCCGGCTGGTGGCGCGACAAGATCGTGAGCTTCGCGGGCCAGAAGAGCGCGTTCCGCGGCGTGCTCGAGATCACCTACGCCGATGGCACGAAGAAGCTGTACGGCACGTGCCCGAAGTGCTGGACGGCCGGTGTCGCGGGCAAGGTGAAGCACGCGGGCATCTTCGACGGCGAGGAGTACGACGCCCGCGAGGCGTGCCCCGCCAAGGGCGACGTGAAGTTCCCCGCGGCCGTCGTCAACGACGAGTTCCAGGGCGAGATTCTGCCTTCCGATGGCGGCGAGGTCTGCCGCCGCTGCGACCTGGCGCTCAAGCCGGTCGAGGCGTACTGCTGGAAGGACGCCACGGGCGCGAACGACAAGCAGGGCAAGGAGAAGGTGTTCGGCAAGGTTGTGCGCACGCGCACGTTCGTGAAGGGCGAGAAGCTCTGCGTGGTGCCGGGCGAGACGCTCGTGGTCGACTTCGGACAGAACTGCGCCGGCGTGCCGCGCTTCGTGATGAGCGCCAGGCGCGACACGGTGCTCACCTGCCTGCCGGGCGAGATGCTGAATGACGCCAACGGCGAGCGCGCTCGCGGGAACGACGGGCCCGGCGGCTCGCTCTACCGCGAGAACCTCCGCATGCCGAAGGACGGCATGCGCCTCGTCTACACGTTCGCCGGCACGGGCGTCGAGACGTACATGCCGCGCTTCACCTTCTTCGGCTACCGCTACCTCTCCATCACGGCGACGGACGCGGTCACGATCGAGTGCGTGAAGAGCGTTCCCGTCACCTCCATCAAGAAGTGCATGGAGCGTGGAAAGATCGAGACGGGCGACAAGTGCGTCAACCAGCTCATCTCCAACGTCTACTGGGGACAGCTCTCCAACTACCTCTCCGTCTCGACGGACTGCCCGCAGCGCAACGAGCGCCTGGGCTGGACGGCCGACACGCAGGTCTTCGCCGAGGCGGGCGCGTTCAATGCCGACACCTCGAAGTTCTTCCACAAGTGGATGCGCGACATGCGCGACAGCCAGGATCCGCGCGGCGGCTTCCCGGGCGTGGCGCCGAACGCCCAGTACGGCAACGAGACGATGCGCGTGGGCTGGTCCGACGCCGGCATCATCGTCCCCTACGTCATCTGGCGCCAGTTCGGCGACCGCCAGATCGTCGACGAGAACTGGGCGGCGATGGAGAAGTGCCTCGCCCGCCAGGCCGAGACGAAGTACCGCACGGAGCTCCTGCCCGAGACCCGCAACTACCAGTGGAACGACTGGCTCTCCCTCACGAAGTACGAGAGCTGCCCGTACAAGCCCGAGTATTCGGCGTTCACCACCGGCCGCAAGCCGACGCCCGAGGCGCTCCAGTACTGGGGCTACATGGGTGGCTGCTACTGGATCTGGAACTCCGAGATGATGGCCCAGATGGCCGTCGGCACGGGTCGCGAGACGAGCGTCGCGAAGTACCGCAAGATGGCCGCCGAGGCGCGTGACTACATGAAGAAGACCTACTTCGCGTCGTCGGACGGGATGATCCTCCCGATCTTCCGCGACATGCAGACGCCGGCGCTCTTCGCGCTCAAGCTCGGTCTCGTCGAGGGTGCCGCCCGCGACAAGACGATCGAGGGCCTCCGCGCGAGCATCAAGGCGAACAACGGCCGTCTCCACACGGGCTTCCTCGGGACGTCGATCGCGATGGATACGCTCACCGCGAACGGCCTCTCGGACCTCGCGTACGACATCCTGCTCGGACACGACTTCCCGGGCTGGCTCTACTCCGTCGACCAGGGCGCGACCACGATCTGGGAGCGCTGGAACAGCTACGTGAAGGATACGGGCTTCGGTCCGGTTGGCATGAACTCCTTCAACCACTACGCGTACGGCTGTGTGCTCGCCTGGATCTACAAGACCGCCGCCGGCATCGCGTCCTGCCCGTGCGACCCCGGCTTCAAGACGATCGTCATGAAGCCGCAGCCCGACAAGCGCCTCGGCCACGTCACGGCCGAGTACAAGGCGCCCACGGGCCTGATCAAGAGCGCGTGGCGCTATGAGGGCGACAAGTGGATCTGGGAGTTCACGGTTCCGGAGGGCTCGGTCGCGAAGGTGACCGTCCCCGGTGAGACGGCGTCCAAGACCTACAAGCCTGGTTCCTACAAGATCGTGAAGTGAGACGCAAGACGGCGATGAAGTACCTGATCCGCACCTATGGTTGCCAGATGAACGTCCGCGACAGCGAGGCCGTGGGGGCCTTGCTGGACGCGGCGGGCCACGAGCGCGTCGCCGAGGAGCGCGACGCGGAGCTCGTGATCGTCAACTCGTGCACCGTGCGCGACATGGCCGAACGCAAGGCCATCGGCAAGTGCGGAAACCTCATCGCCATGAAGGAAGGGCGGGGAAAGGGCGGCGAGACCGGAAAGGTCAAGGTCGTCGGCCTCATGGGCTGTGCCGTCAAGCGCATGGGCGCGGACGTCTTCAAGTCCCTCCCCGGCCTCGATTTCGCGGTCGGTCCCCGTCGCTTCGGACTCATCCCCCGTCTCGTCGAGCGCTGCCTCGCCGGCGAACGGAGGATTCTCGAGGTGCCGGACGCGGACGAGGTGCCGACCGGGCTCGACGCCCATCCCGACACAAGCCGCGGACAGAGCGGATTCGCCTGCTTCCAGAGCTATGTCACCGTGCTCCTCGGCTGCGACAACCGCTGCAGCTACTGCATCGTCCCCGACGTGCGCGGCCACGAATATTCACGTCCTGCCCGCGAGGTCGTCGCGGAGGTTGCCGCCCTCGCCTCCCGCGGCGTGCGGGAGGTCTGCCTGCTCGGGCAGAGCGTGCTGCGCTACGGTATGCGGAACAAGGCATGGACGGAGGCGGATGCGCCTTCGCCCGGTGGCTACACCGAAGCCTTCCCGCGCCTTCTCGAGGCGCTGAACGGCATCGACGGCCTCGCCCGCATCCGCTTCACCAGCGCGCATCCCAAGGGCTGCACCGACGAGCTCGTACGCGCCTACCGGGAATTTCCCAAGGCCTGCCGCCATCTCCACCTGCCGGTGCAGAGCGGCAGTGACCGCGTGCTGGCGGAGATGGGGCGTCACTACACGCGCGCCGAATATCTCGCCGCCATCGCGAAGCTCCGCGCCTTCGATCCCGAGTTCGCCATCACCACCGACATCATCGTCGGCTATCCGGGCGAAACGGAGGCGGACTTCGAGGAGACCCGATCCCTCATGGAGGAGGCGGGCTTCGACAATGCGTTCGTCTTCAAGTATTCGCCGCGTCCGGGCACGCGTTCGGCCGCGCTGCCGGACGATGTTCCCACCGAGGAGAAGGAGCGCCGCGACCAGGTGCTCCTCGCCGACCAGCAGCGCCGTGGCCTCGCCCGCAACCAGAAGCTCATCGGCACGGTCCGCGAAGTGCTGCTGGAGGGCCCGTCCCTCCGCAACGCCGCCCGCTGGAGCGGACGCGACTCCGGCAACCGCATCGTCGTCTTCGAGCCGACACGCAAACTCGCCATCGGCGAGCTCGTGCAGGTGAAGATCACCGAGGCCCACCCGCAGATCCTCGTGGGCGAACTCGCCTAATTGCCGGTTCGCCAGGATTTGGGCGTTTGCCCCGTGGCGGCGCGGAAGGTGTTGGTGAAGTACGCCGGATTGCAGTAGCCGAGGGAATAGGAGATCTCGGCGATTGACTTCGTGCCGTCGCGGAGAAGGCGTTTGGCCTCGTCCAGGCGCAGGCGCGCGAGCAGGTGGGCCGGAGAGAGGCCGAGATCCGCCGCGAAGGCACGGTCCAGCGTGGAACGCGAGATGCCGAGCCGTTCCGCCAGCAGCACCGTCGAAGGGGGGTGGGCGAGGTCGGCCCGATAGATTTCCGCGGCGCGGCGGACGAGATCCGAGTTGACTGCCAGGGCATCCGTCGACGCGCGCTCCATGATTCCTCCAGGCGGAATCAGGATGGGGTCCCCCGATCTGTTCACCTCTGCACCTGACATGAGCTCTTCCAGAAGTTCCGCACCACGATAGCCGATCTGTTCGAGATCGTGGTGGACAGAGGAAATTGGGAGGAACTGGCTTTCGCAGAGGGGGCGGTCGTCGCCTGCGCCGAGCACGGCGACGTCGTCCGGGATCTTCAATCCCGCATCGAGAACGGCGGATTCGACCCGAGAGGCGTCCGCGTCGTCGAAGCAGAAGACGCCAAGCGGTTTGGGCGCCTCTGCGAGTTTCTCCTCTAGCCAGCGCGAGAGGGCCTTCCAGTCATCGGACTTCGTGCTGCGTGGGTCGAGGGTCCAGGCCCAGCGGGAAACGGTCTGATCGGGAAATTCCCCGGCGAAGGCCGCGTGGCGGAGTTCGTGCTGGTGTCCCCAGCCGGTCGAATACCAGGCGACGTTCCGATAGTAGCGGGAACGGAAATGCTCCGCGGCGAGATGCCCGATGGCGGAGTTGTCGCCGCAGACGCGGGGAAGGGCGACGTCGGGACGCGCGGCGGTGAGGTCGACGACGGGGATGCCGCGTCGCCGAAGGGAGCGAACCTGCCGAAGCACCGTCTCGTCGTCACGCAGGGTGACCAGTGCGCCGTCGCCGGACCAGCCGTTCAAAGCGTGCGTGAGACGGTCCGCCACCGTGAGATGCCAGCCGTGGGCGCGTGCGAAGCGCGCAATGCCGGCGAACCGTCCGGGAGAGGACGGCGTGATGAGCAGGAGCACGTTCTTGAGCGTCATGGGGAGAGTCTAGCACACGTGAGCGAAAAACGCAAGTAGTCGACTAAACTTGCAACTCTTTGCAATTGCGGCCACTCCGCGGTTTTGGGATAATTCGGCCCATGGAAACAGATGTCATCGTCATTGGTGCGGGCGTCGTCGGCTGCTCGATCGCCCGCGAGCTTTCGCGGTACAACCTGAACGTCGCCGTGCTCGAGGCGGGCAGCGACGTCGCGGAGGGGGCATCGAAGGCGAATAGCGCCATCGTGCACGCCGGCTTCGATGCGAAGCCCGGCACGAACAAGGCGAAGTTCAACGTGCTCGGCAACCAGATGTTCGAGGATACGTGCCGCGAGCTGAAGGTGCCGTTCCGCCGGAACGGTTCGCTCGTCCTCGCCTTCAACGACGAGGAGAAGGGGGCGCTCGGCGATCTCGTCTCCAAGGCCGCGAAGAACGGCGTGCCCGTGGAGTTGATCGGGCAGGAGGAGCTCCGCCGTCGCGAGCCGAACGTCTCCCCGGAGGCCGTCGCCGCGCTGTGGGCGCCGACGGGTGGCATCTGCTGTCCCTACGAGCTGACGTTCCGCACGGCCGAGAACGCCGCCGCGAACGGCGTCGAGTTCTGCTTTGACGCGAAAGTGGTGTCCATCAAGGCCGAAGGGGACCTCTGGCGCATCGCGAGCGAGGACGGACGCTCCTTCGCCGCCAGGGCTGTGGTGAATGCGGCGGGCATCCATTCCGACGAGCTGAACAACCTCGTGAGTGCCACGAAGTACAGCATCGAGGCGCGCCGCGGCGAGTATCTGATGCTCGACAAGGACGAGGACGGGACCTTTGCTGCGACGATGTTCCAGGTGCCCTCGAAGATGGGCAAGGGCATTCTCGTCTCCCCGACCGTCGACGGCACGGTGATCGTGGGCCCGACGGCGGAGGACATCCCCGACAAGGAGGACAAGGCGACGACTTACGAGGGCCTCGAGAAGGTCAAGGCCGGGGCGCGCCGCACCTATCCCGGCCTGCCGCTCGGGAAGGTCATCACGGAGTTCTCGGGCCTCCGCGCGCACGAGACGACGGTGGGCGACTTCATCCTCGGCGAGGTGGCGGACGCGCCGGGCTTCTTCAACGCGGTCGGCGTCGAGTCCCCTGGGCTCACCTCCGCTCCGGCGATTGGTCTCTGGATGGCGGAGCGCGTGGCGGCGAAGCTGGGCGCCTCGCGGAAGAATCCGTCCCTCATTTCCAAAGACGTGAGCTGGTGGCCGAAGACGCGCGAGATGAAGCCGGAGGAACTGGCCGAACTCGTCGAGCGCGACCCCTCCTTCGGACGCGTGATCTGCCGCTGCGAGGAGATCACCGAGGGCGAGATCCGCGCGGCGATCCGCGCCCGCGTCGGCGCGCGGACGCTGGATGGCGTGAAGCGGCGCACTCGGAGCGGCATGGGCCGCTGCCAGGGCGGGTTCTGCACGCCGCGTCTGATCGAGATCCTCGGTCAGGAACTCGGCCTGCCGCCGGACGCGTTCCTCGTTTCGCGCAAGACGGCGCCGAAGCAGCTGCGGCAGACGGGTTCCCACCCGGGCGAACAGGTCGACACGCTGGACGTCGTCGTGATCGGCGCGGGTCCGGCCGGCCTCGCCGCCGCGATCGCCGCCAAGGAGTCGGGAGCTGCGAACGTGGCCGTGATCGAGCGTGACGACGCGCCGGGCGGAATCCTGCAGCAGTGCATTCACAACGGTTTCGGCCTCCACCGCTTCAAGGAGGAGCTGACGGGACCCGAGTACGCGCAGCGGTTCATCGACCGGGCTCGCGAGCTGAACATCCCGCTGATCTGCGGCACGATGGTATTGGGAGTGGAAGGTTCCAAGTTTCAGGTTCCAGGGGGGACTGACCATCAACCTGCAACGTTCAACGTGAAACCTGGAACTTTTCTGCATGTGACGGCGATGAGTCCGCGTGGCGGTCTGAAGGTCTACAAGGCGAAGTCCGTTGTGCTGGCGATGGGCTGCCGGGAGCGTCCGCGCGGCGCCCTGATGACCCCGGGCACGCGTCCCGCCGGCGTCTACACGGCCGGCACGGTGCAGCGCCTCGTCAACATGGACGGCATCATGCCCGGCAAGCGCGTGGTGATTCTCGGCTCCGGCGACATCGGCCTCATCATGGCCCGTCGTCTCACGTTCTCCGGCGCGAAGGTGCTCGCCTGCGTGGAGATCATGAAGAAGAGCTCGGGTCTCATGCGCAACGTCGTGCAGTGCCTGAACGACTACGACATTCCGCTGCTGCTGCACCACACGGTGACGGACGTGGAGGGCCGCGAGCACGTGACGGGCGTGAAGGTGAGCCAGGTGGACGACGATCTCAAGCCGATTCCCGGCACGGAGATCCACTTCGACTGCGACACGCTGCTCCTCTCCTGCGGACTCATCCCCGAGAACGAGCTCACGAAGAAGGCGGGTGCGGAGATCGACCCCAAGACCCGCGGACCCCGGGTCACGCCCGAAATGGCGACCACGCTTCCGGGCGTCTTCGCCGCCGGCAACGTCGTGCGCGTGTACGATCTGGTGGATTGGGTGAGCCGCGACGCCGAGATCGCCGGAAAGAGCGCCGCCGCCTACGCGAAAGGAGTCTGACAATGAAGATGATCTGCATCAACTGCCCGAAGGGCTGTGAACTTGACGTGGAGCGGACGGGCGACGAGGTTGTCGTCACGGGGCATGCCTGCCCGCGGGGCGAAGCCTACGGAAAGGCCGAGCTCGTGAACCCCACGCGCATGGTGACGGGGCTTGTCCGCGTGGCCGGCATGCGCAAGCCGCTGCCGGTCAAGACGAAGACAGCCATTCCGAAGGCGAAGATCAACGACGTGCTCTTCGCGCTCGCGCAGACCACGGTCCAGCTGCCGGTGAAGATCGGCGACGTGATCATCCCCAATGCCGCCGAAACCGGCGTGGATGTGGTCGCGACGACCAACCTGGCGTGATTATTTGCTATACTTGCCGCATGAAACTCTTGACGACGATCATGGCGGTGGTGGCGGCAACGGGGCTCTGGGCCTCGGATGCCGCCGATTTCGGTTTTTCTCCGGATGCGACCGGACGCGAGAACACGGCGGCTCTCCAGAAGGCGTTCGACGCGGGCGGGACGGTCCGCGTGACGAAGCCGGGCCGCTACAGGATCGCGGACACCGTCTTCATCGGCGACAACACCTCGCTGATCTGCGATAATGGCGTCTACTTCGTGAAGTCCGACGAGGGCAGGAAGTTCGCCCAGGTGATCCTCAACAAGGGCGCGCTCACGAAGACCTGGAACTCGAACATCGAGATTACGGGGCTCCACATCGTCGTCAACGGCATGGACTACAACGACTGGAAGGTCTTCGGTCTGCGTGGCCATCTCGCCTTCTTCTATGCGAAGGACGTCCGCATCAACCGTTTCCGCTGCCTTGACCTGGGGCGTGGACAGTACTGCATCCACGTCTGCACCTTCGAGGACCTCGTCGTCGACGACGTGAAGATCTTCGGCTGGAAGGACGGCGTGCATCTTGGCCGCGGCAAGCGCTTCACGATCCGCAATGGCGTCTTCGACACGGGCGACGACCCGATTGCGCTCAACGCCCACGACTATTCCTCGGGCAATCCCGAGCTCGGCTGGATCGAGAACGGCGTAGTCGAGAACTGCCACGACCTCTACAACCCGTCCCGCGTGGTCGGCTATTTCTGTCGCATTCTGGCGGGTGCCTGGTGCGACTGGCGGGAGGGAATGGTCGTGCAGCAGGGCGACAGCGTCGTCACCGGCGGTTCCCTCTACCGTGTCTCGATGCCGGTGGATGGCCGCACCTACGTCTCGAAGACGCGTCCCACCCACAAGAAGGGACAGGTCAAGCTCGACGGCATCAACTGGGTGTGGGTGCAGGACGAGGCGGTCTACGAGTGCGGCGTGCGGAACGTCGTCTTCCGCGACTGCTTTCTCGCGCAGCCCCGCACGGCCTTCTCCGTGCACTATGACTTCGGGAAGTACTCCCGCTCCCAGTATCCGGGCGCCAAGCCGCCGAAACAGGAGGGCATCGTTTTCGACAATGTCCAGGTGCTCCACACGAACAACGTGACCTTCCTCTCCATCGCGACGCCGGTCGACTCGGTCTCGATCAACAACTGCACGCTGCGGAAGGGCGGCATCCGCTTCTCCTCCAATCCCGCCATGGCCGACTACGGCTACGGCCGTACGCAGATCCAGATGAACGGCTGCCGATTCTACGCGGGCAAGGACTGGACGCTCATCACGAATCCGATCCCCGACAAGCCGATCGACCTCAAGACCACGGGCAGCATGTGGTATGACCCCGCGTTCTCCGCCAAGGTCTCCGAAAAAGGCGTCTGGTCCCTCGACAGCGACCTTCCGGGACTGCGCAAGTAGTTCTGGATATGCTATACTTGCGGGCATGAAGACAATTCTGTTCGCAGTTGGGTTCCTCGCTCTCTGTTCGATGGGCGTGGCAAATGAGGTCGTCGCCCTGCGGGGCGACGCGATGAAGGTTTGGACCGGACACGTCTGCCAGTGCCGCGACGTGCGGTTCGAGGGCTCCGTCGTCAAGGGCGTCGTCACGGGACGCGACGCGCAGCTCTACGCGAAGCTTCCGACGCCGCTGAAGCCGAAGGGCAACCAAGTCGTCTATCTGAAGATGAAGACGCCGCGCGGCGGCCGCGGACAGCTCTTCTGGATCCGCGAAGGGGACAAGATGGCCTCCGAGGCCCGCCAGAAGCCGTTCGCCTACATCGGCGACGGCCAGTGGCACACCTACCGCATCAAGCCCGGCTGGAGCGGTTCGCAGGCGATCCGCCAGCTCCGCGTCGACTTCCCGGTCGAGTTCGAGGGGGCGACGGAATTCGAATTCGCCGAGGCGGTCGTCGCCGAGGAGGGGGCGCTGATCGACGTCGACACGAAGGGGAAGATCGGCGTCGCCTTCCGGCTGCAGATGCCGAAGGGCGTGAACTACTGCACGATGAACTGGGTGACGAGCGACGACGTGTCGAATGGCGGGCAGGGGTTCACCACGGCGACGGACGGGCGTGCGCACAACTACTGGTTCGACCTGCGGAACGCGAAGGTGCTGGGCTGGGGACCGCATCGTGGCTGGAAGGCCTGGAAGGGGCATCTCTCCCAGTTCACGGTGGAGCAGACGCGCTACGACCGGGAACTGCCGGTGAAGAACCTCGCGTTCCTCGACGAGAAGCCCGACACGCCGGCGGATCCGTCGATCACGAGCGCGCGGCCATCGGAGGCGATTCCGCGCGCGGGGCGTCCGTTCCCCGTGGAGGTGATCGTGCGCAACTTCGGCACGCGTGCCGCGGAGAATCTCGTCTTCTCGTTCGATGGACTTCCCGCGGGCGTGAAGGTGCTCGATACGGCGGCGCTGACGCCGGCGGAGCCGCTTCCGGGGTCGGACGGCACGGAAACGATCAACTGGGACTGCCGTCCGCCGCTCGTCTGCGAGCGGGTCTATCGTTTCGTCCTCTCCGATCTCGGCGAAGGCGAGAAGACGTTCGGCGTGACGCTCAAGGCAGATGGCGTTCCCGCCCAGCGCGTGGCCGTGGAGGCGAAGGTGCTGCCGTCGCTCGGGCTCGCGAAGGAGGCCTATCCTTCCGAACCGAAGCCCGTCGTGACGGCTCCCTACGAGGTCGGCGCCTTCCTGTTCCCCGGCTGGACGAACCATCGTTGGCACGGCGTGTGGTCCCACGCGCCCTGGCGCAAGCCCGTGCTGGGCTGGTATGACGAGGAAAAGCCCGAGACGATCGACTGGCAGATCAAGCACATGGTCGAGAACGGCATCTCCTTCGTGTTCGTGGACTGGTACTGGAGCCGCGGCCACCAGCACCTCAACCACTGGATGAAGTCCTTCAAGGAGGCGAAGTACCGCAAGTACCTCAAGTGGTCGCTGATGTGGGCGAACCACAACGGGAAGGGGTCACACTCCGTGGCGGACCAGGAGAAGGTGACGAAGTTCTGGGTGGAGAACTACTTCAACGACCCCCAGTATCAGACGATCGACGGCATGCCCGTCGTCTCGATCTGGTCGCCGAGGGGCATGGAGGTCGACATGGAGGGCCAGGGCGGCTGCAAGGCGCTCCTGGAGGTCTCCCAGCGCGTCGCGAAGGAGGCGGGCTACAAGGGGATCTACTTTGTGGCGGTTCGCGGACCTGACTCCGAGGAGCCCGAGTTCCTGAAGACCTTCCGGGATCAGGGGTTCCGCATGACCTGCGTCTACAAGTACGTGGGCGGTATCGCGGGGGCGCCGATGGGGCCTGCGGGAAGCCGTCCGTTCAAGTGGCTGGCGGATACTTCGCTCAACCACTGGCGCGCGCTCAAGAAGAACTCCGTGCTCCCGTTCCTGCCATCCCTCTCGACCGCATGGGACGACCGTCCGTGGCGCGGCGAGGTCGGCTGGGAAATCACCGACATCAATCCCGTCGACTACAGGAAGATCTGCGCGGATGCCAAGACCTATTCGGACGAGACTGGCGATCGCCTGCTGCTGATGGGGCCGCTGGACGAATGGGGCGAGGGATCGATTGGCTATCCGAACCAGGAACTGGGCTTCGGGATGTTCGAGGCCGTGCGTGACGTGTTCGGTCAGAAGCCCGCCGCGGGCTGGCCGGTCAACTACGCCCCGGAGGACGTCGGGCTCGTCTGCCCGCAGCGTTCGATGACCGAGTGAGGAGAAGGAACCATGAAGAGAGCCATCCTGCCTGTCCTGTTGTGCGCCTGTGCGTTTGGCGCGGAGTCCAGCTTGGATTTCAGAGGACTGTTCCCGGCAAATGTGAAATGCATCCACATCGTGGCGCCGTCGAGCCATGCGGGCAACGCCGTGGTGGAGAAGGCGACGAACGAACTTGCGAAGGCGGGCTACAAGGTCAAGGTGGCACCGTCCGTCTGGACGTATTCCGACGACCCCGCAGTCCGCGCCCGCGACATCATGACCGCGTGGAAGGATCCCGAGACGGACGCCATCCTTTGCGCGCGGGGAGGACGCGGCGCTTGGAACACCGTCCAGAAGCTCGATTTCGAGGTGTTGAAAGCGCGTGACATACCGTTCGTGGGCTTCTCCAACATCTCGGTGCTGATGAACGCCTTTGTTGCGAAGGGCGTGAAGCGTCCGATTACGGGACCGATGTGCACGTCGCTCGTCAATTATCCGTCCTCGCGGGACTCCATCGCGCGCCTGGGCGCGACGGTGGCGGGGACCGTGCTCGAGCCCACGCGGCTGGAGGTCCGCCGCGCGCCCGCGCAGACGGTTGTCGGCAAGCCGGTGGGTGGGCACTGGCCGTCCATCAGTCGAATGGACGCCTCCTGGCTGCCGGACACGAAAAACCGCGTTGTCTTCCTCGAGGTCAACAAGACCTATGACTATGCCAAGGCGGTCGAGACGTTCGACCTGTTGAAGGGGAAAGGCTATTTCAAGGCCCCCGCCGCGCTCGTGCTCTGTGACATGGGCATCAACGGCAGGAAGTCCGAGAAGGAGGCTCTGCGGAAGTACATCACCGACGCCGTGTCCTGCCCCGTCTTCAGCGGCTACCCCTATGGACATGTCAAGAAGCTCTACGCCATTGACTTCGGCAGGGAACTCCGCATCACGCCGGACGGACTGTTGACATGGTCCGCCGCCGACGTCCGTTGACCGGCGTCGGGCGGCGCAGATCGAAGATTTGATAAACTACCAACGAGACTCCAAACGAAAGGGAATCGATTATGGACCCGAGATGTGAAGCTTATGCGGATGAAATGAAGACCTGCGGCTATTGTGCCGAGGGCGAGTATCTGGCGGTGTTCGGCATCAAGATCTGCGAACTGCCCGCTTCCAAGGTCTATCTCTTCAAGGAGCAGAGCCACCGCGGACGCGTGATCGTGGCGTCGAAGCTCCATGTGAGCGAGATCACCGCGCTGACGGACGAGGAGCGGAACGCGTTCTTCTCCGACGTCGATCGCGTGGCGAAGGCGATCCATCGGCTCTACAAGCCGACCAAGGTCAACTACGGCGCCTACGGCGACACGGGTCACCATCTTCATTTCCACCTGGTGCCGAAGTATGCCGGCGACGAATTCGAGTGGGGCGGAGTCTTCGCCATGAATCCGAAGCGCACCTATCTTGAGTCTGCGGACTACGACCAGATGGTTGCGGAAATCAAGGCTCAGCTCATCTAATTTCCAGAGAGACCACCGCGATGAAGTACGTGATGCTGGGGGTGTCCCTTGTCGTGATGATGGGGGTCGATGCAGGGGTGTTGGGGGTGGCCCGGCGGGTGTCCGAGGTGGACGACTACGCGATGGCGGTCTGCACGGAGGGGAACCGCCTCTATGCCGCCGCGGGGAAGTCCCTCTTCGCCTTCGACATCACGAAGCCGCTGGAGCCGAGGCTGCTGGGCGAGGTGTCGGGATTCGACAACCGTCGGCAGATCGTCGCGAAGAACGGTTTCGTCTACGTCGTCTCGCGCGAGACGGGCATGCGGATCGTCGACGCGCGGGATCCGAAGAACATGCGCATCCGCTCCCGGTTCGATTCGGTGGAGTTCGCGACGGGCATCGACGTGGTCGGAAACGTGGCCTTTCTGAGCGAACGCATCAACGGCGTCGAGTGCGTGGACGTCTCCGATCCCGACCATCCGGCGCACATCTGCATCCGCAAGACGGGGGAGAGCCAGAGCTGCCGTTACCGTGACGGCTGGCTCTACTCGGGCGAGTGGGGCGGCGGCACAGTGACCGTGTTCGACGCGCGCGACATGAAGAACTTCCACGAGGTGGGGAGCCTGAATCTGCATGGATTCGGCGACGGCGTGGAGATCGACGGGGAGTATCTCTACTGTTCCACGGGACATGACGCGAAGCATGGTCCGCTGAAGGGGGAGGACGCTCTTGGGCGCGGGCGCGGCATGGACATCTTCTCGATCAAGGACCCTGCGAAGCCGACTTGGGTGTCGCGCGTCGACTTCCCTCGTTTCACGCCGCGGAACGAGGACTTCTGGACGCCGCGCGTGTCGTGCGGGCTCGCGTTCTGCTGCGATTCACACAATGGACTATTCGTGGTGGACGTGAAGGATCCGGCGAAGCCGACGGTCGTCGACCGCTTCTGCGTGCCGCAGAAGGGGAAGGACTGGCCGAGCGGGGCGATCAGTTCGCTGGCGATTGGCGAAGGGTGCGTCTACGTGACGAGTTTCCCGGGAGGGCTGCATGTGATTCCCGTGGCGGGACTCCGTCCGGCAGCGCGTCCGCAGGGGACGCCGCCGATCAACGCCGACTACCGCGAGCCCTATCCGACGGACGACGCGAAGTTCCATGTGTGGAAGCCGTCGAAGCCGGGGCAGGCGCGCACGGTGTGCGTGACGAACGACCTCGTCTATGCGGCCTGTGGCGATGCGGGTCTGCACGTGCTGCGCATCAAGCCCGAGGGTGGATTCGAACGGATTGGCGGGCTCCCCGAGGGGCGCTACGCCTACGACTGCGCGTTCGTGGACGACAAGTTCGTCGTCGCGGAGGGCCTGGCGGGTTTCGCCGTGTATGAAATCGAAGGGGAGGCTGGGTTCCGCGAGGTGGCGCGCCGGGGGCAGATGGGCGATGCGAGCTCCGTCGCGTACTGGGTGTGGCCGGCCGGAGGGCGGAAGCTCATCCTCACGGGCCGCTGCGACGGGTATCGGTTCTTCGATCTGGACAACCTCTCCGCCGCGGAGCCGACGTTCAGGACCTATGGAACCTGCCAGTGGGACAAGTACGTCTGCGATCGGGCGATTGACGGCGTGCTGCCCTTGCTTGTGCCCTACCAGGGGATGCGGTGGCTGGACGTCGGGGGGGCGAAGCCGAAGATGATCGAGTTCCAGAGGGGACCGCACGACGACGTCGGCAGCCAGTGCAATGGCGTGTGCGCGTTCGGAGCGGACAAGTTCCTCTATACGGTCGGGGCAGGGTATACGCTGGCGGGGACGGACCGGAAGTTCGGGCCGGTGCGGCCGCTCCCGACCGTGCCTGGCATCACGAAGGGCAAGGGGTATTTCGGAGGAATCCCCCGCAGCGACGGACGCTGGGTGGCGCTTACGGGGCGGAGCACGCGTCGGATCGCGGTCTTCGATTTCGCAGATCCCGACCGGCCGGTCCTGAGCAGGTCCTATCGCGTGAGCGGAAATCCCGACCTGGCGGCCTTCCACAAGGGCCGGGTGGTGGTGCCCTGCGGCCATCAGGGCGTACTTCTGGAGAAGTGAAGCGGATGTACGGGGGCAGCTTGCTTTTCTCCCCCTAAATTGTGTATACTACACCCCGTTTTCCCGACAGGATTCTCGTCATGGCGAAGATCAAGCTGACAAAGACGGAGCTCAAGGCTCAGACAGATGCGCTCAAGCGCTTCCAGCGCTTTCTGCCCATGCTGCAGTTGAAGAAGCAGCAGCTTCAGGGGGAGATTGCCGGTATCGTGGCGAAGGCCGATGCCGTGACGGAACGCGAAAAGTCCGTACGGGAGAATCTAAATGCCTGGGTCGGGCTTTTCGCGACAGGCGAGAATCTGCTGGGGGGATTGGTCTCCGTGAAGGAGGTCAAGGTTTCCAAGGCCAACATCGCGGGTGTTGAGATTCCCGTCTTCGACGGGATTGAGACCGATGTGAAGTCCATTGACCTGTGGGAGACGCCTGCGTGGGTCGACGATGCGGTGGGCGCGCTGACGGACATCCTCTCCCTCCAGTGCGAGC
>JAUNMP010000104.1 GCA_030537465.1 bacterium
TAACGGCAGTGCCCAGGTCTCTGTCGAGGGCGGCAGTTCGTTTATCGCCGACACGGATGTGTGGGTGAAGGGCTTCACGCTCGACGTCAGTCCGTTTGCGTTCTCCGCCGCGGCCGGTAAGGAGCTCTGGATCGGCTCCGAGGGCATTAGCGCTTCCGGCAAGGCCGTGACGATGGGCGCGGCGGAGGGATGCGTCGTGGCGGCTGGTGCGCAGACGTGGAACATTGGCAGTGGTTCGCTCACCGTCAACGGCGATGTCGGATCGGTTGGCAATGGCGCGCTCTGGATCAAGGGTTCGAGCAAGAATGTGCTCAACCTGAACGCGGCGACGCCGAGCTGGGAGGCGCCCGTCTTCATCACCAACATGGTGGTCAACTTCAAGGCATCGGGCGCGCTTGGTCCGACCGGAGCGAATCCGGCGTATCTCTACCAGGCACCGACGTTTGCGGGCGGCATTACGGTCGATCGCGACCTGTGGGTTGCGGCTGCTACGACCATCCAGCCGACGTCGGCCGGCGATCTCACGTTCAACGGCTTCGTCTGCTCGACGAATGGACAGAATATCGATGTCGAAGCTCCTGCGAATACGCGGATTGTCTTCAACAAGCTGATGATGTCCCGCAATGGCGGCACGATGAAAGGCGAAGGCACGATCGTTTTCAAGGATTCGTTTCACGTTCGCGACCGTCCGAGCATCCAGGGAGCCGTGACGGTCGAGCTGCACAAGAATGGCAACCGGCTCAACGGCAACATGGGCACCTTCTCCGGCGGGCGACTGAAGGCGATGGCGCCCTATGTGATCACCAAGGCGAACACCATTCGCCAGGCGAAGACAGGGGGTGGTTGCAGCGCGGACGGTTCGCAGAACACGATGATCAACGCGAAGGGCAACTTCATCCTCGACCTCAATGGCTTCGACCAGTCCATCGACCAGCTCGCCATGCATGCAAACGCCGAAAACTCCGGCGGGCACGTCACCTCTGCGAAGCCCGCGACGCTGCATCTGCAGACGGTCAAGGCCTGGTGGGCCAAACACAACTACACGTACGGTTTCACCGACACCTCGCTTTCGACGGCCGATTCCTACGGCTACGAGACGGCGGACAAGGGGTGCTGGGAAGACCAGGTGACGCTGTCCTACGAGGCGGCCGCCGGAATGGTCCGTTCGATGATGCGCACGAGCTCGTCCTCGGGTAACGTCGAGGTCGTCTCCGGCACGCTCGTCTTCCTGCGAAGGGCGAAGACCACGAATGAGACCTTCGATCTCAAGGGCGGCTCGGCCAATCCCTATTACCGCCTCGCGAACGAGGACGGCGCTTGGCCGAACGCGAAGGAGGCCGTCGTGAAGGGCGGCCTGCTCAAGCTCGAGCATTCGCAGGTGTTCGGACGCGAGGTGAACGTGCGTTTCGTGAAGACGAACAACGCCTACGGAAAGCTTGAACTGGCCGAGGGCGTCCACCAGAAGTGCTTCGCCCTCTCCATCGACGGCGTCGACCAGGCGCGGGGCACCTGGGGCGCGACGGGATCCGGCGCCCAGCACGTGGATGATACGCGGTTCGCGGGCAAGGGCGTGCTGAACGTCCTCGGTGACGGCCAGGGTATGGTCCTCATCGTCCGCTGATGCCATGACGTCCCGTCGGCAGTTCCTCGTGTCGGGGGCCTGCGCGCTCGTGGGGGCGACGGTGCGTCCTGGCGCGGCCGTGGCCGCCTCGGTGCTCGACGCGCTGCCGGCCTACTGGCAGGCGCATCTGCCTGGAATCGCCGCGAAGATCAACGCGCTCAAGGCCGCCACCTCGGACGCGTTCTTCTTTTTGACCGACCCTCACCTGCACGCGAACAGGCTCTGGTCCGGACGCATTCTGGCGGATCTCATCGCGCGCACGGGGTGTCGCAACGTCTACTGCGGAGGCGACCTTCCCGTGGCCTTCGGCGACAAGTCGACGTCCTCGACTTCGCTCGACGGCGCGCTGGAGAAGTACACTGCCACGATCGTCGACCCGGTCGTTGCCGCGAACGGACGCCTCTACGCCGCGAAGGGCAACCACGACTTCACGATCAATGCCTCCTACAACGGCACGACCTACGGCACGGGCGTCAGCCACACCTATTCCGCAGCCTTCGCGCGGGACTTCATCACTGCGCGCAATCCGCGTCCGTTCGCCGTCACGAACGCCCAGGATCCCCTCGCCTGCTATTTTTTCCGCGATGCACCGCACGTGAAGATCCGCTACATCGTAATCGACACATCGGATTCAGGCCAGGCTGAGTCCACGAAGTCCTGGGGCGTTGGCTACGGCATGCGTGTGACGCAGATCGATTGGCTGGCCCGGTACGCCCTCGGCACCCTGCCGGAGGGGTGGGGTGTCGTTGTGATCGGCCACATTCCCCTTGCGCCCGTCGTGGGGAGCGAGCATGCCGTCGCTTCGTACAATTTCGCCCTCTTCCACCGCGTGCTCGAGGCCTATCAGCGGCGGACGAAGATCATGCCGTTCGCCGCGGAGTACGATTTCACGCAGGCGAGGGGACGGATTCTCTTCTGCCTGAGCGGACATCATCATGCCGACCGCTTCACCTGCCACAACGGCATCCTCCACGTTACGCAGGTCTGCGATGCTGCTTATGGCGACTACCGCAAGGGCTCTCCGTTCTGTGGCATGGGACTGGTTCGCACCACGGGAACCATCCACGAGCAGGGCCTCGACTGCTACCAGCCCAATGTCGCCACGGGACTCGTCCACGCCACGCGCATTGGCGCCGGCTCGCAGGACCGCGTCTTCCACGCCTTCCCGGTCGACGTCGCGTCCGGTGGCACGCGGACCTTCGTGGCCTCACGGCTCAAGGGACCCCTGACCTGGGCCTGCTACGACGGGGACCGCGCCACGCTGAATGACGGAGCGTCCACGCCGGAGGACTACGTGACGCTGTCGCACGAGCATCTGGTCTCAATCGCGAACGGGACTTTGACGGCGGGCTCTTCGGGATACGGAATCGTCGTCGCCATGGACGCGGCCTTCAACAAGGAGGTGTTCTGTGTCCGAGTGGTCTGAGACGCTGACTGCGCTCGGAACGCTGGTTGCGGTTTCGCTTGGGGCGGTCGAACCGACGCCGGAGGAGGCGTGGTTTGCCGTCGACTATGCGACGGGGTATGCAGATGGTTCGCCCGTGGCGGACTGGTCAGCGCTCGACGGCACATGGAGGCTCGGCGCCGCAGATGGAAGCTGCTCGTTTGTCCGTGGCGACGAGCCATATGTGGTGCTGAACGCCGTCACCAATGGCTACCTGGATTTCGTGCCGACGGTTCCGCCCGAGACGAATGTGCCGGAGGTCATCACGTTCCGAAGCGAGATGCGGCCCTACAGCTCGTGGGTGGCCTTGCCGGATCTTTCGGTCTCGGGGGCGCGGGGGGCGGTGCTGGCTGCCAACCGTCCGCCACGGGGTTTTGTCTTCTTTGGTTGGACGAAGTCCGGCTGGGAGGAGCTGGCAGGGGTGGAGGTCCGGGAGGACGAGATGCAGGAGGTGTGCGTTGAGATCGACACCTCCGTCCAGCCGCCGGTTGTTTCCTATCGGGTGGACGGCGCGCGGCTCGTCTCGGCGACCAACGCCGCCGTGACTTGCTTCGAGGCGGGAGTGCCGGCCGCGAAGGGGAGCGCCGTCGTCTCCGTGGGCGGCTCGGGGCGGCTGGGGACCTTCTCGGCGACCCGCGAGTCGTCGGCGCGGACCGCGGCCGTGGTGAAGAACGACGGCTCCTACGACTATTTCCCCTCACTGTCCGAGGCCTTCGCGGCGGTGGAGACGACGGGAGGAGAGGTGATGCTGCTCCGCCGGACGACGCTGTCGGATTCCGTTGGGTTAGGAGAGGTTCGGATTGCATCCCGTCTTCTGGAGACCTCGCGTCCGCCTCTGTGCTTCGCGGGAACCTGGCCGATGGGTGTCGAACTGCGGGTGGCGCTGCCGTCGGGAACGTGGATGGATGCGCGACTTGCCGAACCGGCGAAGTGTGTCGCGAATCTGCACGTCCACGGTGCGGTGGGGAAGGTCTACCGGTTGATGCCCGATGTGGCGACGGACGTGGTCCACCTCTCCGTGGAAGACGTCCCCGTCGACGCGGGAGCCTTCACGGGATGGTTGACGATCCCGGAGAAGGGGCGTCTCTTCGCCGCGGGGCTTTTGGACGATCTTCTGGGGTCGAATCACACGCTCTTCGTGCAGGGCAACGGACTGCTGACGCTGTGCGGGACGAACGAGATCACAGGCGGACTCCACTTTGAAAGCGGTAGCCTGCGCCTCTGTATGCCCGAGGCGAAACCACAGGGGGGCGTGACGCGGGAATCGTACCATGTCCCCGGGCTCATGTGCCTGCTGAAGTAGCCGTGGGCGCCATCCCCTCATCTTGTGCTATACTACCTGCCACATGAACGCAGCATTCTTTGATCTCGATGGCACTTTGATCGACTCGCGTGCAGATCTGGGCGCGACGGTGAACTTCACGCGCCGAGAACTCGGCCTTGCGCCGATTCCGCAGGAGGAGGCCGTCTCCTATGTTGGAAATGGTGCGCGCCGCCTGCTCGAGCGCGCGATTCCGGAGATGGCGGGGCGCTTCGACGAGATCTGGCCGATGTACCGGGAGCAGTACCAGGCACACATGCTGGACCAGACGGTGCTCTACCCCGGCGTCCGCTCCACGCTTGCGGAGCTGCACGATCGTGGCTGGCTCATGGGCATCAACACCAACAAGCCGAATTTCGCCTGTCGGGCGATTCTGGAGCACTTCGGCATTGCGCGGTATTTCGGGAACGCCATTGTCGCGGGCGGGGACTGTCCCGAACTGAAGCCCAGTCCGCTGCCGCTGCGTCAGACGGCGTCTTTGATGCGGGGGCACCGCCTCTCGTCGCACGACTGGATGGTGGGCGACAACTGGACGGACATGGAGTGCGGCGTGAACGCGGGTGTCAAGACGGCGTTCTGCACCTTCGGCTTCGGACAGCTGAAGGAGGCCCGCTACACGATCAAGATCAATCGATTCGACGAGCTGTTGCGTCATCTCAAGGCGGAGGACTGATAAGATGGAGAAAAGAATCATTCCCGTGGGGCCGTTCGCGGCCAACTGTGTTGTCCTGTGGCAGCCGCGCATGACGGCGTCGACCGAGCCCATCCCCTGCTGGATCGTCGATCCCGGCGCCGATGCAGAGGACATCGCCGCGTTCTGCCGCGAGAAGGGGTTGATGCCCGCCCTCATCGCCTTCACGCACGGCCACTTCGACCACATCGGTGGCATGACGGATCTGCTGAAGACCTATCCCGGGCTGCCCGTCCACATCTCCCCCGCCGACACGAAGATCGCCTTCTCGCCGATGAATGCCTGGGGGAGCGAGTACCTGGCGACTGAGCGCCCCATAACCCTGGTCGAGGACCTGACCGAGGGCGCGACTCTTTCCGTCGGCGGCATCACCGCGAAGGTTCTCGCGACGCCCGGCCACACGCCCGGCGGTGTCTGCCTGCAGTTCGAGGCGGATTCGCTTCTCCTCTCCGGCGATACGCTCTTCGCAGGTTCCTGCGGGCGCACCGACTTCCCCGGCGGCAGCATGACGACGCTCACGGAATCACTCCAGCGCCTCGCGAAGCTCCCGCCCGCGACGGTGGTCGTCCCGGGGCATGGTGCTTCGACGACGATTGGACGCGAGATCGAGACCAATCCGTACCTCTAAGATTTTTGACGTTTTTTTGACATCGTTTTTACCCATTCTTGACACGCGCCTCGCGGATTTATGCTTTAATATGCGCGTGCCATGAAATTCAATCGGAAAACCTTTTCGCTTGTATTCTCGCTCGTCGCGTTTCTTGTCGCCGCGGGCGTGGTTATGTTGCTTTGGTTCAATGCGGAAGGCGTGAAGAGGGCCGAGCGGGAGTGGTATCGCAATCGCACGCGCAAGAGCGTGTTGATGGAGCTCCAGCGTGTTGTCCTCGAGCAGAGATCTGGTGAGAGTTGGCTGGAACAGTTGGGGCGATTCCAGGAGGACTATGGCCATGACATCTGCGCAACGTTCACGGTAGGGCAGAAGGAGGGGCCTGTCTGGCGGTGGAACTCCCTCTCCAGAAGTGCGCGTGTCGCAATGCGGGGGCCGCTGGACACCCTAATCAACGGGGAGAAAATCGACCATGGCGTACGCGTGCTTTCCGATGTTGAACCCATTGAACTGGATGGAAGACCCTATCTGATTGTCTGGCTCAAGCTGCGGCCGTCGTACTGGGAGCGGTTCGGCGACGTCCGTGTCATCGGCTGCATCGTGAAAAGCCACTGGAGTGCGACGCGGACCCAGCGTCTGGCTGACGTCTTGTTCGTGGGACTGATGCTTGTTTCGCTCGGCGTCGTCTGGCAGCTGGTCCTCTCCGCACGTCGGGCACGTCGTGAAGCCGCCTTGAAGACGCAGTTCATCGCCAACTATGCGCATGAACTCAAGACACCGCTCGCCTCTCTCCTGCTGCGGGCCGAGATGCTGAAGGAAGGACGCTACGCCACTGAGGAGAAGCGCATTCGCGCCCTGGAGGTGATTGTGTCGGAGGGGCGTCGTCTGAATGGTATGGTATTGAACCTGCTGGACTTGATTCGCATCGAGTGCCGGCAGATGTCGTTTGCCCGGGAATCGTTCGACCTCGCGGAGACGGTTCGATCCGTCGCGGAGACGATGCGTCCCTTCTTCGCCGCCAATGGGCTTGAGGTGCGCGCCGCGAAGCCGCTGCTGGTTCGCGCCGACGCCGTTCGGGCACGGGAGGTGCTTGAGAACCTGCTGTCGAATGCCTCCAAGTACGCGGCGGCGGAGGGCCCCGTCGAGGTCGAGACGACGTGCGAAGATGGCTGGGCCGTACTGCGCGTGCTGGACCGTGGTCCGGGCCTGACGCCCGAGCAGATCAAATACGTGTTCGACGAGTACTGGCGGGCGGAGAATGGTCTCACCCGTGAGACGAGTGGGAGCGGCATTGGGCTTTTCATCTCGAGGGAATACGCGCGGGGAATGGGCGGACGGCTGTCCGTCGAAGCGCGCGAAGGAGGTGGGTGTGCATTCACCTTCGTCCTGCCGTTGGACGTGAATGTGGAGGAGACAGGAAATGGCTGAGATACTGATTGCCGAGGACGAAGCGAACATCCGCGAGGCTCTGGCCGATTTGCTGGAGAGCGAGGGCTATTCCGTGCGCACCGCCGCGGACGGCGCTGTGGCGCTGGCCGAATATGGGAAGAAGCGTCCCGAGCTTCTGTTGCTGGACGTGAACATGCCGAAGATGAACGGATTCGACGTGTGCCGCGAGATCCGCAAGTCCGATGCACGGCTGCCCATCGTGATGCTGACGGCGCGCGTGGAGGAGATTGACAAGGTGCGTGGCCTTGAGCGCGGCGCGACCGATTACGTGACCAAGCCCTACGGAATGAACGAGCTGCTGGCGCGCGTGGCGGCGCACTTGCGCCAGGCGAGTGCCTACGCGGTGTCGGCCCCGGCGGAGACGCCCGCGTCCGAGGCGCCGGCGACGTTCCGCTTTGGTTCGCACACGGTCGACACGAAGCGCTTCGTGCTTGTGGACGGACGCAAGCACACGACGCCGCTCTCCGAGCGCGAGGTCCAGCTGCTCCGCCATTTCGTGGACCATCCCGACGAAGTCGCCAAGCGCGACGATCTGCTGAACCTCTACTGGGGGTACGACTACGGCGGGGTGACACGCACGGTCGACCAGCATGTGGCGGTGCTACGCAAGAAGCTTGGCAGGGACGGGGACCACATCGAGACGGTGCCGCGCATCGGCTACCGCTTCGTCAAGTGAGGGGCCGATGATCGCCGTCGACCATCCGCCTGTCTCCGAGCGCCATGTCCAGGCTCTCTGGTACGATGGCGCACTGCGGCCCGAAGAACTGCACACGGTGGATGGGATGCCGATCCGCGTCGTCGATCCGGGTGTCTGGAACCTCGAGGCGGGACCCGACTTTCGCGATGCGGTGATTGAGGTTGGCTCGTCGCGGCAGCGTGTTCGCGGTGATGTCGAAATCCATCTGCGTCCCGCTGACTGGTCGTCGCACGGTCACGCCGAGGATCCCGCATACAAACGTGTTGTCCTCCACGTGACCTGGTATCCAGGACCCGTCCCCGTTGGACTCCCCACAGGCTGCGTCTCGGTCTGTCTGGGGGACTTTCTGCGGACAAGGACCGATTTCTCTCCCGACGAGATCGATCTCGACGTCTATCCCTATGCCAAACTTCCGACGACGGAACGTCCGTGCGCGGCGATTTTCGCGCGTCGTCCGGACGCCTGTCTCGATCTGCTGCGCGTCCTGGGGTCACGTCGTCTGGAAGGCAAGGCCCGTCGACTGAAGGCGTTGTTCGTGCGGAAAGGAGACCACGCCCAGACGTTCTACGAGGAGATGATGGCGGCCTTCGGCTACAAGCACAACGCCGCCCCGTTCCGCGCGCTTGCGGAGCGCATCCCCTGGCGCGATCTCCCCGAGACGAAGGATATTGCGGAGACCGTGCTCGCCTGCGCCGCGGAGATGGACATCGCGCGCCGCGTGCCCTGGCGGACCGCGAATGTGCGCCCCGCCAATTCCCCCGCCCGCCGCATCGGCGACGCCGCGGCACTCTTCGCCGGTGCGTTACCCGAACTGCTGCTGCGCCTCAACGAATTTGATCTCGCATCGCGGGACGGACAGAAGGCCGCGCAGAGACTTCTGCGCACGGAGGGACACGTGGGGGCGGACCGCGCCGCGGCAATGCTCGCGAATGTCGTCACGCCGTTCGCCCTTGCCGAGGGACGCCTCTCTCGGGTGCCGGAGTGGCTCTGCCCCGAGGGCATCTGCGCGCCGATGCGCCTGACGGCCTTCCGTCTGCTCGGCCGCGACCACAATCCCGCGCTCTACTCCGGAAACGGCCTTCTGCTCCAGGGACTCATCCAGGTTCATCGGGAGTTCTGCCTCGCCGTCCACCCCGACTGCTCGACCTGCGCCCTCGTGCGCGCGCTTGCGGGTACAGAGGAGAAGTGCTAGAATCTCCGCCCATGAATCTGGAAAGTCTGTCAAAGCCCATGGGCGTCGTGCTCACCGTGGGAATGCTGGTTGTGAGCAATCTGATGATGACCTTCGCGTGGTACTGGCACCTGAAGGGCGGCGTCAAGGCCGAATCCGGGAGCTTGTGGTCGTTGTTCGGCATCGTTCTCGTCAGTTGGGGAATTGCGTTCTTCGAATACTGCGTGGCGGTTCCGGCGAATCGGATCGGCGCTGTCTCGGGACTCTCCGTGCCGCAGCTGAAGATCATCCAGGAGGTGATCACAGTGTGCGTGTTCATCCCGTTCGTGATGATCTTCATGGGCGAGAAGTGGCGGTGGGACTACCTCTGGGCGTTTCTCTGCATGGTCGGCGCCGTGTATTTCGTGAACCGATCCAGGCTCTAGGGCGGTAGAATCCATGGATGTCAAGATTTCTTGACGCTTCCTTGACAGAACTAGAGGTCACCTCTAGCATTTTTGACTTTTCTAGGACTACAAAACTTTCCCATCCTCTGCTATTCTTTCCCCTGTCGGCGCATGGTGCGTCGCAGCGAAAGGAACGACAGGAATATGCTGGCGAAATGTCATTCGGGGGCGGTCTGCGGAGTTGACGCGCGGACGGTCGAGATTGAAGTCTGCTCGGCGGACGGGGCACCGCAGTTCACGATGGTCGGGTTGCCGGACCAGGCCGTGAAGGAGGCGAAGGATCGTGTTTCGACGGCAATCGGGAATTCGGGCTTCAAGAAGATTGAGTCGAACATCACCGTGAACCTTGCGCCGGCGGACGTCCGCAAGGAGGGCCCGATCTACGACTTGCCCATTGCGGTGTGTCTGCTCGCGGCGGCCGGGAAGATCAAGGCTCCGGACCTTGGCGACTATGCATTGGCGGGGGAACTTGCCCTGGCGGGGAGCGTCCGGCGCGTACAGGGTATTCTGCCGATTGTCCTCGAGATGCGTCGGATCGGGAAGAAGGGCATTCTCGTGCCGGCGGAGAACGCCGCCGAGGCGAGCGTGGTCGACGGCATCTCCGTCTATCCCGTGCGGACGCTCCGCGAGGCCGCGGACTTCCTTGCAGGTACGCATGTCGTCGAGCCTGTGTTCGCGGATCTGAAGATGCTTGTTGCGAAGGGGCAGGAGGGCGGGGAGGACTTCGCCGACGTCAAGGGGCAGGAGTGCGCCAAACGGGCGATCGAGGTGGCGGTGGCGGGCGGACACAACCTTCTGATGATCGGTTCGCCGGGTGCCGGCAAGACGATGCTCGCGCGCCGGATACCATCCATTCTCCCTCCGCTCACCCCCGAGGAGGCGCTGGAGGTGACGCGCATCCACTCCGTGGCGGGTAAGCTCGAGGGTGGCGTCTCGCTGGTGACGAGGCGGCCGTTCCGCGCACCGCACCACACGGTGAGCGACTGTGGACTGCTCGGTGGTGGCACGCACCCGCAGCCGGGGGAGGTCTCGCTCGCGCACCGCGGAGTGCTCTTCCTGGACGAGTTCCCGGAATTCCGCCGCAACGTGCTGGAGGTGATGCGTCAGCCACTTGAAGATGGGCACGTCGCGATCTCCCGAGCCGCGGCGGCCTGTGATTTCCCCTCGCGTTTCATGCTGGTGGCGGCGATGAATCCGTGCCCATGCGGGTACGCCGACGACCCCACCCACGTCTGCCGGTGTTCGCAGAGGCAGGTCACGGCCTACCGGGGGAAGATCTCGGGTCCGCTCCTCGACCGCATCGACATCCAGCTTTCGCTGCCGCCGGTTTCGATGCGCGAATTGCTGGATGCCCCGCAGGGTGAGCCCTCGGCGGTGATCCGTGCCCGTGTGGTCGAGGCGCGGCAGCGACAGGAGGTTCGATTTGCGGGGATGCCGGGCGTGCACTGCAATGCCGACATGAGGTCCAGGGATCTGGCCGACTTCTGCCGGCTGGACAAGGCGGGGCAGGCTCGTATGCGGGGATTGATCCAGGAGCTCGATCTCTCGGCGCGCGCCTACGACCGTGTGCTGAAGGTGGCTCGAACCGTGGCGGATCTGGCGGGCTCGGAGGACGTGAGGGACGAGCATGTGTTCGAGGCGAGCCGCTGGCGGGAGCTCGACCGTACTTACTGGAACTGAGGTATGCTTTCCCTCGAGGAGAAGGCTCCTTCCGCACGACTGGTTTTCGCCGCGGGGGTGTTGATCGTCGGCGAGCTTGTCGGTTTCTCTGCGCGTGCACTGGCGGATGTCTGGGCGTGGATGGGCTTCTTCGCGCTGACGGCGATTCTGGCTGCGTATGGGTGGGGAATTCGGCGTGTCGGCTATGTGGCGCTGTTCGTTCTTGGGGCTCTGCTGGCACTGCGCACGGAGGCCACGTTGAAGGATGTGGAGGACGCAAACACGGGGGTCTTCGGTCCGCGTCCGCCTCTTGATGTACCCGTGGAAGGTCCCGTCACCTGTCGGAGGAATGAAAAGACAGGACGACGCAGCATTGACTTCATCTCGCGGGTGGGGCCAGTGGGATTGAAGGTGATTATGCCTCTGCCTGATGGGGGACGGGTACCGCAGATGGGGGAGGTCTGGCGCGTGGACGGTTGGATCTCGCGTGCTCGAAACTGGTCCGACCGCTACAATCGGCGAACCCTGTGGGTACCCCAGGCAGCGCGGGTGCGCTGTGTGGAGGTGGTCCGCCGGGATTCGGTCCGTGCGGGATGGTCGGCCGCAAGCGAGGACCTCGCACGGCGGGCCGGCGTGGGACTTGCGTGGTGTCCGGAGCTTGCGGCTCTCAATCGGGCGATTCTGCTGGGGCGGCGCAACGAGCTGCCGAAGGCGTGGAAGCGGGCGTTCGTGGATGCAGGAACCATCCACGTGTTCGCCATTTCGGGACTTCACGTGATGGTGGTTGCGTGGTTGCTGAATACCGCGCTGACCACGGTCTGCCTCCCCTCGTGCGCTCGCGGACTTGTCTGTCTGCCCCTGGTCTGGGCCTATGTTGTGCTTACGGGGGTGCGCCCAAGCGCAGTTCGGGCGGCCACGATGGTTTCTTTGTTTCTGGTGGCGTCGGTGTTGGGACGACGCCCGGATGCACTGGCTGCCTGGTCGGTGACGGCACTCGGCGTCTACGCGCTTTCGCCTGAACGGTTGTTTGATCTGGGCTGTACGCTTTCGTTCGTCGTGATGTTCGGGATCGTGATATGGTGTCACTGGTCGAGGCACTTTCGCCCTTGGTTCAGGGAGGGAAGCCGCTGGCGGAAATGCTTCGATGGATTGGGGGTGTCGTTTGCCGCATGGGTGGCGGGCGTGCCAGTTGCAGCCTATGCGTTTGGGCGTTTCACTCCGGGGGGACTGCTGGCGAATGTCGTGGTGATCTTCTGTGTCCAGTGGATGGTGAGGTTGGGGGCGGGAGGGCTCGTCATGAGCTTCGCCTGTCTACCGCTGGCGGCTGCATTGAACAACGGAACGGCGGCCCTCACGTGGATCATGGCCTTCATTTCCGAGAAGGTGGCGGCGTTGCCGTTCTCCAGTTTCTCCGTGAGACCCTGGACTCTTCCGATGTGCGTGCTCTGGTATGCGATGTGGGTTCTCGTGCTTGGCGTGCTGGGAACGGTGCTTCCCCGAAAGGGGCGGGAATCGAAAAAATGGTGGAGATAAATGGTCTTGTGGAATATTCTGTGCTGAAGATTGTGCTATAATGTGCGAGTTTGTTTCGGCAGATGAACGCAAATTGAGGATTTCATGAAGACCACGACGGCATTTCTTGTCTTTCTATCCATTCTCCTGGTGGGTTGCGATGGCCCCGGGAAGGGGGCGTCCGCCCCAGAGGCGGCGGACGACGGTTCCGCGGCGGTGGCGAAGGGTATGGCCGAGCTTGAGTTGCAGAACGTCCAGGGGGCGATCGCCTCGTTTGAAAAGGCCGCACAGGTCTGCGGCACGAACTTCAACGCCCGGCTGCAGCTTTCCCTCGCCCATCTCCGCCTTGGCGAAATCGACGCAGCGGAACTTGCCGTGAAGGAGGCGCTTGCCCTGGATCCGAATTCTGCCGAGGCGCGCCTCGCGGAGGGGCAGGTCGCGTATCTGAAGAAGGACTACGCCCGTGCGATCGAAGCCTTTGCAGCGGTCGCGGCGGAGACTTCACTGCCGGCTACGATGCGAAGTGATGCGCTCGCCTCGCGTGGCGTTGTCGAACTGGCGCAGGGAGCCGGCGATTCGGCCCGCGTCTCGTTCCTCCGCGCTATGCGGCTCAACCGCCGCAATGCGTCCGCCTGGTACCATCTGGGTGTCCTTTCGCGTGATACGTACCGTTTCACCGAGGCCGCGTTGGAGCAGTTTGAGATGGCGGCCCGATTCTCCGATCCACGCGAGGAGCGTACGAAGAAGATTAGCCGAGACATCATCCCGGCGTTGCGGTCCGCTCGTATGGCGGCCGCGGCTTCGAAGCCCGGCGTGGCGAAGCGCGACCCCGCGGCGTCCGCCAGGCTCCTTGCCGAAGGTGAGAAGCTGCAGCAGAAGAAGCAGATCCGCGCCGCGATCAAGAAATATGAAGCCGCATTCAACGCGGACCCGCTTTCCGACGCGGCGGCGGCCAAGTATGCCTATCTGCTCTCGCTGAACGACAAGACGTCCGCGGGCGTCGACAAGGCGCTCGCCGCCTATCGCGCCGCGATCGACCAGCGGCCCGAACGGCAGAACTACTATCTCGCGGCGGCCCGCCTGGCGTACACGAACCAGCGCTGGATCACCGCGGTGCAGATTATGGACCACGCCGTGGCGCACGATCCGGAGAATCGGACGACGCTCGATCTTCTCATCGCCTCGCTTCAGAAGGCGGGCAAGGGGAAACTGGCGGAAATCTGGAAGGCCTACCGCTCGGAAGTGAAGTGATCCGTTGTCCGTCGAACTTTCCATATTGGACTGGATTCTGATCGGCACGACGATCGTTCTCGTGCTGGGAGGGGGGGGTATTGGTGCCTCCAGCCAATTGGGGGCTCTGGCGGGTTTCATTACGGCACCCCTAGCCGGCTATGCGGGTTGGGGGGTGGCGTGCACGGCGACCGCGGCTCTGGGAGTGCCCGAGGGGACGACTGCGACGGCCATTGCGGCGGTTCTCGATCTCGTGATCGCCCTGGTCGTGTTCGGACTGGTCCGCTGCATGGTGAAGAAATTCGTGCGGGGATGTCTGGGCGGGTGCGCGAATGCCATTGCGGGCGCTCTCGTGGGAGTTTTCCTGTCATTGGCACTGCTGGCGTTGATGGTTGGGGTCGGTATGACTCCCTCTGGGGAATATTCCCGTGGGTTCTGTGCGCAGCGGTCGGCCATAGTCCACACAGTCGCCGTATGGTTGGATAGCCATGCGGGGGGGCGGACGCAATGAAGGACCTGACGGACGTCGAGTTGATGGAGCTCGCCGCCCAGGGGCGGGAAGACGCCTTCGCGTGCCTCGTAGAAAAATATAAAGACATTCTTCTGAACTTCTTCCTCCGCAAGGGCGTTTCATACGCCGATGGACAGGATCTCGCGCAGCGGACGTTCCTGCGGCTCTGGAAATATCGGACCAAATACGAGCCGCAGGCCAAGTTCACGACGTTCCTGTTCCTCCTCGCGGGACAGGAGTCTGTGGACTTCTATCGTGCCGAGGGCCGACGGATCGGTCTCGTGGAAGGATTGGCGCGCGAGGCGGAGGTGCGAGCGGACGAACGGACGCCCGAAGCCCCCGCCGAGGGCGAGGATGTTCGGCGGGCCGTGTCGCGGCTCTCGCCGTCCCTGCGGGATGTGGTCGAGCTGGGCGTCTTCCAGGATCTTCCCTACGCTGAAGTCGGGGAGATTCTTGGAATCCCGATGGGAACCGTGAAGTCGCGCATGTTCAACGCATTGCGGAAACTGAAGGAGATTCTGGGATGAGCAACGGAGACGGTGGCGTCGGGCGGACGCTGGACGAGGAGCTGATGGCCTTTGCCGACGCGCTTCGCGCCGCGCCGACGGTCCGGACGTCAGAGGATTTCACGGCTTCCGTGATGGCCGCGGTGCACGCCGAGAGGTCTCGGATGCGTTCCCGCCCGCCAATCTGGCGCTCGCCGTGGCTGGGCGTGCCGATCGCCGCGTGTTTCGCGCTCCTCCTGGCGCTGGGGAGTGTGTTCAACCGTCCTTCATCCACCTGGACGTCCGCGCGCCTTGCCGCGTGCCAGCAGACCGACGGCACCTTTTCCAGTTCTTCGGCGGCTCCCTATGTGCAGGCCTTTGCCGTGGCGGCGCTTGCCGCGGATCCCTCCGCCGCGATGGATACGCTCAAAGCCGCGGTGACGGCGATCGTCCGTGATCAGACGGCCGAGGGCGGGTGGGCGAACGCCGCGCTCAGCGTGCGCAATGTGGCGGCGCTCCACGAGGCGGCCGCGGTCGGCGTGGATGGTGCGCAGCGTGCCTATCGGCGGGGGCTCCGTTACCTGCGGCTGAATGGAATCCGCGAAATGTCCCCTGCCGACCTGGTGCGTGCGGCGCAGGCGATGCGCGCGCGGCTGGAAGGATCGTCTGATTGTGGGCTCGCGTGTAGTGTGGCGCTCTGTGCCGCTCGCTGAGAAACGAGGGGACGGAGAGCTCGTGCAGTGTCTGAAAAGGGGATGTGCTGGTAGAGTACTCTGGATGTCGAGTTAAAGTACTCTGGAAGTTG
>JAUNMP010000001.1 GCA_030537465.1 bacterium
CGCCGTCAGGCGGACGTCCGGCACGACTTCGCCGAGGTTTTGCAATTACCTCTGGTTACTTTGCGACGCCAGCGACGCGGGTCGACATTGATTTCGCCTACGACGACCTGACCGTGCAGCAGCGTCCCTTCAGCGACCAGGGCGTGGATGCGGGGTTGACCTTCGCGTCCTACATCAGCGGCGGCAGCTTCTATTCCTGGGGCTGCAAGGACGGCGACGGCGACTGGATCTGGTCGAATACCGCTGTTTCCAAGGAACGCGTGCGGATCGTGCTGGATTCCTTCGCCGGCAAGCACGAGGTCTACAAGAACGGTACGCTCGTCGATACGGCCAACCTGACCGGGGCGCGGACGAAGAACGCCGTCTATCCGATGGCCCTCTTCGGCGTACGTGCCGGCCCCGGCGCGACGGACTTCCTGAACCTCGCGAAGATGAAGCTCTACTCGATGAAGGTCTCCGAGGGCGGCACGCTCGTGCATGAATTCGTGCCCTGCCTGCGGAACGGCGTCGCGGGCGTGAAGGACCTGGTGACGGGCCGTGTGCTGGGACCGGTCATGGGGGCGCCGCTGAGGGCGTCCGGCGTGGCGGACGAGACGGTCGGCTACGTCTGGACGGGTGCGGCGGACGCGGACTGGGCGAATCCCGCGAACTGGGAGGTTGGCGGCGCGGCCGCCACGCAGGCGCCGACGTTCTGCGACGACGTGACGGTGCCCGCAGGCGCGACGGTCTCCCTGGCGAATCTGACGACGCCGGTCCACAGCCTGACCTTCAGCGGTTCCGGCACGGTGTCGTTCTCCGGCACCCCCGCCGCGACACTGGCCAACTCGCTGGCCGTGCCCGCGGGCGTGACGCTGGCCCTGGACGCCGGCTCGCTGCTCTACGTGCCGACGGCCTCCTACAACGGCGCCGCGCTGGCGGCGGACTGCTACACCGGGGCGACGGCGGCCTGGCTGTCGGGCGCGGGCACGCTCGCGGCGGGACAGGTCCCCCGCAGCCTCGTGGACGGCGTGCTGACCTACAACGTGCCGGCGGGGATCACGCAGCGGCACACGGACGTGCTCACGGCGGAGATCACGAAGGTGGTCAAGCTCGGTGCGGGCACGCTCGTCGTCTCCAACGACAACAACACCGCGTTCTCCGGCAGCGTCGAGGTCCGCGAAGGCATCCTCGAGGCGCAGAGCGCCGTGAGCTCGAACGGCTCGGCGACTGTGCCCGTCTTCGGCCGCGACGCCGCGAACACGTACACCGTGTCGAAGGGCGCGCAGCTGCGCGTGCGGTGCCCGGGGCCGACGGCGCAGGACAAGCTGCTGATCAAGGGCACGCTTGAGATCGCGGGGAACGGCCCGGACGGAAATGGCGCGCTCTATTACATCAAGGCGGCGGGTGGTAATGCGAACGTGGACAACGTCTTCTCGAACGTGCGCCTCACGGACGACGCCTCGTTCGGCAACACGTCGCGCTGCGGCTTCTCCTACGGCACGCTGGACCTGGGCGGCCACACGCTCACCCACCGCCTGCTGACGTCGCACAGCTCCATGTTCATGAACACGGGCACGACGGTGAAGAACGGCACGCTCTGCATCACGAACGGGAGCGACTACATCCTGCAGGGATCGCCCCGCCTCAACGCGGACGCGATGCTGGAAATCGGGAAGAACAGCTTCCTCGACACGTGGGGCTCGACACCCGCGTTCGCGGGCTGGACGGTCATGAAGGAGGGCGCGCGGTTCCGCGTGGGCGCGGGGACGGGCGAGAACAGCAACAAGATCATGGGACCCATCCGGCTTGACGGCCGCATGTACTTCTCGACGTATTCGGCGACAGCGAACATGCGTGCGACCTTGGCGGGATGCATCTCTGGGCCGGGGCGGATCAGCTCCGCTTCCGGCAGCAACTTCAGCGGTTCCTACGCGACGACGCAGCACCTCTACATCACCTGCCCGACCAACAGCTGGACGGGCGGTGTGACGGCGGACTTCGGCGACATCTGGGCGACGGTGGCGGGATCGATCCCGCCGGGGCCGATCACCTCATCGAGCGGACGGCTCAACCTCATGGCGGGGCCGGGCGCGTGGGACTTCGCGTCCATCCATAATGTCCTTACGAACTGGAACGGCATCGGCGCGGTGAACGTCTATACGTCTCAGGGACAGTCCCTGACGGACGATGTCGACCTCGAGCGCTCGATCACGTACCGGCACGGCGGACCGGGCGAGCTGACCTTTGCAGCGAAGGTCCCTGCGGACGGCAAGACTTGTCTGATTAACGGGGAGGGCACGTTGAACGTCCGGTCGTGCGGCGAGACGCGCTTCCTCTCCGAGCTCAAGGCAGCCGGCGGTACGCTGGATCTCACGGATGCAGGCTTCATCTACGCAGGCGAATCGGACGGCGCGGGCCATCCGACTATCACCAACAAGTCCTTTACTGTCGGTGGCGCGAACAGCGTGACCAATGCGCGGATGGTCGTTGCAGGTGCAACCGTGCTGGGTGCCTACGAAGCACCGGCGCAGAAGAAGGGCGGATTCCTCTATGTGGGCGACACGGGCACGAAGGGCGCGATCCTCGAACTCCGCGCCGGCGCGATTGTGACGAACTGCCTTCACATGGGTGAAGGCAACAAGGGCGCGGTCCATCAGTTCGGTGGCTTCTTCCGCGATACGGCTGTGGGCGGCAACGACGGTTCGATCGGGAATAACGCCAATGGCTACGGCTACTACGGCCTCTATGACGGCACCTACTCCGTGCGCGCCTGGCAGGCGGTGGGCCGTTCGAAAGGGGCCGAGGGCATGTTCGAGCAGACGGGGGGAGCGTTCCTGTTGACGGATGCCCCGCTCTGCATCAGCCGGGGTGGTTATGGCGAATATCACATGACGGGCGGAACCTTAACGCAGACGTCATCCGGCGAACCGTGCATGTATCTTGGCAGCTTCAGCTGGGCCGACAAGTCCGCGGGACCGATGGAGGCCGTGCTGACGCTCGCGGGCGACAATCCGCAGATGACGCTGAAGTCCTACATCTGCCTTTCCGAACGCACGAACACCGCAGTCTCCGTGGTGAACCTCAATGCGGGCGTTCTGACGGTGCCGAACTTCTCGAAGCGCCATACCGGATTTGCCGATTCTGCTCTCAAGATCTCCGGATTCAAGGACGTCTATTCCTACATCAATTTCAACGGCGGCACGTTCCGCGGTACCAAGACCCACGCCACGGTCTTCGGCGACGGCGTGAACAAGGCGGACGCCGTGACGATCTTCGCCGGCGGCGCTACCGTCGACGTCAACGGCAAGGTGCTCTCCAACGGCTCGGTTCCGTTCTCGAAGCCGGTGGGGAAGGGCGTTGCCTCGATCACGCTTCCGGTCGGCGCGAAGATCGATGGCTACATTGGGACGCCGAAAGTCTATATCACGGGCGGCGGCGGCGCGGGCGCGACGGCGCACTGTGCGTTCAATCCTCAGACCGGTCGGATTGGACCGATTACGGTCGTCTCGCCAGGCTGGGGCTACACGAGCACGCCGACGGTCACGGTCAAGAGCGGGGATCGAGCCAGCACGTTGACCTGCACGGCGACGCTCACGGAGGGCGACGTTCCGTCGGGTGGACTGACGGTGACGGATTCGAGCGACGCGAAAAACGGTGTCTTCACGCTGACGGCCACCAATACCTACGCGGGGCCGACGGTCGTCGCGGGCGGCACGCTCAAGATCGCCACGGTGGACGCCTTGCCGGCGAACGGCGAAGTCCGTTGCGCAGGGGGCACGCTTGACCTCAACAACCTCGGCACGCTGACTTTCGACGCGTTTGGCGGTTTCGGTTCCGTCATCAACGGCAATGTCGTTGCAAAATCGCTTGCGTTCACGGCCGAAGGCTGCAGTCAGCCGCTGAACGTTTCCGGCACGCTGACGCTGTCCGACGCGGCGACGGTAAACGTCTCGGGCGTCACGCCGTCCTTTGAGACGAAGAAGTACGTGCTGCTCACGGCGACCGGAGGCATCACCGGCTCCGTGGGCGAGGTGACGGGCTTCGAAGCCTTCGAGCATCCGAACCTCTGGCGTGTCTCGAAGAGCGGCAACTCCATCATTCTGACGTACTCGCGCGGTACCAACATCATTCTGCGTTAAATTTAAACAAGGAGAAATCCACATTATGAAGACACGATTCCTCGGCGGCGTTCTACTCTCTCTTGCCGCGTCTGTCGGACTCCAGTCCGTCGCTGCACCCTACATCCCTGAACCTGTGCCCGTGCCGACAAAGGACGGCGTCGAGGTGACGGCCGTCTACTACCCCGGCACGGACTGGATGGCCGAGTGGGACATGGTCGACCAGGTCTATCCGCACATCAAGCCGACGCTCGGCTGGTATGACGAAGGCCATCCAGAGAACATCGACTGGCAGATCAAGTGGGCCGTCGAGCACGGCGTGACGAGCTTCCTCGTGGACTGGTACTGGTGCAAGGGCGTGCAACGCCTCGACCACTGGGTGAAGGCCTATCCGAAGGCGAAGTTCGCCAAGCATCTCAAATGGTACATGAACTGGTGCAACCACAACGAGCCGGGTGCACACAGCGTGGCGGACCAGATCGCGGTGACGAAGTGGTGGATCGACAACTACTTCAAGGAGGACTACTACTACAAGGACGCGAAGGGGCGTCCGCTCGTCGTGATCTGGGAATGGACGAACCTCGAGCGCGACTTCCGCGCGATCGCCGAGAAGAACGGCGAGACGAATCTGCCGCCCGGCGAAGGACTCAAGCGCGCGCTCGACATCTCCCGCAAGCTGGCGAAGGAGGCGGGGCTGCCCGGCATCCAGTTCACGTGTTTCGGGAACGGAGGACGTCCGAAACCCGAGCAGATGAAGGCGCTGCACCATGCCGGCATCGAGGAGCTCTTCCAGTACAACGTCGCCTGGCCGCATCAGCTCCGGGAGTCCATGCCGCCCGAGACGCGGAAGCGTCTCGAGTCCACGCCGAACTGGTGGAAGTCGCCGTGGCGCTACGACTTCGCGCTGTCGCGCGAGGCGTCCTACAACTGGTGGAAGAAGAACTGGGACAAGGACGACATTCCGTTCTGGCCGACGCTCGCGACAGGCTGGAATTCCACGCCGCGCGATTTCGGCGCCGCAAACTACGTGACGAACCGCACGGTTGCAGAGTTCCGGAAGGTCTGCGAAGAGGCGAAGCGTTTCAGCGTCGACACGGGATGCAAGCGCATTGTGATCGGGCCGATGAACGAATGGCAGGAGGGCAGCTATGTCGAGCCGAACGCCGAATACGGGTTCGCGCTCTACGACCAGATCCGCGACGTCTTCTGCGCGAAGCCGGCGGCCGGCTGGCCGAAGAACCTGACACCGCAGGATATCAACCGCCCGAATCCGCAGTTCCCGCCGATGCCGTTCTATGACCGCACGAGCTGGGATTTTGCGGATGGCCATCAGGGCTGGTATCGGAATCCGTACGGTACACAGACAATCTGGCCGCATGACGGCGAGATCGAGTTCTTCCGTACGTGCGCGCAGCGTACGCCGGTCGCGATCCGGACGCGTCCGAAACCGTTTGCCGCTGCGCCGTTCACCTGCTTCAAGGTGATGATGCGTCTCAAGCCGAACCTCGGCCGCGGCGAGAAGTTCAAGCCGAAGGGCGACGAGGTCGTGCGCCTCATGTGGGGCCGCGTCGGACATCCGATCCTCCGGAAGGACCCGGCGTCTCCGACGGTGAAGGCCGACATCTCCGCCCAGTCCTCCGCCAAGGCCGTGCTCGACGGCCAGTGGCACGAGTACACGCTGCCGCTCGCGGGCAATCCGAACTGGAACGGCACGGTCGACGATCTCTGGTTCGACCCGTCGGACCTGCTGTATGTGAACGCCGAGATCGACTGGATGCGCTTTGAGTAGGTTGAGAGGGTTGATAAGGTTGAGTAGGTGAGAAAAATTGTAAAATAGTTGAGGAAGTACAGATTTTTGGAGTATCTTGTCGATCACGTAGTGTTTTGATATACTTTTTTCCGATGGGAAAGAATGAATGCGAACACTTTTTGTGGGATGAAAATGATAACTGAAGATATGCTTCCTCTTTTTAAGACGTCGGATCGTCTGGTCGAAGACGTTTCGATGGATTTCAAGCGCTACTTGATGCACGAGATCGACTGGAACAACCGGTTGATTTGCATCAAGGGCGCACGTGGTGTCGGCAAAACGACGATTCTGAAGCAGCATCTCAAAGAAGCGTTTGGTGTTGGGAGCGACAAGGCGCTGTATGTCAGCCTGGATGATCTTTGGTTTTCGCGCCATTCGATTCTGGATGTCGCGTCCTATCTGTATGATCACGGGTATACGCACCTCTATATCGACGAGATCCATCACTTCGGCAGGAACTGGCAGCTTCTCGTCAAGAACCTTTACGATCAGTTTCCCAAGCTCAATATCGTCTATTCGGGTTCGTCCCTGTTGAAGTTGGAGGAAGGCAAGGGTGACTTGTCGCGGCGGCTGATGACCTATGAGCTGAAAGGTCTGTCATTCCGCGAGTTCTTGGCTTTTGAAGGGGTGAAGGAGATTGAACCGATAGGCATGGACGAACTTCTGGTCGACCATCGCAAACTGGCTGCCCGGATTACGTCAGGAATCAAGATCATTCCGCTTTTTGAGCGATATCGGGAGTCTGGCTATTATCCGTTTTATCGTGAACCGGGTTCGGGATACGGGTTGCGCGTGAAGGAGACGGTGAATAAGATCCTGGAGGTGGACTATCCTGCGGTTGAACAGGTCTCGCAGGAAACGATCATGAAGGCCAAGAAGATGCTGATGGTCATTGCCGAGAGTGTGCCGCAGCAACCCAACATGAAGCGACTCTACACGGAGCTTGAAACGGACCGCAACCAGGGGCTGAGAATGCTTTCTGCGCTTGATCGGGCTGGACTGCTTGCGCTCGTTCCCCCCAAGGGAGAGACGCTGAAGAACCTGTCCAAGCCGGAGAAAATCTACTGTGGCAACGCCAATCTGATGTACGCGCTCGCGTCACGAGTTTCAATTGGGACTGTCCGTGAGACGCTTTTCTTCGATCAGGTGAGAAAAGACCATAAAGTTGCCTATTCGGGGGTCGGCGATTTTCTTGTGGACGGACAGTGGACCTTTGAAATCGGTGGTGCGGGCAAGGGATTTGAGCAGATTAAAGATGTCCCCAATAGTTTTGTCGCCTGCGATGATATGGAAATCGGGATCGGAAACAAGATTCCGCTTTGGCTCTTTGGATTTCTCTACTGAAGGGGAATCCATGGCCTTCGATGGGTGATGGATGTCGAGTGCCGAATTTTGAATAGTGAAGAACGAAGGAGTTTCAATGAAGCGTATTGTTGTGATGGCTGTCGGCCTGATCGGGATGGTTGCCTGTGGCGTGGAGATCAATTCGCTCACGCTCAAGGCCTCGTTCGACGATGCGGCGAAGGGGCGGTTGACGTCTCTGGAGGATGCGCATGGGCAGGAATACGTCTCGGCGCGGAACGTCGATTCTGCGCTCTGGAACGTCGAGGCCTGCCGGACGACGGACTTCACGCAGAAGCGTACCATCCGGGCCAACGAGGCGAAGAACTTCTTCGTCCAATGGACGGGCGAACGCGTGCTCCAGCTCGTCTGGGAGGATGTTGGGGACTGTGTGGCGCGCGCTGTCGCGACGTTTACCATCAAGCCGGACGATCCTGCCATCCGCTGCCGGATCGCGGTGACCCCCAAGGCGGGGTGGGCGCTCGTCGAGACGCAGTTTCCGCGCTTCGCGATGAATGAATGCCTGGGGACGACGCCGACAGACGATGCGGTCGTAATGGGCACGGGGCATGGCGGACTCGTCCGCTATCCGATGAACCCGAACCGTGAGTACTGGCGCAGCCGCCATGTGGGGCATTCGCCAGGCAATCTCGTTGCACAGTTCGGCAGCTTCTTCGACGACCGCGGCGGTCTCTTTACGATGGCAGAGGACGCCGAGGGCAACGAGAAGGAGCTTCTGATGGACCGCTGGTGGCGGAAAGACCGTCCGGACGGCACATTCTACGGCGGCGACTTCCTCTTCCGCTGGAGCCGGTTCGAGTATTCCGAAACCACGGACGAGCAGCCCTACGACATCCTCCTGCGCGGATTCTGGAATCCCGACGGCGAGGAGACGACCTGGTACGACGCGGCCGACCTCTACAAGGCCTGGGCGAAGAAGCAGTTCTGGTGCGCGAAGACCTTCCTCGAAAAGTCCGAGTTGCCGGCCTGGACGCGCGAGGCGCCGGTGATGATGCGCTTCAACCGCGAGTGGTTCGACCGGCCAGCGTTCATGAAGGACTGGCTCGAGAACTACTGGACGAAGAACTTCCCGGGCGTTCCGCTTCTGGCAACGATGGAGGGCTGGGAGCATCATGGCGACTGGATCACCACGGAATACTTCCCAATGTATCCGAGCGAGGAGAAGTTCGCGGAAATCATGACATGGGTGAAGGCGGCGAATGGACACTTCTGGCCCTGGCCGGGCGGACACCACTGGAATGTGCAGGTTGGGCTGAAGGACGACGGCACCTACCGGCTCGACTTCTCGAAGGGGTTCTGGCCGGAGGCCTCGAAGCACGCGGTGCTCAATCCCGACGGCAAGGTCCGCTTCGACAAGCTCGGCTGGCTGGGCGGCGGCAAGTCGGCATCAATGTGCCCGGGCGATCCCTGGAGCGTCGACTGGTGGAACCGCGACGTTGCGTGCGAGCTCGTGAAGCGCGGGGCCGATCTCGTGCAGGCCGACCAGGACGTCGGCGCGCGCGTGCCGACCTGCTGGTCACGCGAGCATGGCCACAAGCCGGGACCGGGCAAGTGGGCGATGGCGGCGCAGCGGCACCAGTTCGAGACAATGCTCGCGGAGATGCGGAAGCTCAATCCCGGGGCGATGTTCTCCTTCGAGGAGATGCATGAGTTCTTCACCGACATCTACGCCTTCGCGGACTACCGCAACTGCCGGTGGCCGGGTCCGGAGTGGGCGAGCGTCTACAATTACCTCTACCATGAGTACACGGTCCAGTTCCAGAGCGGTGCAGAACAGTACACGCGTCCCTATTGGCTTGCGTTCTGCGCGGCTGATGGACAGATGCCGCGTCTGCCGGTGACGACCGGCTACTATGGGGAGAAGGGGGCGTCTCTGTTCCCCAATGGCGGCTTCGAGGCTTTGACCGAGGGCGGTCATGGGTTCGCCTTCTGGGAGAAGCCCGAAACGCATGACGTGGTGACGAACGACGTGAAGGAAGGACGGTATGCTCTCCGCGTGGCGACGACCGGCAAGCGGTCCCAGGTGGCGCGCAGCATCCCCGTCGACACGTTCTGGAAGCCGGGCACGGTGTATCGCGTGACGGCGTGGCTGAAGGGCGAGACCGACAATCCGGCGAACAACTTCGCCGCGAGCGCGATTGCGTCCGTCAACGGAAAGTACAAGGGATTCGGCGGCGTCGACTTCCGGGTACCGAAGGCTGCGGAGGGCTGGCGGAAGGTGTCCGCGACGTTTGAAATCAAGCAGGGGGCGCAGAATCTCCGCTTCATGCTGAACGCGAATGGCAAGACTTCGTTCCTCGTCGACGGCATCACGTTCGAGGAGAAGCAGTCCGACGGCACGTTCGCTCCCGTGGCCCGCAAGGCCGGCAATGCGGAGATTGTGCGCGACTTCTCCGAGCGGTGGATTCGTCTCTGGACGGGCGAGGGGCGCAAGTGGCTTGCCTATGGCCGCCAGCTGCACCCGCCGAAGATCGAGTGCGACTCGGTGGCCTACCATGAGAACTTCCGCGGTACGAACATCGACAATGTCAAGCCGGTCGTGTTTGGAACAGCTTGGGAGGCGGTCGACGGCACGCGGGCGCTCATGTTCGCCAACGCGACGCCGTATGAACAGAAGATTGCCTACCGCTGGAACGGCAAATGGACGAGGACGACGTTCCTGCCATACGAACTCCGTCTCGTCCCGCAAAAGTGAGGAGTCTGAACATGGATCTTTCAAGACGTGGTTTCATTGGTGGTGCGGCGAGTCTGTTCGCCTTGTCGCAGTGCGTGGCCGAAGGGATGGTGGGACCGGATCCCAGGGTGTCCGAGGAATGTCGGGCGCGGGGCGGCGTGCCGAATGTGCTGGCGAAACTCAAGGCGGGGGAGACCGTCCGCATCGCCTATCTGGGCGGAAGCATCACGGAGGCGAATCCCGGCTGGCGCGCAATGACGCTCGCGTGGTTTCGGGAGCGGTTCCCCCAGGCGAAAGTCGAGGAGATCAACGCGTCCATCTCGGGAACGGGCAGCGACTACGGCGCCTGCCGTCTGCCGGGGGACGTTCTGGTGAAGAATCCAGACCTTCTCTTTGTCGAATTCCGCGTGAACGGATCCGCCGGCTACGACTACCAGAGCGTGGAGGGCATCATCCGCCAGACTTGGGCGGCAAATCCCAGAATCGACATCTGCTTCATCTACACACTCTGCGAACCGATGCTGAAGGACCTCTCCGCCGGACGGCAGACCGGATTTGGCGTGGCGATGGAGAACCTCTGCAACCACTACGGGATCCCCTCGATCGACTACGGCCCCGAGATCACGAAGCGTCTCGCCGCGGGCGCGCTCCTCTTCAAGCCCACAAAGAATGCCCTCAAGCCCGAGGCGAACCAGCATGCGGACGCGAAACGGAACTACGAGGGGAACGTACTTGTCTTCTCGCGCGATGGATGCCATCCTGTGAAGGAGGGGCATGAGATCTACCGTGACGTCGTCGCCCGTTCGATGGAGGGGAAGATATTCCCCGTGTCCGGACCGTCCGTCGCCCACATGATGCCGGCACCCCTCTCGAAGAGCCCGTGGCTGGCGGCCGAATTGGTCCCCAGCGCCGAGATGCTGAAGGGCGAGATCTGGAAGCCAGTTGATCTTGAGAAGGATCCTGTCTACCGCGCGACCTACGGGCGCACGCACCGGATGCTCCGCGGTGGCGTGTGGACCGATCGGGAGGGGACGTCGATCACGCTGAAGTGGACGGGCAACACGATCGGATTCAGCGACATCCCGCAGAGCCGCGAGGAGCCGATGGAGCTCGAGGTCTCCGTGGATGGTGGCAAGCCGTTCACAATGACGCGTCGCCGCACGATGGAAGCGCACATCTATTCACGGTTCTGGTACCTCCCGGAGCAGGTCTGGGGCGAGCACATCGTGAAGGTGACGCTCAAGAAGCTTCCCGCGGGACAGCGCTGGATCGTGGGGCAGTTCCTGGTCGTCGGCAAGCTCACCCGCTGAGAAGATAAAGCAGGCCTCGCACCGGGGTCGAGATGCGAGGCCTGCAGATTGTGTTGAATCGGTCTTTGGGGATTAGAACGAGAACGTGCAGTTCACGCCGCCCCAGACCAGCTGGTCCTTGCCGCAGCCCATGTAGTCGAGATGACGCAGGGTGTGGGAGGGAATCCAGGTGTAGTTGATCTGCGCGCCGACGGAGATGTTGTCCGTGATGGCATAGGCCGCGGCGACACCGATCGTGGAGTCGGTCAGTTCCGTTCCGGCGTCCACGCCCGTGACGTATTCGCTCCAGGCGTTGTCGCCGAAGCCGAGCGAGGCGGACGGGGTGATCGTCAGCTTGTCGACCGGTTCGAACTCGTGGGAGATGCCGAACGTGAAGTAGACCACGGAGGGGTCGGCGTCATGCGCGGAGTTGTAGTTCCAGTACGCGGCGGCGCTCGGCGTGATGATGTCGTTGTTGTAGGCAACGGACGCGTAGAGGTCCTGGTCGGAGGAGCCGTTGTTCTTCGGGAACGTGTAGAAGATTTGCCCAAGCTCGAAGTCGAAGTCCTTCACGCTGATTGAATAGGTGAGCGTGTAGTCGATCTCCTGGAGTCCGCAGGCCTGACGGCTGTTCGTCGCCGTGCCACGCTTGTGTGTGAGGTCGTAGGACTGCCAGATGTTGGCGGCGAAGGCCCCGTAGTCGCCCGTGTCGTATCCGAGCGTGAGGGACGGCTGCCAGACGGGATTCCCGTTGCAGATCGTGCCACGCCACATGTAGTCGCTCAGCACGTCCATGGAGAACTCGACGGACAGTCCGGCGGAGTCCACCTCCTCGAGCTCGTTCGTGGTCGCCTCCGCGGCCTTGGCGCCGCACGCGCAGAGAAGTGCCGTTGCCGCCGCCAGTGTGAATCTTGTCGCATTCATGGTCATTGTCCTTCTTTGTGTTTTGCAGTGTCGTTGGTTGGATTTTGAACGACGCCAGATATCTAGCACAAACCGTGCCAAATCCCCGAACAGGCTTTTTCGACTGTGGAAGAAGGGGGCCGGAAGGGGCTATATTACACATTTTGTTGGTTGCTTGAGCAACAGGTTTAAAAAGTGTTAAACCGCATGCTACAAGTTCTTGCAATGGGTTGCAGACTTTGTACATCCCGTGTAACGGGTCTTGAAAATCGCGTGCCGGAGCCGAAAATCGGCGGATTGGACGGGTGCAAGTGGAACTACGCACACGTGTACGCGAGACTTTGGCACGGTCCTTGCTAAAAGTGGTGCGTCGTTCAAGGGCGTCCGATGTGCGGAGGCCGAACGACACAAGGAGAAAGACAAGATGAAAGCGAAGACGAACAAAGTGGCACCGGCGGGCAACCGCCGTGAGTTTCTGAAACTTCTCGGCACGGGCGCGGCGGCCGCCGCGGTGGCTGGCTGCGGGAAGCCGACGCCACAGGAGAAGAACGTCTCCGTCCCCCAGACGCACAAGATGATCAAGTGGCGTTTCCAGACCTACGCCGGAACAGCCCTTGCGCAGCACGTGTGCAAGCCCGCGATCGACGCGTTCAACAAGGTCGCCGGCAACCGCATGCACATCGACCTCTACTATGCGGACCAGCTCGTGCCGACGTCTGAACTCTTCAGCGCGCTGCAGGCGGGCACGATCGACGCCGTGCAGAGCGACGACGACTCGATGTCGTCCGCGGCGGACGTCCGCGTCTTCGGCGGCTACTTCCCGTTCGCGTCGCGCTATTCGCTGGACGTGCCGGTACTCTTCTCGAAGTATGGCCTCGACAAGATCTGGGCCGAGTCCTACAAGGAGGCCTCCAACGGCCAGGTCACTTGGCTCTCGGCAGGCTCCTGGGATCCCTGCCACTTCGCGACGAAGAAGCCGATCAACCACCTCTCCGACCTCAAGGGACTCAAGGTGTACACGTTTCCGACGGCGGGCAAGTTCCTCAGCCAGTTCGGCGTGGTGCCGGTGACGCTGCCGTACGAGGACGCCGAGATGGCGCTCCGCACGGGTACGCTGGACGGCGTCGCGTGGTCCGGCATCACCGAGGACTACACGGTTGGCTGGGCCGACGCCTGCAAGTACTTCCTCACGAACTCCCTTTCCGGTGCGTGGATCGGCTCCTACTTCGCCAACACGAAGAGCTGGGAGGCGGTTCCGGAGGACCTGAAGGAGCTCTTCAAGCTCTCGATGGACTCCTCGCACTACTATCGTCAGCACTGGTACTGGGGAGGCGAGGCCGACCTGCGCGTCAACGGCGGCAAGCTGCAGCTCTGCTCCATCCCCGAGGAGGAGTGGAAGACTGTCGAGGAGAAGGCCGTGCCGTTCTGGGAGGAGATCGCCAAGAGCTCCCCGCGTGCGAAACAGGTCGTCGAGGCCTTCCGCAAGTACAACGCCGTGATGGCGAAGGCCGGCAAGCCGTATCGGTACTAGGAAGTGAGGAAATGAGGAACTAGGAAATGAGGGAGAATTCCTAGTTCCTAGTTCCTGGTTCCTTTTAAAAGGGGTTTTTGATATGTTGAAATATGTCAGAATCGTGGAGGCGATGACCCGAGGGCTCGGTCTTGCCTCCATGTATTTGCTGTTGGTCGTGCTGGGAGTTCTGATGTTCCCCGTCTTTGCCCGGGGAGGGGACATCTCCACGATCTGGGCACTGGAGGCGGCGCAGTTCGCCGTGGGCGCCTACTACATCCTCGGGGCGGGCTATTCGCTTCAGCAGGGCGCGCATGTGCGCATGGACTTCCTCTATGCCAACTGGAAACCGCGGACGAAGGCGATCGTCGATTCGATCACCTCGTTCTTCGTGCTGTTCTACCTGGTGGTGATGATCCTGGGCGGCTGGGACAGCTGCGCATACGCGGTCGTCTCGAAGCAGATCAACCACACGGTGTGGGCGCCCTATATGGCCCCGATCAAGATCGCGATGCTCGTGGGCATGTTCTTCATGTTCCTGCAGATGACGGCCGAGTTCGTCAAGTCGCTGATGATTGCGCTGAAGAAGCCGATCGAGCTTCCGGACGCGGAGGCAGAGGAGGAGAGGCTCTACGAAGGGCGCGCGACGCGCAAGGAGTACTGGAAGACCTTTGCGGGATGCGCCGCGCTGGCCCTCGCCGGTTCGGCCCTGCTCGTGGTGGGATTGCCGCGCGTGACGCCGGGAGGCGGCTTCGGGCTACTGCTGACGATCATCGGCGGCGTTCTCTGCGTGGCGGCGCCGATCTGCTCGATTCCTGTCTCGATTCGCCGTCTGCACGACCTCGACATGAGCGGCTGGTGGGCGGTCGCGCTCTGGTTTTTCGGACTGATTCCCGGCTTCGGCATTCTCGTGTTCATCGCCGCGGCGTTCCTCTTCAGCACCGATGGCGCGCCGGGCACGACCGGCTTCGGTCCGGATCCGAAGGGCCGTGACCTCATCAAGCTCTTCGATCCGCGTCTGCCCGCAAAGCAGAAGCCGATCCCCGAGGTTCCCGTGCCGTCGAATCCGGATGTCGAGCATGCCTACTGGACGCCGTATCTGGTCTTCGGCGTCGTCGGCCTGCTGGCGGCGCTGGGTGGCTACGGGCTCTCCGTGCTGACCTCCAATCCCACCTGGTTCGTCCAGGGCGTGGTCGTCTTCCTTCTCTCACTCATGGCCTTGGTGCGAGGTGTCGTATGTATGAATCGATGAGTCTGATTGAGTTCCTGCAGGCGAGCCCGGGGATCATCATCTTCATGATGTTCTCCCTGCTGATGGCGCTGATGCTCACAGGGCAGCGCGTGTTCGGCGTGATGGGCTTCGTGGGCGTGGTCTTCGCGCTGATCTTCGTGGACCGCGGTGCGCTGGGGTACGGCTTCAACGCGGCGATCAAGCTGTTCAACTGGTATCCGATGCTGACGCTGCCGATGTTCGTGTTCATGGGCTTCATGCTCAGCGAGTCCGGCATCGCCAACGACATGTACCACATGTTCCACGTCTGGTTCGGCGGACTGCGGGGTGGACTCGCGGTCGGCACGCTCCTTGTGATGATCATGATCTCATGCATGAACGGCCTCTCGGTCGCCGGCATGGCGATTGGCTGCTCGGTGGCGCTCCCCGAACTGCTGAAGCGCAACTACGACAAACGAATGATCTCGGGCGTGATCCAGGCGGGATCGAGTCTGGGAATCCTGTTCCCGCCGTCGATCGTGCTCGTGCTCTACGGAATGATCGCGCGTGAGCAGGTGAAGGACCTCTGGCTCGCCGGCATTGGTCCGGCCATGCTGCTCTCGCTGCTCTTCTTCGGCTACGTGGTGATCCGCTGCCGGATCAATCCGAAGCTGGGTCCGGTGCTCCCGAAGGAGCAGCGCAACTTCAGCTGGGCCGAGAAGTTCAAGGTTCTGCGGGCGGGCATTCTGCCGATCATCCTGGTGCTCAGCGTCATCGGGTCGTTCTTCAGCGGACTCACCTCCCTGGAGGAGAGCTCGGCAGTGGGAGCGCTCGCAGCGTTCCTGATCGCGCTCTTCAAGAAGCGCCTCACGATGAAGGTCTTCACCAAGACCCTCAAGGAGACGCTACACAACTCTGCGATGTTCCTGTGGATCATGATGGCGGCGCTGAGCTTCTCGGCTGTGTTCGACTCGCTCCACGCGGTCGATGTGCTGAAGCAGTTCTTCACCTCTGACCTCGGACTTTCGCCCTGGTGCGTGCTCTTCATGATGCAGCTCGCGTTCATCGTCCTGGGCATCTTCCTGGACGACACGGCCATGCTGATCATCGTGGCGCCGCTGTTCATCCCGCTGGTGAAGGAGCTGGGCTTCTCCTCCATCTGGTTCGGCGTGCTCTACACGATCACCTGCCAGATCGCCTACATCACGCCGCCGTTCGGGTACAATCTGTTCATGATGCGCGCGATGAGTCCGGACTCGATCACGATCAAGGACATCTACTCCTCGATCATCCCGTTCCTGATTCTGATGGTAATCGCCATCGTGCTGATCATGGTGTTCCCGAGCATCGCGCTCTGGTTCCCTGACTACGTTAACGGCAAGGTGGTCGGTCCCGTCGACTGGCTCATCGCGCACTGCGGCTGGTTCAAGGACCTCTGCGCTTCGTCGTTCCACTATGTGCTGCCTTGAGGTGACCGATGAATCCTGTGACACTTGAGGTTGCCGGTCGGCATTGGACGTTCAACTCCCTGAAGGAGCTGATGGGCAAGGCGTCGCCGCTGCGAAGCGGCGACGTGGCGGCGGGCTGCGCCGCGAGTTGCGACGAGGAGCGTGTGGCGGCGCAGATGCTGCTCGCGGACGTGCCACTCGCGCAGTTCCTCGAGGAGCAGCTCATCCCCTACGAGAAGGACGAGGTGACGCGGCTGATCGTGGACACCCACGATGCCGCGGCCTTCGCCCCCGTCAAGAATCTCAGCGTAGGCGAGTTCCGCAACTGGCTGTTGCGCTACGAGACGGACGAGACCGTGCTCAAGGAGTTGGCGCCGGGATTGACACCGGAAATGGTCGCCGCCGTCTCCAAGGTCTGTTCCAATCAGGATCTGATCCTCATCGCTTCAAAGTGCCGTGTCGTCACGGCCTTCCGCGACACAATCGGACTGAAGGGGTGCCTCTCGACGCGTCTCCAGCCCAACCATGCGACCGACGACCTCAAGGGCATCGCGGCGTCGATGCTGGAGGGGCTCCTCTACGGCTGCGGCGACGCGGTCATCGGCATCAATCCGGCGACGGATTCGGTGCCGATGATGCAGGAGCTCCTCAAGCTCATCGACGAACTCATCCATCGCTACCACATCCCCACGCAGAGCTGCGTGCTCGCCCATGTGACGAACGCGATCGAGGTGATGCGGTCGGGGACGCCCGTGGACCTGGTCTTCCAGTCCATTTCCGGCACGGAAATCTCCAACAAGGTGTTCGGCATCAATCTCGGCATCCTGAAGGAGGCCTATGACGCCGCCTTGTCGCTCAAACGCGGCACGGTGGGGCAGAACGTGATGTACTTCGAGACGGGGCAGGGGAGTGCGCTCTCCGGCCGCGGTGACTGGGGGGTGGACATGCAGACCTGCGAGGCGCGGGCCTACGCGGTGGCGCGTCCGTTCAAGCCACTGCTCGTGAACACGGTCGTCGGCTTCATCGGCCCCGAGTACCTCTACGACGGCAAGCAGATCATCCGCGCGGGACTAGAGGACCATTTCTGCGCCAAGCTGCTCGGGCTGCCGATGGGATGCGACATCTGCTACACGAACCACTGTGAAGCGGACCAGAACGACATGGACATCCTGATGACGCTTCTGGCGGCCGCAGGGCTCAACTACCAGATGGCCATCCCCGGAGGGGACGACGTCATGCTCGGCTACCAGACCACGAGCTACCACGACATACACTACGTGAGACAGCTGCTGGGGAAGCGTCCAGCACCGGAGTTCGAGGCCTGGCTTGAGGAAATGGACCTGGTCGACGTGCGCCAGCGATTGATCGCCCACAGAGGAGGAGAACATGCTCTTATCGACTACCAGCGCGGACTTGTCGCCTGATCCCTGGTCCGCCCTCAAGAACTTCACCACGGCCCGCATCGCCATGGGACGCGCGGGGGGGAGCCTGCGGACGGCGAATCTGCTCGACTTCCGTCTGGCCCACGCCCGTGCCCGAGATGCGGTGCATTCGGCGTTTCACGTCGAGACCATTCGCAGTCAGCTGTCGGAGGCGGGACTCGAGTACGTCGAGGTCCAGTCTCAGATCACGGACAAGCTCGACTACCTGCTGCATCCCGAGAAGGGACGTCTTCTGGCGGACGAATCGACGGAATTTCTGCGTGAAAAGGCGAAGAAATGGGGCATTCGCGACGTTTCTATCGTCATTTCGGACGGACTTTCCGCAATTGCCGCTGAATCGCACGCCGTCGCCGTCGCCAAGACGTTGCAGGCGGAACTACCCGAATGCACGTTCTACCCGGTCGTCGTCGTGCCGTTCGGCCGCGTGAAGATTGCCGACGCCATCTCGGACATTCTGCAGGCGAGGCTGGTGATTATCCTCCTGGGGGAACGTCCGGGACTCGGCTCCCCGGACTCCCTCAGTGCCTATTTCACCTACATGGCGCGGAACAGTTCGGTCGATTCGGACCGCAACTGCGTCTCGAACATCCGTCCCTTGGGAATGCCCATCCCGTGGGCCGTTCGCAAGCTTTCCGTGCTCATGCGTGAGTCCTTCCGCATCCGCCTGAGCGGAACGGGGCTCAAGGACCGCCTCACGCTTGACGATCTGCGCCGAATGTTGCCGCTTGCGGACTGAGTTGGGGATTGTGTATAATGCGCCTGTCTTCCAATGTGGAGGGCATTTCCAAAAGATAGGCGCAGAGACATGAATCTTTCCAGACGTGGTTTCATTGGCGGTGCGGCGAGCTTTCTCGCGCTGTGCCAGGGGCGGGTTTTCGCTGCGAAACCGGGGGCCTTCACGGGTGGAACGCCGAGTTTGACATTTGGTGTTCTCTCGGACGTGCACATCTGCCTGGCGGCGGGTGGCAAGGCCCTCAAAAAGGGGTTCGAGACGGGTACCCTCGTGAAGGCCTTCGCCTGGTTCCGCGACAACGGCGCGGACGCTGTGGTGATTGCGGGCGACATGGCACATAGTGGCCTTGTCGGCGAACTGAAGGCTGTGGCAGATGCCTGGTTTCAGGTCTTCCCGGACGACAAGGCGCCGGACGGCCGCAAAGTCGAGCGGGTCTTCGTCTTCGGCAACCACGACTGGTCGAGTCCCGGACGTGCCAAGGAGGTCTTCCCCGACGAGGCCGAACGGAACGCGAATCTGCTCGTCAAGGATCCCCAGAAATGGTGGCAGGAGATCTTTCACGAACCGTGGACGCCGTTCTATCGGAAGACCGTGAAGGGGTATGACTTCATCGGCGCGCACTGGTGCAATGGCGGCTGCAACGGCAAGAAGGAAGTTTTCACCAAGGGAATGCGCGAATTCTACGCGGGGCAGAAATTCGATCCAGAGAAACCGTTCTTCCACATTCAGCATCCCCAGCCGAAGGGAACTGCCCATGGTGAAAACGTCTGGGGGCAAGACGACGGTGTGTCGACGGAGATTCTCTCCGCCCATCCGAACGCGGTGGCGTTTTCGGGGCACTCGCACACGTCGCTGACGGACGTCCGCAGCATCTGGCAGGGGGCGTTCACCAGCGTGGGCTGCGGGACGCTGCGTGATGTCAATCCGCTGCCGCCGTTGCCGCCTGGTACGACGACGTACGTGGGGGGCTGCGAGAACTACAAGTCGCCGAAGGGCGTGCCGGCCGAGAAGTTCGACGACCACAAGGCCCTGGCGATGATCGACAAGTACAATTGCCGTCAGGGACAGCTGGTCCGCGTCTATTCGGATCGCATGGTCTTCTCGCGGCGCGAGTTCGTGACGGGCGTTCAGCTGGGTCCGGACCTCGTGATGCCGCTGCCCGTCGGCGGCGAGAAGCCTTTCGCCTTCCCTGAGCGTCAGGCCAAGGCGAAACCGCCGGCCTTCCCGGCCGACGCGAAGCTCGCGGCGAAGAAGGTGATGGCCAAGCTGCGGCGCAAGAAGCCGAAGACGAAAGCCGAGTGCTGGGAGCTTGAATTCCCCGCGGCCAACGCCCAGAAGGGGGCGCGTCCGGCGCTCTACGAGATCAGCGCGCAGGGGGCGGACGGCAAGACGTGCGCGTTCGGTCTGGCCTGCGAGGGATTTCGCTTCCCGCTCTCCGACAAGCGGGCGAAAAAGCCCCTCGTCTTCCGCGTCGACTGCAGCCGCGTGGCCGCGGAACCGATGTTCTCGGTTCGCGCCGTCTCCGCTTGGGGTAAATGGAGCGAACCGCTCAAGGCCTGATCTTCAAAGACAAAAGGAGTCAATCGATGAACAGACGTGAATTTCTCTTCAATTCCGCCACAGCCCTTGCGGCGATGGGGATGTCCGGATGTCTGTGCCCGCTCTGCGGCAAGACGAAGCATCCGATCGCACTTCAGCTGTGGAGCATCAACAAAATCTTCTGGAAGACTCCCGAGAAGTGTCTGGCCGAGATCAAGGCGGCGGGATACGACGGGGTCGAGTTCGCCGGCTATGACAAGCGCTCGGCCAGGGACCTGAGGAAGATGCTGGCGGATGCGGGACTTCGCGCCGCAGGCACGCACATTTCCGGCATGGCCAACTATCGGGGCGACGGACTCAAGCGCAATCTCGACTTTTGCGCCGAAGCCGGCATCGAGGCGCTGGGCAACAGCTGGTTCGACGCGAACAAGAAGGAGGACTGGATCCGTTTCGGCGAGGAGATGAGCGAGGCGGCGGAAACCGCGGCCAAGTGGAACATCCCCGTGCAGATCCACAACCACGTGCAGGAGTTCAAGAAGACCTACGACGGCGTGCTGGCGTGGGATCTCATCTTCACGAAGGCTTCGCCGCGGCTCCTGCAGCAGATCGACACGAGCCAGGTGATCAACCCGGGCGGCGACATCGTCGCCACGCTCAAAAAGTACCCGAACAGCCACTTCTCCATCCATATGAAGGAGAACGTGCCCTCGAAGGACGGCTATTTCGGCGTGGCACCGGATGACGGTGGCAAGATCGTTCCATGGAAGGACACGGTCGACTACATCGAGACCGAGGCCGGCTTCAAGTGGTACATTGTCGAATGCGAACGCCGTCCCGACTCGCTCGAACCGGCCATCTACAATCTCAACTTCCTCAGGAAGCTCATCTAACAACAAAGGAAAAACAAAATGAAGAAACTGATCTATCTCTCCGCCCTGGTCGCGCTGGTCGGTGGCGTCTCCGCCGCCGATGCGAAGAAGCCCGCCTGCACGTGCGAGAAGTGTCCATGCAAGCCCGCGTACGTCGTCTTTGAGGACACGACCGGACAGCGCGAATGGAAGATGCCGTTCCAGCTGGGTCTTGCTGGCTACACGATGAACAAGAAGAGCCTGGACGAGACCCTGGAGATCATGCAGTCGCTTGACCTGCACTTCCTCTGCGTCAAGGACTTCCATCTCAAGTACACGGCGACGGACGCCGAGATCGCCGCGTTCAAGGAGAAGTGCGCGAAGTACGGCGTGACGGGCTATGGTCTCGGACCGCTCTACACGAAGGACAACGCGGCCGTGCGCGCCTACTTTGAGTTCGCCAAGCGCTTCGGCACCAAAGTGATCGTCGGCGTGCCGTATGACCCGACCGACGCGAAGGACAGCTGGGGCAAGCGCAAGGGCTCCCGCAAGCAGCTCGAGTACATCGACACGCTCGTGAAGGAATTCGACATCAAGTATGCGATCCACAACCACGGCCCGAACTCGCCCGAGATGTTCCCGGACGTCGAGTACGGATACAACCTGATCAAGGATCTCGACAAACGCATCGGGTTCTGCATGGACGTGGGTTGGGAGTTCGGTTGCGACCGCGATCCGGCCGAGACGATCCGCAAGTACGGCGACCGCATCTACGACATCCACCTCAAGAACTTCGCGGTCAACGTCAAGGGCGCGCGCAAGATCGGCAAGAATAGCTTCACCACGGTCCCGATGCCGCGCGGCAAGCTCGACTATGCCTCGATCTTCAAGGCGCTCTCCGATGTCGGCTACAAGGGCGTCTGCTCGTTCGAGTACGAGCGCGACTTCACGAACAACCTGGGCGGCCTCGCCGAATCCGTCGGTTACGCGCGAGGAATCTGCGACGCCGTGACGGCTAAGTAGGCGACGCGTGGGTATGACGCTGAATCGCCGCGCATTCATGGGGACGCTCGCAGCCGCGGGCGCCGCCCCGTTCGCGTCCGCCGAGGGGAAACCTTCGGCGGCACCTCTTTCCGTGGGAACGGTGAACTTTGCCTCTGCGCTTCGCGTCGAGGCAGTCGTCGATGTGTTCGTCGCGGGCGGCGGTCCCGCGGGCATTTGCGCGGCCCTCGCCGCCGCGAGGTCTGGGAAGAAGGTCTATCTGGCCGAGGCGACGGGAGCCTTTGGCGGTGCGGCGACAGCGGCCTATGTACCGGCCTTCGCGCCGTTTGACGACGGCGTCCATCCCGTTGTGGGGGGGATTGGTCGCGAAATCCGCCAGCAGGTCTCGCAGGAGATTCCGATCAATTCGTACTGGACGGCCATCGATCTCGAGGAACTCAAACGCGTCTACGACAGGATGATCACGGAGGCGGGCATCGGCTTCTCGTTCTTTACGTCGCTCGTGGCGGTGGAGGCGAAGGGGGGGCATGTCGACCATGTCGTGCTGGCAGGCAAGCGCGGCCTCTTCGCAGTGAAGGCGCGGATCTTCATCGACGCAACGGGTGACGCCGATCTGGTCGCCTTTGGCGGCGGAGCCTTCGAGATGGGCGACGAAGACGGCACGGTGATGCCGTGCACGCTTTGTACGCAATGGTGCGACATCGACTTCTCGCAGAAGAATCCGCATCCCCAGTCGCTCCTGCCCAAGGCGATTGCGGACGGCGTCTTCTCCGTGCCCGATTTGCATCTGCCGGGGTTTTTCAAGGGCCCCTATAAGGATTCGTCGCTGGGGCGCGGCAACATCGGCCACGTCTTCAACGTCGATCCGACTGACGAGCGGTCGCTCACGCGTGCAATGGTCGACGGTCGTCGGCGCATGCCGGAGTGGGGGCGATTCTACAAGGAATACCTCAAGGGCTACGAGAACATGCGCCTCGCTTCGACAGCGCCGCATCTCGGGGTGCGTGAAAGCCGGCGCGTGACCTGCGACTATACGCTGGGCGTGAAGGACTTTGTGGCGCGGGCGTCGTTTGCAGACGAAATCGGGCGCTACTGCTATCCAGTCGACGTCCACAACTCGAAGCCGGGCGACGCACAGGCGATGGCGGCATTTCTGAAGGAATACGAGAAAGACCTCAAATACAAGAAAGGCGAGAGCTACGGCATTCCCTATCGCTCGCTCATTCCGAAGAGCTTCTCGAACGTCCTCGTCGCCGGACGCTGCATGGGCGTCGACCGCAAGATGCAGGCCTCCATCCGCGTGATGCCGGGGGCCTTCATCACGGGGCAGGCCGTGGGGACGGCCGCCGCGCTGGCGGTCGGTTCGGACGATGTCCGCGCAGTCAAGAGCGACGACCTGCGTGCCGCGCTGCGCACGGCCGGGGCCTACATCGTCTAACAGTTGAAGGGGGGAGTTGTATGAAACGAGTGGTATTGATTGCGGCGGCGTGTCTGTCGTTGGGCGTCTGGGCGGATGGTTGGCGTTTTGCAGATGGGACGTTGACCTATTCCAAGGATGGTTCGGATTCCTGGAAGATGGTACCATCCGTGAAGGGTACGACGGTGACCCTGACCTCGCTGGAATCGACGATTCCCGCGGACGGGGTGATCGATTTCGTCGGTGCGCTCGAGGCGTATGGCCTCACGGGGACGGGGTATTCGCTGGTCTTCGCCGAAGGGGAGGGACTTTCCGTTTTCGCTTCGGCTTTGGACGTGCGGCTGGCCGGCTGTCCGTGGCTGGGGCGGATGGACAAGGCTGCGGGCGCACCGTTCGCGGGCGTGACGAATCTGGTCGTCGGGACGCTGGGGACGGATCTGGATTTTGGTAGCGGCACGGGAAATACGCAGACCGTGCCGCTGGAAAACGCCGTGTTCAGTACGGCGGCGAATCTTGCGTCCGTGGAGATCTACGGTGGCAACCTCAAACTGGCGAATGCCTGTAGCGGATCCGGGAACTTGAGGACCGTTCTCGTCCAGTCCTCCGGCACGTTGAACATGGGTTCCTGTTCGTTCAACTGCGGCACGAAGCGTCTGATGACGTCGGCGAAGGTCATCGCGGGTGGAGATCTGAATCTGGGGTCGCGGACGTTTCGGACGTCCCTTGCGACCGGGGCATCCGTGTATGTCGAAGCTCCGACCAAGGCATCCGTTGTGCTGGACGCGTTTCCGCTCTACGAAACGGAAACGAAATATTGGATCAACCTCTATTGGAACGCACCGGCGCCGAAGACCGTGAACACGAGCACGGATGCCTTTGTCGGCAACACGATTGTCAATTGGTTCGTCTACAATACACCGGACGTGGTGGCGGCCTGGCCGAAGATGAACAAGACGTCCACGGTACAATCCGCGGCGAATTCCAGCATGTGGGTTCGACTTCCGGTCGATCCGACGGACTGCACGGGGGAGGGTTTTTGGCGGGTGCGTGGCACGGATGAGAATCCTTACCGTGGCAGTTCGTCCGGATGGGGCGGATATGGCGCATTGTACTGGTTCGACATGCGCACGGGAGATTGGTCCTATGCGGACGGCGTCCTGACCTCCGCGCATGGGTGGAAGCTCCGCCCGTCCTTCAGCGACACGACGGTGACATTGACGTCCGAGGCCTGCACACCGCCTGCGGATGGCGTCCTTGATCTCTCGGGTGCGCTTCAGTCGATGGGTTCGGCGGCGCCGGCACCCCTCGCTGACCTTTCCCTGGTTCTGACTGAAGGGGACGGACTGACGGTCTTCTCCCAGGTGAAGGTGTTCAAGGCCGCGCACTGTCCATGGCTTGGAAAGATGGGGAAGGGAAGCGGCGCGCCGCTGACGAGCCTGGAGGCGTTTTCGGTGGGCATGCCGTTTCGGGATCTGGTCTTCGGCGACAGCACGGCGAACACGGGGACGTTCGACACGCGTGCCAACAGTGTCTTCAGCGGAACCTCGACGCTTCGGGAGGGCACGATCCAGGGGCGCAACGTCTCGCTCAACAATGCCTGTTCGGGGCACAAGACGCTGAAGAGGATCTCCGTCCGCGCGACGGGTACGCTCGACACGGGCGTCTGCGCGTTCAACAGCGGGGGATCGAACTTCAATCTCGAGAACGTCTCGTTCGTGGCGGGAGGCAACATCAAGATCGGCGGGCGGACGCTTCGCGCGTCGGTCGCCTCGAATGCGGTCGTCTATGTCGAAGCGCCGGCTTCGGCGACGGTGACCCTGGATGAATGGGCGTTCTTCCAGTCCAATGAAAAGTCCCCATTCTCGCTTTATTGGAATGCAGCCGCGCCGCGTACGGTCGCGACGACGACGAAGCCGATGAACAACAAGACTGTGGCGACCTGGTACTTCTACAATACGCCGGAACTGGTGGCGACCTATCCGGCGATGAGCGAGACGAGCAGCGTGCAGTCGGCGTCCAAGTCGTCCCTCTATCTGCGTCTGCCGGTCGATTCGTCTGATACGACGACGGAAGGTTTCTGGCGGACGGGAAGCAACACGGATGCGAACCTGGTTCGGGGAGGCAACGAGACGGGATATGGCCCGGCCTATTGGCATGCGCCGTCTGCGATTTCTCCGGGAAATTGGACATATGCCCAGGGTGTGCTTAAGTTCGTTGACGGGGGCTCCGTGCAGTGGGAGATCGTCCCGTCGGTTTCGAAGAAGACGCTGACGCTGACGTCGAAGAACGGGACTGCGGCGGCGAACGGTGTTCTGGATCTTGCGGGGGCCGTCGAGGCGCTGAACCAGGGTGGCGTGGACGTGGTGCCGGGAACGGATTGGACGCTGGTCTTCAATGATGCGGGCGGGGCGTTCGCGAAGGTGAAGGATCTGTCGCTTTCGAACTGCCCGTGGCTCGGACGGATGGAAAAGCAGGCCGGCGCGGGCTTCTCCGCGCTGGAGCGGATTTCCGTGGGCATGCCGGATGTCGATCTGGTGTTCGGAAATGGCGCGTACAATGCCCAGAAGGTCGAGCCCTCGTACAGCGTATTCCCCGATTCGGCGAATCTGGGCGAGGTGACGATTCTGGGTGATCGGCTCGAGTTGGATGATGCCTTTGCGGGTCTGCCCAACATTTCAAACGTCTACGTCAAGGCGACAAGATTGTTGAATCTGGGGAACTGTTCCTTCAACGACGGCGAAGCGCGCAAGTTGAAGCGGGTGTCGTTCATTTCGGGGGGTAACCTGAATATGGGCTGGCGGACGACGCGCAATGCGCTCGCGTCCGATGCCGTGATCTACGTCGAGGCGCCGGCGACGGCAACCGTGACGTTGCAGGAATACAGCTTCTACAATGGAACGGGGACGTCCTATCCTGTGTCAATGTACTGGAATGCGCCGAAACCCGTCATCGCGCAGAACTACGCCGCCGCCAGCATCATGCTGACCTGGTATGTCTACAATACGCCGGAACTCGCCGCGACCTGGACGGGAATGGACGGCACGTTCCAGAACCTGGCGCGGGACTTCTACATGAAGCTACCGGCGGATTTCTCCGACACGACCACCGAGGGTGGCTGGGTTGTCGGCGATCCGGGAAATCCGGGGAATGCCTACAACAAGGGCTTCTACAAAGCCTTTTGGTATGCGCCGACCGTCGGTGTGAACGGGTGGTCGGTCGATTTGGCGGGACAGACGCTCTCCCATACGAACGCTGCGGGACTGAGGGACTGGGAACTTGTCCCGACAATCAGTGGAACGGCGTTGACGTTGTCGCCGAATGGCGTGGGTACGGAGGTCCTGGACCTCTGTGGCGCGATTGAGACGCTTGATTCGTCTTTGTCAGGGATGGTGTTGTCCTTTGATACGGGAACGGGCGCGTTTGCGAACGTGAAGGAGCTCTACATCACGAATGCTACGTGGTTGGCGAAGATGGTGCGTCAGTCCGGCGCGTCGTTCGGGGCTCTTGAAAAGTTCGTCGTGGATACGGATGGTAATGACCTTGTCTTCGGGGATGGCACGCAGAATGCGTTGAACGTGGCGCGGTCGTACAGCGTGTTCAGCGAAAGTACGGTGCTGGCGGATGCGACGATCTGCGGCGGCAACGTCAAACTGGGCAATGCGTGTTCGGGCCATACGACGTTGACGCAGGTCTGCGTGCGGGCAACGGGAACGCTGGACATGGGGTACTGCTCGTTCAACTGCGGCGAGAAGGTGTACAACATCCAGAATGCGTCCGTGATTGCGGGCGGGGATCTCAAGATGGGCACGCGAACCTTCCGTACGTCTTTTGCCGCAAACGCCAGTCTGTACGTCGAGGCACCTCCGACGGCGACGGTGACCCTTCAGAATTGGACGTTCTATCAGTCGAATCTCTCCTGTCCCGTCAAGATGTACTGGAATGCTCCGGCACCGAAGACGGATCACGCCCAGGTGATGAATGGCAGTACGGATGTCCACTGGTATGTCTACAACACGCCCGAAATCGTCGACGCATGGCCGACGATGGACGGTACGACCTTCCAGCGGATGTCCGATGGGGCGACTCTGATGATCAGACTTCCGGCCGATTGCGAAAACCAGTCCGAAGAGGGGGTCTGGTGCAACGACGGCAATCAAAACAATGCCTCGCTTCGCCGTGACAGCAACGACTGGGGGTGGGGACCTGCCTATTGGTACAATCCGCTGCCGACGACGGAAGACTGGACCTACGACGCGGAGAACGGTCTCGTCTTCGTCCGCAATGGCGTCGCCCGCTGGCGCTTCACGCCGGCTCTTGAGGGGGCGAAGCTGACGCTCACCTCGCAGGCGGGATCGAACGTGCCGATGGACGGTCGTCTCGACCTCGCGGGAGCGCTGGAGAAGTTCGGTGGTGCGCTCGCGGGTTGTTCGATTCGCTTTGTTGAGGGCGACGGTGCGGCTGTGCTTTCGCAGGTCCGTGAGCTCTACCTGACGAACTGCACGTGGTTGACGCATCTCGACGCCAGTGACGGCGCGGTCTTTACGGCTCTCGAGAAGCTCGTCGTGGGAACAGAAGGGCAGGATCTGGTCTTTGGCAGCGGCGCGGCGAATTCGAAAGACGCGGATGCGACGACGAGCGTCTTTCCCGGTGCGGCGGCGACACTGCGCGATGTGGTGGTGTTCGGTGGAAACGTCCAGCTGAAGAACGCCTTTGTCGGCGCCGGTGCGTTGACGCAGGCCGTTGTGAAGGCGACGGGCACGTTGGACACGGGAACCTGCTCGTTCTCCTTGCCGAACATGACGTTGAAGCGTGCCGAGCTCCGCGCGGGCGGAAACCTGACGATGGGCGACCGGACGTTCCGGACGGCCTTCGCCAAGAACGGGAAGCTGTATGTCAGCGCGCCGACCAACGCCGTCGTGACGTTGAATGCCTATCCGCTTCATCAGCGTGCCCTCTCCAAGCCGATCAGCGTGTATTGGAGCGCACCGCCGCCGACGGGAACGAGTCAGGCTTCGTGGTCCTATCTGGACATGACCTGGTACGTGGACGCTGCCTATGCGCCGTGCTTCCCGCCGATGGGCGGTGCCGCAGTGACGAACCAGCTGAACGGTGGTTCGATCCGTCTGTCGCTGCCGGCGAATCCGAAGAACACGACGACGGCGGGATTCTGGCGTTGCGACAATGGCACGGGGGCGCCGGCCAACGGCGACAACGACCACGGGTGCGGCGCGGCCTACTGGTGCAATCGCTGGGAGGTCGAGGGACGGCCGTGCCGCTTCCTCTCGATCGGCAACAGCTTCTCGCAGCAGATGTTCTCCTCGAGTTATAAGTTTGCGGCTTCGGCGAAACTGCTGGGACATCCGCTTGACGCGGTGGGATTGGTGAAGGGCGGCTGCTCGCTCCTGACGCATTGGAACATGCGGGCTGACAAGGGAACCTACACGCTTTACAAGGACTTCACCTCGAAGGAGAATCCTCTTGCCGGTCTGTCAGGAACGGATGTCTGTCTCACGGACGTTCTGGCGGCCGTGGACTGGGATGTCATCGTGATCCAGCAGGTCTCGACCGATTCGCCGAATCCGGAAACCTACGAACCCTACATGGGCAATCTGGTTGCCCTATTCAGAGAGTTGGCGCCAAACGCCGAGCTCCGTTTCCAGCAGACCTGGGCCTATGACCGCGACTGTGCCATCAACTCCTCCTTCAAGTTCGGCGGCGACGTGGCGAAGCGCGATGCGATGTATGACAACATCCGCGATACAGTGGCGGAGGTCTGTGAACGCTATGGCATGGGAATCATTCCGACGGGCTACGCCATTCAGCTCTATCGCTACGGACTTCCTGTCCGGACTGCCGCGCAGGACTTCTGCAGCGCCGACCACCGCCATATGAGCAATGGACAGGGCGGCAACTACCTCCAGATGCTGACCTGGTGCATGGCCGCCTTCGGCGAGATGCCGACGAAGACGCAGATTGCGCCGCCGACGACGCCGACGGGCTTCGATGCCGATCTCGCCTGGATCTGTGCATCCAACGCCGTGATGTCCGTCGACCATCGCGACTATGGCCAGGGGACGGTCGACTTCAGCTACGACGTGACCTTCAAGGGACTCAAGGGCGAAGATCTGATGGTGCAGTCCGTGACGAACGGCGCCTTCGCCCTGCCGCCGGAAGGGAAGGCCTACGGCCTGCGCATCACGGGATGGACGACGGAGGATGGGAGCGTGACCAATACGCCCGCCCAGATCCAAACGACGCCGGTCTATGACTGGCGAACCTGGTATCCCGTCGGAGGGGTGATTCCCGGCACGATGATTCTCTTCCAATAGCGTAGCCTTTTATGAAGATTCATCGTCAGATTGTTTGCTGGCTGGTGGTTTCCGCGGTCTCGGCGACAGCTGAGACAATTGACGTAAAGTTCAACTACGGGGGACCTCGGGGAAAGCCGAAGATTGAATCGCGCAAGGTTGAACTGAAGCCTCTGGAAACGGGCGGCTGGCGTTATACGCTGCCGTCCACGGAGATTCCGGAACGGGCCCTCTCCGTGGAGGCGACTGTCCCCGCGCTGCTTTCGGCGCAGAAGGGCGAGGATGGATTCTGGGTGCTGCCGGATGGACGATATGGCGCGTTCAATCAGGAGAACGGCGTGTGTCTGGAGCGTCCGCGGCGGTCCATTCTGCCATTTGCCGGCTTCAAGTCGCCTCGGGGCTGCTGGATGGTCATCGTTCGAGGGCTCCGTCTGGAGTGCGACTTCGGCGTGACGGCGACGAATGGACTCTACCGGATGTCCGTCTTTCTGCGGACGGGGGAACTGGATCGTCCTGCCTACGAGGGCGGCGTCATCGACATTCTGCCGATGCCGACGGATGCGACCTATGTCGATTTGGCGAAACGCTACCGCGACGAACAGCTGGCGGCCGGCGTGGTGCGTCCGCTCGCCGATCGGGCGAAGGAGCGTCCCGAACTCGCCTACACGGCCGAGTCGATTTTCGTGCGCGTCAAGCACGGATGGAAGGCGCTCAACACCGACCACGAGCAGAAAGCGAAATGGGAGCACCAGACGCCGTCGAACCAGCCGCCGATCCACTGCGCGATTTCGTTCGACCGGTTCAAGGACATCATGCGCCGGATGAAGGAGCAGGGTATCGACAAGGCCGAGGTCTGCTCGGTTGGCGGGACGGCGGGCGGCTTCGACGGACAGTTCCCCGACGTGCTGCCGATTCCTGAAGAGTTTGGCGGCGAACGGAAATTACGCGAGGCCGTCGCCTACGGGAAGTCGCTCGGTTACCAGGTGGTCACGCATTTCGCGACCACGGCGATGTTCGAGTGCTCGAAGGAGTGGAATCCCGACTTCATCTGCCACACGAAGTCGGGTGAACTGCTGAAGAGCGGCATTGTCGCGGGCGGACGGACGCATCGGCTGTGTCCGCGCGTCTATCTCGATCACTTCATCAAGCGTGACTGGGCGACGTTCCGCGATCTCGGCTTCCGCGGTACGCACCACATCGACGTGATTTCCTGCATCCCGCCGTATGCGTGCTTCAATCCGAAGCATCCGCTCACCCGCCGCGAGAGCGCCGACTGCATGCGGGAAATCGGTCGCTATTCTCAGCAGACGTTTGGCGGTTTTGGCTCCGAGGCGAGTTTCGACTGGATGGCGCCGTCTCTCGATTTCGCGCTCTACGTCAGCTGGTATCCCGGGTCCAAGAACGCCGAGGCGACGTCCCTCGTCGATCGCGTCGTGCCGCTTTGGCAGATCGTCTACCACGGCATCATCGTGTCGAACCCGTTCTACGCGACGATCGACGCCTACATTGATCGCGCGGCGGGGAAGAAGGGCCTTTCGGATGATCCGTTCGGACGCTTCAGCTATCTCGGGAGCGCGGCGAACCGGATTCTCAAGGTCCACGAGTTCGGTGGCCGTCCGGTCTTCTACTACACGCTCTACGAGGACGTTGCGCCGCTCAAGCGTGCCTATGACGACTATCGGCGCTTGTCGCATCTCCAGTATGCGTTCATGGAGGACCATCGTGAGCTTGCGAGAGATGTTTTCCTGACCCGCTACTCTACGGGAGAGGAGACGGTCGCGAACTATTCTGAAAGGCCATTCGCCTGGCGAGGACGGAGTGTGGCCTCGAAGCAGTTTGAACTTTTCACGAAATGAGGATATACCATGACGACGAGACGACAGTTTCTTGACCGGGCGCTGGCCCTGGCGGCGTTGACGGGCGTTCCCGCGAAGATGTGGGGCGCCGCGGAGGCTCTAGGCGAGCCGGATCTGCGCATTGGCGTGTTGAGCGACATCCACCTGAGCCATGAACACGATGTCCGTTCAAAGACAAGCCCGACAAAGGAGATGTTCATCCACGCGCTTGAGTATTTCCGCGATCGGAAGGTCCATGGCGTGCTCGTCTGCGGAGACCTTGCGAATGCCGGTCTGGTCGACGAGCTGGAGATGGTGTCGGACGCCTGGTTCAAGGTCTTCCCGGACGGGAAACTTCCCGATGGCACGCCCGTGGCCAACCTCATGCACTATGGCGACCACGATACGGAAAGGCGGTTCTACAGGAAGGATCGTTTCGAGCCGATGTACGCGAAGAAGGGGCTTCCGATCCCCGAAAGCCTGAGCGAGGGCGAGAACCGGAAGATCTATTGGGAGAAATACTTCAAGGAGCCCTGGTCGCCCATCCGCCACGTGAAGGTGCGGGGGTATGATTTCGTGCTGGGGAACTTCATGCGGGAGTGTCCGGGGACGACGCCGGGCCTCGCGGACTTCCTGGCGAAGCTGAACCCCGATCCGAAGAAGCCGTTTTTCTACAGCCAGCACCGCTGGATCTGCGGAACCTATCTCGCGGACGAGGAGATGTGGGGCGGGGACAGCGGCAAGAACGGTCCCGTGCTCATGAAGTTCCCGAACGCCGTGGCGTTCACGGGGCACACCCACTACATGCTGACGGACGATCGGATCGTCTGGCAGGACGGCTACACGCAGATCAACGCTGGATCCCTGCTCAACGCCCCCTGCGGACGTCAGCGGGAGAACGGCATCGACATCTCGTGGTATAAGAACGACTATATGCGCGACACGCAGATGAAGTCTCTGAACGCGCACCAGGGGCACCATGGTATGGTGTTCAGCCTGAAGGGAGACTCCGCGGTCATCGAACGTCGTGATTTCGGCTGCGATCTCCCGGTGGGGCCCGATCTCGTGTTTTCGCTTTCGTCCAAATCCCATACTCGTGCAAACTGCGAGCCGGCGAGCGTCGCGCCCGAATTTCCGCAGGGGGGGGCTGTGTCCGCCGTGGCCCGAGCGGGAAAGAACCGCAAGGGAGAGGCCGTCGACCAGATCGTCGTGACGTTCCCCGTGGCGGCACCGACGAAGGACACGCCGCGCGCGCTCGACTACGAAGTCCGAGCCGAGAAGGCGGATGGTACGTTGCTGAAGGCTAAACGCGTCTATTCACCGGGGATCAATCTGCCGCCGGAGAAGGACGCAGCCAAGGCGGTCTGTGTCTTCGCCAGATCCGAAGTCGGGGCCGGTCCCGTGCGCTTCGTGGTCCATCCCGCGAACTGCTGGCGCAAGGCCGGAAAGCCGATCTCGGTTGCTTTTGAAGGTTGAGGAAAGGATGACGACGATGAAGAGCGTGGCTGCATTGGGGCTTTGTGGATGTCTGGCTCTTGCCTGCCTGGCGGACGAGCGTCCGATTGGCGTGTTCGATTCGGGACTGGGTGGTCTGACCGTGCTCGAGCGCTTGCTGGATTGTGACCGCGTCAACAATGAAACGGGAGCTCCGGGAGCGGATGGCATTCCGGATTTCGCGCACGAGCGATTCGTCTATCTCGGCGACCAGGCGAACATGCCCTATGGCGATTACGCGGCCGAGAAGAAGAGCGACCTCCTGAAGGAGCTGATCGTCGACGACGCAAAATTTCTGTTGGGGACGTCGTTCCACCGCTCGGCCCAGGAGAAGGTGCCGACGGGGAAGAAGGACCGCGCGAAGATTCTCGTCATCGCCTGCAACACGGCGACGGCGTGGGGGCTTGAGGAGGTTCGGAACCGTCTCAAGGCCGCGGGCGACGACACCCAGGTCGTGGGGGTGATCGAGGCTGGCGTGCGGGCGACGCTGGACTTGCTGAAGGCGGACAAGGCCAGCCCGTCCTTCGCAGTTGGCGTGCTTGCGACGCCGGGCACGATCGCTTCGGGAGCCTATACGAAGACGCTGAGGATCGAACTGGCCGCCCGTGGCATCGACTGCGAGGTGCCCGTCTACGGGCAGGGCTGTGCGGGTTTGGCCGACGCGGTCGAGGCCTGTTCTCCGACGGCTGACCAGATCGCCGTCGACAACCTCCGGAAGATGCTGGAGCAGCACCGCGCATCAGGAGCGAAGGCACCGCTGCGCGCGGTCATTCTCGGCTGTACGCATTTCCCGTTCGTTCAGTCCGCCCTCGAGAAGGCATTGGCCGAAGAGCGTGCGAAGGGCGCGAACATCGCTGCCGATTGCTGCTTCGTCGATCCGGCCATCTACACGGCCGCGGAGTGCTATCGTCTGCTGAAGAAGAACGGACTGCTGGCGAAGACCCTGCAGCCGGCTCCGTCCGCGGCCTTCCTTTCCGTGGCCAATCCCGATCTGGCGAAGGAGCATCTCATGGACGACGGACAGCTGACGCGCGCCTTCAAGTACGGCCGCTCGATCGACGGGCGCGTCGGCACGACCAAGCCGATTCCGTTTACGCACGCCAATTTCAAGCCCGAGGTCTTCGCGCAGGTCGGCCGTCTGCTACCGCGCACGGCGGCGTTGCTTGAGGCCGTTCCGTCGTTCACCATGCGGATTGACGACAATCACTCTCCGGCCGAGTGGAAGCGCGTCGCGGAGATCTTTGAAAGCCGCGGCATGCGCGTCTCCTTTGCCATCGTACCCAGTTCGCTTTCGGATGCGCAGGGGGCCTGCTTGAAGGAACTTTCCGACCGCGGACATGTCATTATGGACCATACGCCGAACCATACGTTCTATCGGGCGACGTATCATGACATTGAGGCTTTCAACTCCGCCAAGACAAAACCGTTTGTCCTGGAAGTGGACGAAAAGGGCAAAATTCTCTTCTTCAGACCCACGGTTGACGACGCCCACCCGCAAAACTGCCGCGTCAAGGCGAAGATCGAGAAGAACGTCCTCACGTTCACCGATGCGAAAGCCCCCAAGCGCACCTACTACACGTTCATCAAAATTCCGGGGCGTTCGGAGGTTTTCGGATTGGCCAGTCGGAACGGCGTGTATGATCTGCGTGACTTCTGGCGTCGACCGTTGAAGGAGCAGATTGATTTGGCCAAGACGGAGGTTCTGCTCTACGACCAGGCGGCAATTCAGCCCTGTGACGACATCCTCCGCGAACTCGCGCGTGTCTCGCGCGAACGCTTCGCCCACTTCAATTTGCCGTTGCCCACCATCTGGGTGCGTCCCGGCGGCTGGGATCCAGGTGTGCAATGGGAACGGCTGGAACGGATCTATGGACGCGAGTTCGGCTACATCGGCGCGGATTCCAGCGTCGGTGGCGTCTGGGGCGGCAGCCGCTGGACGACGGGCTACGACGCGATGTACTTCTTCGACCAGGGGGCGGACATCACTCCCGAACAGCTAGTCGACCAGATCGAGAAGCGCCTCGCGGCCGGCAAGTACCATGTGACGCTTTCGCACATGTGGAACAACAAGCTTCCGGGACGGATGGATGAATACTATCAGAAGACCGAGCGCTTTGCCCAATTGCTGGTTGATCGAAAAATCCCGTTCCTGACGATGAAGGGAACGCTGGATGCACGATTTGGGAAGTAAGGGGATTGGGAACCCAAAAACAGGAACTAGGAATTGGGAGAAAGGACGATTTTCGTGAAGGCGGTATTGTTTGCTGGGGTGGGGGTTGTTGCGGGATGCGTCTGGGGGGCGATGCCAAAGGGCGGCATCTGCGCGCACCGTGGAGACCGGGCGTCCTTCCCTGAAAACACGGTGGCGGCATTCAAGTCCGCCGTGGAGAAGGGGGCGGCGATGGTGGAGTTCGATGTCCATCGCTGCAAGACGGGCGAGCTGATCGTCATGCACGACAACACCATCGACCGCACGACGACGGGGCATGGCCGCTGGGCGGACTGCACGTTCGAGTACCTTCGTAGCGTGGATGCGGGCGTCAAGCGTGGACCGCAGTTCGCCGGCACGAAGATCCCGACGTTCGACGAGGCGATCGACTGCTTCCCGAAAGACGGCGTGTGGCTGAACGTCCACTGCGATGATTCGGTCACGGACGAAGTCGCCCGCAAGATCAAGGAGAAGGGGCGTCTCCATCAGGCCTTCATCGCGGCGACGGCGCCGGGGGTGGCACGGGCGCGCGCCGTCGTGCCGGAGATCAAGGTCTGCCTCTTCTCCCTTCCCAAGGACTGCTGGGGGCATTCCTGGACGGCCGAGGAGCGTGCGGCGTCGATTGCCGAGGTAATGGCGGCGAAGGCCGAGTTCACGCAGCCGAACAATGCTGACTTCACGCAGGACGAGCTCTACAAGTACCACGCGGCAGGAGGCAAGGTCAACTATTTCTGGTGCAACAAGCCATCCCGCCTGCCGGCGCTTCTCGCCCGCGGCATCGACTTCCCGTTGACGGACAATCTGGTGCCGATGGTCGAAGCGTATCGCGCCTGTGTCGAGAGGCCCTGGTCGCCGGCGGACCCCGAACGCGGACGTGGCTACCTGCCGGACGCAGAGCCCGTGGTCGGACGGCTCTCGCCGCTGCGCAGAGGATACCTGCGGGCGGATCGCAGATTCGCAGGCATCCCGTCGCTTGCCATCTCCCCGAAGAATGGCCGCCAGTGGCGGACATTCTATGCGGGCCCTACGGATGGTGAGGATTCCAACAACTTCATCGTGCTGGCGACGCGCGCAGACGCCACCGCGTCCTGGCAGGAGGTCCTCTACTACGATCCCGACGGGGATGGCCCGCGTCGTGCCTTCGATCCGGAACTGTGGGTGAGCCCGGACGGAAAGCTCCAGTGGACATGGACCGAACGGTCCGTGCCGTTGCGGGATGGCGATCTCAACCGCTTCACGCATCGTGACGAGGCGCAGAAGGAACAGCTGATGGCGGTTACGCTGAATGCCGAGGACGTACCGACGCCCCCCTATCCGGCGCTCCGCGTACTGCTGGGCGGTGGCGTGATGATGTGCAAGCCGATCGCCGCAAAGGATGGTCGCTGGCTGTATCCGGTGTCGTTCTGGGATGATGATTTCAGTGCCCGCATCTACGCATCGACGGACAGGGGACAGACACTCTCCCTCGTCGGAAGCGCGTCGCTGCCGGAGAAGTTCCGCGAATTCGATGAGCACAATGTGGTCGAACTCAAGGACGGCACGCTCCGCGTCTACATGCGGACGAAGAACAATCCGGGATGGAACGCCTGGCAGGCGGATTCTCGCGACGGCGGCCGGACCTGGGAGCCTTCGAAGCCGTGTCCGTTCCCGCACACCAATTCGCGGCTCTTCGTCCGCCGTCTGCAGAGTGGCGCCCTGCTGCTGGTGAAGAATGGTCCGCTTGACAGGCCTCTTGCCACCCAGAACTACCGTGGGCGTGCGGACATGACGGCCTACGTCTCCGACGACGAGGGGGCGACCTGGACGGGAGGCTTGCTCTTGCAGGCGGGGGCCTGCGCCTACCCGGATGGCGATCAGGCGCCGGATGGCACGATCCATGTCACCTGCGACGGCGACCGCTTCACGAAGCAGGAGATCTTCGACGCCGCCTTCACCGAAGCCGATGTCCGCCGTGCGCAGAGTCCGTCCCGTAAATGAGGAGACCGAGGATGAATCCAGAAATGAAGTTTCCCGTTGTCGCCCACCACCGCGTGATCATCACCGCCGCATCGCGGGATGACGCCACGGTGCAGGCCCTCTTCAAGTCGTTTGATCTGGTCGAGCCGATCGCAGTCGGCAACACCTCTTCGTGCGGAAAGTACCTTTCGTACGGCATTTCCGTGCGGTTTGGAACCCCTGACGAGATGGCCCGCTTCGACGAGGTCCTCAAGCTGGTGCCTGGACTGAAGATGGTTCTTTGATTGGGGTTGTGGAAATGTCCGGGCCGGATGCAGACCCGTGTGTATGGAGGATTTTTCGATGAAGTTCGTGCCAGTCGTTCTCGCGGGGCTTGTCAGCCTTGCTGCCGCCGCCCGGCCTGCCCGCATCGAGTGGGGAAAGGCGTTCGAGAGGGATACGCTTGAGCAGGGCGCGAAGATCTTCTCGGATCGCAACTACACCTTCAATCTGCCGCCGGAATCGTTGAAGGGGGCACATTTTCTGCGCGGGTCGATCATGGGGACACGTTTCCGCGTGGTGGCGGACGGTGAACTCGTCGTGCTCACGCCGATGTTCGTCCCCGCCCGGAACGGGCATCCACCGGCGGCCTCACAGGGCGAGGCCCTGGCGAAGGTCGGTTTCAAGAAGGACGACGGACCACTTTTCCAATTGTGGGGGAAAGGCGAGATCGAGCAGGGCGAAATCTGGCGGAAGAGCGTGAAGGCCGGCGAAAGCTACGCATTCGGCAAGTTCGCGATTCCCGTGGGATTCGATGCTTCAAGTGGACTCCGCGCAACATCAAGTGTGGCGATGGAGACGCTTTACAACGGCATTCGGTTGGAGTCGGATCCGCGCGACCGCAGCGATATGACCGCGTATCGGAACTATCCGCTGCCGGTGCCGTATCTGGACAATCCCCCGGCGGTGATTCCTGTGGATGTGGGGCGGCAGCTGTTCATAGACGACTTCCTGATCGCCGAGACGACGATGGCGCGGACCTGGCACAAGGCGCAGAAGGATTCGCGCAATCCCGTGATGGTGCCGACGACGCCGCTCGAGAAGGGCGAGCTCTCGGGGTTCGCCAAGCCAACCGAGCCGATGGCGGCGCCGTTCTCCGGCGGCGTGTGGTTCGACGGCACGGACAACCTGTTCAAGTGCTGGTATTGTGCAGGGTGGTTCGACGGGACGGGGTACGCCTATTCGAAGGACGGCTACGACTGGATTCGTCCGAACCTCAGGGCGGTGCCGGGCACGAACCGCGTCGTGCCGCCGGCGGTCGTCGACGGCAAGCGGTCGCGCCGCGATTCGGCCGCCGTCATCCTCGATCCGGACTGCACGGGCGGGTCGCGATTCAAGATGCTGATCTGGTCGCGTCCGCAGGGCGGTGAGTTGTTCGTTTCGGACAATGGGCTCGACTGGGGGAAGTCGACGGTCTGGGCTCCCACGGGGGATCGGTCGACGATCTTCTACAATCCGTTCCGCAAGGTCTGGGTCTACTCGATCCGCAGTGGTTGGCATGACCGCTCGCGCGAGTATGCGGAGTCGCGCGACTTCCTGGGCGGCGCAGGACTCGAGAACCGCGTGAGGTGGCTGCGGGCGGATAGTCGCGACCAGCCGGAGACGAGCTGGATCTACAGCGAACCAGGCAACTTCGACACCGATGCCCGCGCGGCGTCGCTCTACAACTTCGACGCCGTTGCCTATGAGTCGCTGATGCTCGGCGCGTTCACGCTGATGACGGGCGCGGACAATGGTGATTGCAGCAAGCGTGACCACCCGAAGATGACCGACATCCACCTTGGCTTCAGCCGCGACGGATTCCATTTCTCCCGCGCCGAGGACCGTTCGCCGTTCATTGTCGCCTCGCGGAAGGCGGGCACGTGGGACCGCGGCTATCTGCATTCGAACGCGGCGCTGTGCCTGGTGGACGGCGATGAACTGAAATTCTACTATACGGGCTTCGCGGGCAAGACGGGCGAGTACAAGGACCGAGCTCACAACGGCATCTATTCGAACGCCTCGATGGGTATCGCCCGCCTGCGCCGGGACGGTTTCGCGTCAATGGATGCAGGTTCGTGCGGCGGAACGCTTGTGACGCGTCCGATCAAGTTCACGCAGGGCGACCGTCTGTTCGTCAACGCGAACGCGGCGGGTGGTTCGCTCAAGGCCGAGATTCTGGACGAGAAGGGGGCCGTGCTCTCCGTGTCGAAGGACTGGTCCGGCAACGCGACAAAGGCCGAAATCCTCGGCGGACTCGCCACGTTGGCGGGGCGGACGATTCGTCTGCGGTTCACGGCGAAGGAGGCGCAGCTCTACGCGTTCTGGTTTTCGGACGCCTCGGGCCGTAGCCGTGGCTATTTGGCTGGCGGTTCGCCGCAGCACGCCACGCTTCGTGACTAAGTTATCGTCGAGGGTAATTTAAGTATTCAGAGAAAGGAAAAAGGAATGAAAAGGAGTGTTTCGTGGGCGTTGGTGATGATGGCCGTTGCCGCCATTGTGCAGGTCGAGGGCAAGGAACCGTGGCAGGATCCAACCGTGTACGCCATCAACCGTCTGCCGGCGCGTGGCATCGCCGTGCCGTGCGAGTCCGCCGATCTGGCGCTCGCCGTCGCGAAGGGCGAGAGGCAGCGGACGGACTCGAAGTTCGTGCAGTCCCTAGATGGCACGTGGGACTTCCAGTGGAAGCACACGATCGACGCCGCGGACTGGGAGAAGACGGGGCCGATCGCCGTGCCGAGCTGCTGGCAGCTGCAGGGCGACTATGATCCGCCGCTCTACACGAACGTGCAGTATCCGATCACGGGCTATGCCGACGGCAATCCGATGGGGGAGCCGCCGAAGGACTACACGAGCTTCCATTTTCGCAATCCCGTTGGACTCTACACGCGGAACTTCACGATTCCGTCCGACTGGGCGGGGCGTCGCGTCGTGCTGCATTTCGGCGGTGTGTCGTCCGCAATGTACGTGATTGTGAATGGCAAGGAGGTCGGCTACTCGGAGGACAGCCGCCTGCCGGCCGAATTCGACATCACACCCTATCTCAACCCTCACGCCCCTCTCAACACTCTTGAAGTCAAGGTGCTGAAGCACAGCGACGGCTCCTACATCGAGGACCAGGACTTCTGGCGTCTCTCAGGCATCTTCCGCAGCGTCTGGCTTCTGGCGGAACAGTACGAGACGGCCAAGGACCTCGTCGTCGAGACGAAGCTTGCCGACGACTACTCGTCTGGTACGCTCATCGTGCGGAACGAGAACGGCGCGAAGCTGTTCGAGAAGACCTATGCGAAGCCGAACCTCTGGTTCGCGGGGAAGCCGAACCTCTATCACGAGGTCATCGAGCTGAAGGGCGCGAAGGGGACTGACTACCGGGCCGTCTCCTTCGGCTTCCGCAAGATCGAGATCAAGGACGCCGTCGTCTACATCAACGGCGAGCGCGCGCTCTTCAAGGGCGTCGACCGCCACGAGATGGAGCCCGACACCGGCTACACGGTGACCGAGGCGGGGATGCGCCGCGACATCGCAATCTTCAAGGACCTCAACATCAACGCCGTCCGCACCTGCCACTACCCGGACGATCCGCTCTGGTACGACCTCTGCGACCGCGAGGGCTTCTTCGTCGTCTGCGAGGCGAATGTCGAGGCGCATGGCGTGAAGGACTTCTACGGGAAGAACCCCGAGTATCTGCCGAACAATCCGCTCTACCATGACGCAATCGTCGCGCGACAGATCAACATGGTGAAGACGTTCCGCAACCATCCGTCGATCATCTTCTGGTCGCTTGGCAACGAGTCCGGCGATGGGCCGGCGATGTCCGACGGCTACGCGGCGCTCAAGGCCCTGGACGGAACGCGTCCCGTGCAGTACGAAGGGGACTGGAAGCGTGGCTACACGGACATCAAATGCCCGATGTACACCGCGCCGTGGGACTGCGAAAAGTACGTGAAGAACAATCCGCGGCGGCCGTTCATCCTCTGCGAATACGCGCATGCGATGGGCAACTCAACGGGTAATTTCGAGAAGTACTGGGAGCTCGCGAAGAAGTATCCGTCCTTCCAGGGCGGCTTCATCTGGGACTTCGCCGACCAGGCGCTCTGGAAGCGCGATGCGCGCGGAACTTCGCTGGCGTACGGCGGCGACTTTGGCGACAAGCCGAACGACGACAACTTCAACTGCAACGGCATTGTCGCCGCCGACCGCACCTATCATCCGGGCGCGTATGAAGTGAAGCGCGTCTATGGGGGGCTTCCCGCCCAGACGACGCCGGCCTTCCAGGCGCCTGCGATCCCCGAAGGGGGCGAGGCCGTGCAGGACCATCCGTTCAAGCTGAACTTCTGGCGTGCGCCGACGGACAACGACCGCGGCTGGAAGATGCCGACGGTCTGCGAGGTCTGGAAGAAGGCGACCGAGTCGCAGAAGGTGCCGGAGGGGACGACGTCCAAGCTTGTCGTCAGGCGCCTGGGCGCGGACAAGTGGTTCGTCGACTGGACCTTCGAGAACACGGCGACCAATCTGCCGCCGATTCCGCGCGTGGGTCTGACGTTCACGGTGCCGAAGGCCCGTACGGACGTTGCCTGGACGGGACGAGGCCCGTTCGAGAACTATGCGGACCGCAAGGGCGCGGCGGCGTTTGGTGATTGGACGGCCAAGATCGGTGTGTCGTCCGGCCTCGCGGGGGCGGACGGGAAGATCGCCTATGTACCGAACGGCCTCAATCCAGACAACTATGCGGAGCCAGGCGAGCAGGGATACCGCACGGACTGCACGTCGCTGACGCTGGCGGAGGCGAGTGGGGCCAAGACCGTCGTGACGGCGGTGTCGGGTCCGTTCGGATTCAACGCCTGGCCTTATTCGCAGGCGACGCTCGAGAAGGCCCGGCATCAGTTCGACCTGACGGCCGAGGAGGCGATCACGGTGAACGTGGATGCAGTCCAGATGGGCGTGGGGGGCGACAACAGCTGGGGCGCCAAGCCGCACGGCGAGTTTAGACCCGGCCGTGGTACGTTCCACCTGGCCTTCGTGGTCGAAGGCCTCTCGCAGTGACAAAATTGTGATATAATATCTGGACAATTTTCCAAACAAAGGATGTATCCAAATGAAGTATGACAAGAACCACGCGCTGCTGGAGACCTCGATCCCCGGCTTGCCTGCCCCCAAGTGCGGCAAGGTGCGCGATGTCTTCGATCTCGGCGACAAGCTTTTGATGGTCGTGACGGACCGCATCAGCGCGTTCGACGTGATTCTTCCCTGTGGTGTGCCGGACAAGGGCAAGGTGCTCAACCAGCTCTCTCTCTTCTGGATGGAGTTCCTGGGCATGAAGAACCACCTGATCACTGCCGACGTTGATCAGTATCCGGCGGAGCTCCAGTGCGTGAAGGAGGACCTGCGCGGTCGCTCCATGCTGGTGAAGAAGGTGAATATGGTCGAGGTCGAGTGCATCGCCCGCGGCTACCTTACCGGCAGCGGCTGGAAGGAATACCAGAAGAGCGGCACTGTCAACGGCCAGAAGCTGCGCGAGGGCTACCAGAACGCGTCGAAGATCGACGAGGTGCTGTTCACGCCCACGACGAAGGCGGCGATCGGCGATCACGACGAGGCGATCAACTACGAGCAGACCGAAGCGCTCGTCGGGGCCGACATGGCGAAGGCCCTCAAGGATGCGACGATTGGACTCTACACGAAGGCGGCCGACTATGCCCGCCAGCACGGCATCATCATCGCCGACACGAAGTTCGAGTTCGGCAAGGACGTCGATGGCTCCCTCATCCTCGCGGACGAGGTGCTTACGCCCGACAGCTCGCGCTTCTGGCCGGAGAGTTCCTACGCGGTCGGCGCGAATCCTCCTTCGCTCGACAAGCAGTATGTGCGCGACTGGCTTGACTCGATCAACTTCAACCATCAGCCGCCGGGTCCGGTGCTGCCGGACGACGTGATCCTCCGCACGCGGGAGATCTACGTGAAGGCGTACGAGGAGCTGAGTGGAAAGAAGCTGGTCTGAGGCCGCGCTCGCGGCGCTTGATGCCTATCCCTGGAGTGATCCGGTGGCGAAGGCGAAGGCACGCGAGGAGGCCGAGCTCGTCTCCTTCGGCGAACGTGTCGAAGTCGGCGACCTGCCACTGGCCGTGCGGAGATGGCTGCGGGAGCGGTCAAAAGGACCGCTCTCCGGCTGGATCTGGCGCGGGGAGAGCTGGAAGGAGCTGACCGAGGGCTTTGAGAAGGTGATTCTCGAACAGGCTCTTTCCGCCCACGGTGGGTTTGCGACCAAGGCCGCACGGGCCCTCAAGACCACGCCGAGGGTCGTCTCCTACAAGGCCCGCAAATACGGCCTCGCCGTCCGAACCCGGGAACCTCGGCCGGACGCCCCTTAATCACTCAACCATTTAACCATCAACCACTTATTTCTCTTAACGAAAGGACAATGTCATGGGTATTTTCGATCAGGTCAAGCAGGCTATGCAGATGCGCAACGAGGCCAAGCGGATTCAGGCGGAGATCGAGAAGATCAGCGTCGAGTACGCCAACGGCGGCATCTCCGTCACGGCGCGTGGCGACTTCTCAATTTCGTCGATCAAGATTACGCCCGAGGCCTGGGATGAAGCGGCCAAGGGTGGTCATGAGCGCTTCGAGACGATGCTCTTCAACGTGGTCAACGGCGCGCTCAAGAACGTCAAGAAGACGACGCAGGAGCAGATGATGGCCGCCATGAAGGCTGGTAACATGCCGAACCTCTTCGGCAAGTGAGTCGATGCTCGCGCCGATTGACACGCTCGAGCGCGCGCTCGCCCGCCTGCCAGGCCTTGGTCGCCGCAGTGCGGGACGCGCCGCGCTCGCGCTTCTGCGTGATCCCGAGCGACTGCTCGAACCACTCGTTCTCGCGCTGCGCGACGCACGCGAGAACGTTTGTTGTTGTCCGCGCTGCGGTGCGTTCACCGTGCGGGGCGTTGAACCGTGCGCCCTCTGTTCCGATGCGACGCGCGACGGGGCAAGTGTCTGCGTCGTCGAGGAGCCGGCGGACGTCGTCACGATCGAGGCCGCCGGGGCTTTCCATGGACGCTTCCACGTGCTGGGCGGAAAGTTGTCGCCGGCCCGGCGGGTCGGTCCCGACAAGCTACGCCTCGGTGAACTCAAGGACCGCATTGCCCGCGAAGGTTTTTCCGAGGTTCTGCTCGCGCTTTCGACTGACATGGAAGGTGATGCGACGGCGGGATTCGTCGCCGAATCCCTGCGCGACTGGCCGTCCGCTGCCGCGCCCGTGAAGGTGACCCGACTCGCCTTTGGACTCCCCGCCGATTCGGGGGTTGCCTATTCCGATCCGTTGACGCTGCGTCGCGCGATCATCCATCGTTGTTCTGTCTAATGGGATTGAAACGTCTATGAAGAGACTTCTCTGTGGTGCTGCTTTGGTGTCCTGTTCGCTGGTATGGGCGGTGGATGCAACGCTCTCCGGGGATGGCAAGATTTCGCTTCCCGAATTGGGTGTCGAGATGGGGGTCAAGATCCACTCCGAGGGGTGGCGCGGTAGCCTCCGCGGCTTTTGCCTCCCGAAGCAGCGCTTCCCCGACGCCGAGACGGGGGTTGCGAAGTGGCGTGCCATGGCTTCGGCGAAGGACGCCACGACAAGGGCGCATGGCACGGTGGAGTTTCGTCCTGGTGCGGATGGGTCGGCGACAGTGAAGGCCGTTGCAGTTTCCGACGTGGACCAGAAGCCCGAAGCGGTGGTCTGGAGTCTGGATCTCCCGACGAGCCGCTTCGCCGGCGGATCCTGGTCGACGGAGTCCAAGAAGGGGACCTTGCCGGAAACCTTCAACGTGAAGCGGTCGGCCCTTTTCAGCGGGAAGTGTTCGCGCCTGACCTTGACGGACAAGAACGGGCGGAGCCTGACCGTTCAGTTCTCGGGGGCCACGTCGGTGCTCGTCCAGGATGGACGTCGTTGGAGCGAGACGATCACCGTGCGTCTGTTCAACAACAAGCCCGTCTTCACGAAGGGGGCGAAGTGCGCGTTCGATTTCACTCTCGCCGCGTCCGACGGGGTGACGGTGAAGTACACGCACCCAACCATTGTCTCCGCCGGAACCGACTGGATTCCCGTCGACTATAAGAAGAACATTGTGGCGGGCAGTGCGCTCGACTTCTCGAACCAGGGACTGCAGGACGCCCCAGCCGGCAAATACGGTTGGCTGAAGAACGTCGGTGGACACTTCGAGTTCGAGGGACGCCCTGGCGTGCCGCAGCGCTTCTACGGTGTGAACCTCTGCTTCGGGGCCAACGTGCCCGAGCACGCGGTAGCCGATGAGCTGGTGACGCGTCTCGTCCGCCTGGGCTACAACACGGTTCGCGTGCACCACTACGAACGCGACCTGCTGACGAAGGGATACAAGGGAGGGCTTGATTTCAACGCCGAGGCCTTCGACCGATTTGACTATCTGATGGCGAAGTGCGTGGAGGCGGGTCTTTATGTGACGACGGACATCTTCGTGTCGCGTCCGGTTCGCTGGGCCGACATCGGCCGTCCCGAGCTCAAGGGCGTCGTGGAGGAGAAGGCCCTCTACAAGTGTCTGGTCGCGGTGGACGATGCCGCGTTCGCGGATTGGTGCAAGTTCGCGAAGCTCTTCCTCGAGCATATCAATCCCTATACGAAGCGGCGCTATCTGGACGAGCCTGCTCTGCCGCTCATCTCCCTGGTCAACGAGGGACAGCTCACCATGGGCTGGAGCCGTGGCGGGAAGGAGGACCCCGCGGTGCAGAAGGCCTATGCGGCGTGGCTCGCGGAGAAGCGTGCCGCCGATCCGCACTTCTGCCCCACGGCGCCGGCGACGTCCGACAAGCTTTCCGTCTACGGCAAGGACGGCAACGTGATGGCGCTCTTCATGACTGACATCGAGCGTCGGAGCGCGTCGCGGATGATCGCCTACCTGAAGGGCCTGGGCTCGAAGGCGCAGTTCACGAATGCGAACAACGGTCCGCACCCCGTCGGCATGCAGAACGTGCGCGCAGACGTCTACGACTATGTCGACGACCACTTCTACGTCGACCATCCGCACTTCCTCGAGAAGAGGTGGCAGCTGCCGTCGAAGATCGGCAACCTCAATCCCGTGCTCGACAAGAACCTCGCGTTGATCAACCCCGCGTACGTGCGCCTGGCGGACAAGCCGTTCTGCATCACGGAGTGGAACTTCTCGGGTCCGGGCATGTACCGGGGCGTGGGCGGCATCATGACGGGGGCGCTCTCGGCACTGCAGGACTGGGACGGTCTCTGGAGGTTCGCTTATTCGCACAATGCGAAGGATCTCGTGGACGGTCCCTGCATGCCGGGCTACTTCAACGTGGGCACGGACCCGCTCGGACAGGCCTCGGATCGTGCGAGCATCTGTCTCTTCCTGCGTCGCGATCTCGAGTCGCTGGAAGGGGGCGTTGCGCTGCGTGTGACTGACGAGGCGATTGCGGGGTCGACGAACCTCAACCGCGCGGTGATGGTGCGTCCGAAGTGGAGCGATGTGGCCTGGCGCTGTCGCGTCGCGACGGCGGGGCGTACGACGCGCATTCCAGCTGGAATGAAGGAGTTGTCGCTGACCGAGGCGCTTGCGCAGACGGAAGCGGCACCTGTTCCGACTCCCGAGTCACAGGCTTTTTCGCTGAATCGCGAGACGGGGTCGTTCATGATTTGCACACCGCGCACGGCGGGCGGTTTTGTCCTGAACGGAACGCTTACCTGCGGCCCCGTCACCTTCACCGTCATTGACACGCCGGCGACGGTCTGGGCGAGCAGCGTGGACGCGGAGAAGTCCGATCTGCGTCATGCAAAGCGGATCCTCGTGACGCATCTCACCGACGTTCAGGCCGATGGGAACGTCTATGCGGACGAAACCAAGACCGTGCTTCTGAAGTGGGGCCGTTCCCAACCGATCGCGCGCCGTGGCAAGGCGGAGGTCCGTCTCGCCCACGCGACGCCCGAGAAACTCGAGGTCTGGGTGCTCGACACGGCGGGCAACCGTCTGGATCTGGTTCCCTCGCGCGTGCAGGATGGGATGGTCGCCTTCACCGCCGAAATCGCCGCGCCCTTGGCACGCATGAACTACGAGGTCGTCCTTCACTGATTTTTGCGCTTGTCACCTGCCTCAAACAGGAGTATTATATTCACTTTCAAGGAGAAGATAGTTAAAATGGACATCACTGAAGAAATGCGTCGTCATTCGGCCGCCCATCTCGTGGCGCGGGCCGTGTGCAATCTGTTCCCCGGCACCCAGACGGACATCGGGCCCGCCACGGACGACGGCTTCTACTATGATTTTGATCTTGAGCACCGCCTTGCCCCCGAAGATTTTCCGGCCATCGAGAAGGAGGTCGCGCGCCTGATTGCGCTCGACGAGCCGTTCGTGCAGGCCAACATGACACAGGACGAGGTTGCGGCGAAGCTTGCCGGACAGAAGTACAAGCTCGAGCGTCTGGCGGACGTCGCCGCCTCCGGCGAGGCGATCAGCACCTATACGGTGGGCGACTACTTTGAGATGTGCATCGGTCCCCACGTGGAGCACAGCGCGCAGATTGGCGCGGTCAAGCTCATGAAGGTGGCCGGCAGCTACTATCGCGGCGACGAAAAGAACAAGATGCTCCAGCGCGTCTACGGCATCGTCGGCAAGGACCAGGCGGACCTCGACGCGAAGCTCGCCCAGATCGAGGAGGCCAAGAAGCGCGACCACCGTGTGCTCGGCAAGGACCTCGCGCTCTTCACGATCAATGACACCGTCGGCCCGGGCCTTGCCCACTGGCTGCCCCGCGGCGCCCGTGTGCGCGTCGCCATCGAGAACTACTGGCGCCAGAAGCACTACGAGGCCGGCTACGAGATCGTCTACACGCCCCACGTCGGCAAGTCCAATCTCTGGGAGACCTCCGGCCACCTCGGCTTCTACAAGGAGGGCATGTTCCCGGTGATGAAGGTGCAGGAGGGCGAGGGCAAGGACGCGTATGTTCAGGACTACTACGTGAAGCCCATGAACTGCCCGTTCCACATCCAGTGCTACCAGTTCAACAAGCATTCCTACCGCGACCTGCCTGTCCGCTACGCCGAGCTCGGCACGGTGTACCGCTACGAGAAGGACGGCGTGCGCCACGGCATGTTCCGCGTGCGCGGCTTCACGCAGGACGATGCGCACATCTTCTGCACGCCCGAGCAGATCGTCCAGGAAATCAAGGACACGGTCGAGTTCGCGAAGAAGATGCTCGGCAAGTTCGGCTTCCACGAAATCCAGGCCTACCTCTCCACCAAGCCGGAGAAGGCCGTGGGCGACCCCGCCCGCTGGGAGCAGGCGACGCAGTCCCTGCGCGACGCCCTTGAGCAGGAGGGGATGAGCTATGAGGTCGACGAGGGCGGCGGCGCGTTCTACGGCCCGAAGATCGACATGAAGATCAAGGACGCCCTGGGCCGTCCGTGGCAGCTCGGTACCGTGCAGTTCGACTTCAATCTGCCGGAGCGCTTCAATCTGACCTACGTCGGACCCGACGGCAAGGAGCACCAGCCCTACATGGTGCACCGCGCGCTGCTCGGCTCCATCGAGCGTTTCTTCGGCATCCTCATCGAGCACTACGCCGGCGCGTTCCCGCTGTGGCTCGCCCCCGAGCAGGTGCGCGTGCTGCCGATCACCGACAAGCAGCTTGACTACGCGAAGAAGATCCAGGCCGCGCTCCGCGCCAAGGGTTTCCGCGTCGAAGTGGACACCGGCGCCGAGAAGCTCGGCGCGAAGATCCGCAACGCGCAGCTCTGGAAGGTTCCGTACATGGTGGTGGTGGGCGGACGCGACGAGGCCGCGGAGCAGATCTCCGTGCGTTCCCGCGTGGACGGCGACCTGGGGGCCATGAAGCTCGACGATTTCGCGGCCAAGCTCTCCGCAGAGCTGGACGCGTAAGCAGACAAAACAACAATCCAAACCGAGAGGTGACTTATCGCTAACTTCACTCGTGTCAACTTCAAGATCCGCGTACCTTCGGTTCGCGTTCTTGACCAGAACGGCGCCATGCTGGGCGTCATGCCCACCAGCCAGGCCCAGCGCCTTGCCGACAGCCAGGGGCTTGATCTCGTCGAGATCACGCCGAACGCAGTGCCGCCCGTGTGCAAGATCATGGACTACGGCAAGTTCCGCTACGAGGAGTCCATCCGCGCGAAGAAGGCCCGCAAGGCCCAGAAGTCGACGCAGGTGAAGGAGATCAAGTTCCATCCCGGCACGGACATCGGGGATCTTCAGCACAAGCTGAAGCAGATCCGCGAGTTCCTCGGCGAAGGCAACAAGGTTCGTCTCTCGCTCCAGTTCCGCGGTCGCGAGAACGCGCACCGCGACATCGGCGAGGACAAGATCGCCGAAGTTCTGGAGATGCTGAAGGACGAGTGCTTCGTCGAGCAGGCGCCGAAGACCGATGGCCGAGTGCACTTCTGCCTGATCGGGCCGCCGCGCGCCAAGAAGGGCGGCGCCCCCGCCAAGCCCCAGATCGCAGTTGGATCTGCCGCCCCTGCGGGTGGAATCCAGATTTCGGTCGGTGCGCGTCCGCCGCAGGCGTAATTGTCAGGATCGCCGCATCTGGCGACATGTGGAGAGGCCATGTGGCCTCTCCTTCTCTTTTGACTGAAACGGCCAGTTTTAGTACACTATCCGCCATGGAAATGAACGTCTACAATTCGCTTTCCCGCCGCGTCGAGCCGCTCGCCCCGCTGGCGGACAACACGATCCGCCTCTACACGTGCGGACCGACCGTCTACAATTTCGCCCACATCGGCAATTTCCGCGCCTACACCTTCGAGGACATCCTCCGCCGCGTGATCCAGTTCAACGGCATGAAGGTCAAGCAGGTGATGAACCTCACGGACGTCGACGACAAGACGATCCGCGGCGCGAACGGCGCCGGCGTGAAGCTCACCGACTACACGAAGACCTACAAGGACGCGTTCTTCGCCGACCTGAAGCAGCTCAACGTGCAGCCGGCCGAGGTCTATCCCGCCGCGACGGACCACATCCCCGAGATGATCGCCCTCGTCCAGAAACTCGTCGAGAAGGGGATCGCCTACCAGAGCGAGGACGGCAGCGTCTACTTCTCCGTCACGAAGTTCCCCGGCTACGGCAAGCTTGCGCACATCGACTTCGACAACCAGCGCACGGGCGCGCGCTGCGCGGCCGACGAGTACGACAAGGAGAACGTCGGCGACTTCGCGCTCTGGAAAGCGTGGGAGGAGAGCGACGGTCCGGTGGGCTGGGACTCCCCGTGGGGCCGTGGACGTCCGGGCTGGCACATCGAGTGCTCCGCGATGTCGATGAAGTACCTCGGCGAGACGTTCGATCTTCACACCGGCGGCATCGACAACCTCTTTCCGCACCACGAGAACGAGATCGCCCAGGCCGAGGCCGCGACGGGCAAGCCCTTCGTCAACACGTGGATGCACTGCGCCCACCTGCGCGTGAACGGCGAGAAGATGTCCAAGAGCCTTGGCAATTTCTTCACGCTCCGCGATCTGATCGAGAAGGGCTGGACGGGCCGCGAGATCCGCTACGTGCTCATCAACGCGCATTACCGCAGCGGACTCAACTTCGCCTTCACCGCGCTTGAGGACGCCCGCAAGTCCCTCGCCCGCATCGACGCCTGCGTCGAGACGGCGACGGAAGGCCCCGTGCCCGAATGGGCCCAGAAGCATCTGGACGACTTCACGGCGGCCGTCAACGACGACCTGAACATCCCGAAGGCCTTCGCGGCGCTTTTCGAGCTCGTGCGCGACACGAACGGCAAGGGTGGCGCGGGGACGCTCGGTGTCTTCAAGCGCATGGACGAGGTGTTGGGCGTGATCTTCTTCGGCAAGGCGGAGAAGGCCGAGGTCCCCGCGGAGATCCAGGCGATGCTCGACGAGCGCGCCGCGGCCCGCGCCGCGAAGAACTGGGCCGAGTCCGACCGTCTCCGCGATGCGATCGCGGCGGCCGGCTGGCTGGTGAAGGATTCAAAGGCCGGACAGACGGTCACGAAGAAATGAGGGGAAAGTTCATCACCTTCGAAGGGCCGGAGGGCGGCGGCAAGTCCACGCACGTGCGTGAGCTTGCCGAGCAGCTCCGAGCCGAAGGCAAGACGGTTCTTGTGACGCGCGAACCCGGCGGGACGCGCCTTGCGGAGCTGATCCGCGGACTCGTGCGCGAGGAGGTGGAGGATCCGCCCGTCACACGCTGCGAGGTGCTGCTCTTCATCGCCGCGCGCGCGCAGGTTGTCTCCGAGGTGATTCGTCCCGCGCTCGCTCGTGGCGAATGGGTCATCTGCGATCGCTTCGCGGACTCCACGTTCGCCTACCAGGGCTATGGCCGCGGCATCGACGTGGGGTTGCTGAAAAACTTCAACGACTTCGCGACTGAAGGGCTTGTTCCCGACCTCACGATCCTTCTCGATGTTCCGCCGGAAACTTCCAAGGCGCGTTTGGCCGAACGCCAGGCGGCGACGGCGACTTCGGCAGATCGGATCGAGCAGGCCGGTGACATGTTCCACCGCCGTCTGCGCGACGGGTTCCTCGAACTCGCCAAAGCGGAGCCCGACCGGTTCGTGGTGATCGATTCCTCGGGTCCCCGCGAAGAGGTCTCCGACAGGGTCTGGACGGCGGTGCGGAATCTTCAGGCATGACGGTCGACGAGGCATACGCGCAGATCGAGAAGGCGGTCCAGCTTGGCCGTCCCGCAAACGGCTATCTTGTCGTCGGCGGAGTACGTGGTATGGCGGCCGAACTCGCCGATCGTGTGCTCAAGTTGCTCTTCGGCGAAGGCGATCTTCGCTCGCATCCCGACATCCATCGTCTGGCTCCGGAGAAAAAGAGCCGCATCATTTCGGTGGAGGCGATGCGGACGCGTCTGATCGATCCAATGGGAGAGACCGCGTTTCAGGGTGGCTGGAAGGCCGGCGTCGTCTATGGTGCGGATCGCCTGAAAACTGAGAGCGCGAACGCGTTCCTCAAGACTCTTGAAGAGCCACCGCCGCATACGCTCTTCCTGTTGCTGACGGACCAGCCCGAGCAATTGCTTCCGACAATCATTTCGCGCTGCCAGCGGATCGACTTGCCCGACGCGCGTGCCCGGACACTGGCCGAGCCTTTTCGGAATGGCGTGTTGAGTGTTCTGGCAAGCGAGCGTCTGAAAGGCGTGACGGCCCGTGCGGCGGCAGCGGGAAAACTCTGCGCGATTCTCGAGGGGTTGAAGGACCACGCCAAGGAGGAGGTCGACGCGGAGACCGACGCGGCAGACGACGGTCCCGGCGAGGAGACGGGCAAGGATGCCTATGAGGCGCTGGTCGCCTCGCGCTACAAGGATTTCCGCCGCGATTTCACGGCGACGCTGATGAGCTGGTTTCGCGATCTGATGGCCGTGGTGGCGGCTCCGCCGTCGCACTCGAGCTACGATGAAGGTGGCGACGCGGTGCCGCTCGTCAACGAGTCGAAGCGCGGCGTGCTGGAGACGCGTGCTGCGAAGCTCTCCCTGGCGTCGGCGATGTACAACATCGAGGCGATCGAGGAATTCGCCACATCCGTCGACGAGCGCAACATGAACGAGGAGTCGGCCCTCCTGTTCCTGATGGACAGGCTCCGGTTCGGCGTGGAGGTGGCCAAGTGACGGAGATGCCCGTCGTCGCGCAGGTGGTGATGCCTGAGAAGGGGCTCTTCCTGGTGCGCTGCAATTGCGAGCCTCCGCGCTATGGCGCACAGGTTCTGGTTTCCCTCGACTATGGGCAGGACCTTGGCATGGTGACCGAGAGTGGCGAGTACGATCCCGACCGTCATGGCTCCCGCCTGCCGGGATTCCAGCTCCTGCGTCTGAAGGCTCCCGAGGACGAGGCTGTGCTGGCCGAGAACGAAAAAATCTCGCTTGCCATGCGCACGACCTTCATGAAGGCCGCGCAGCCGATGGTTCCCGATCTGCGCGTGCCCTATGCGCGTCTGTCTTTTGCGCGCACTCGGCTTTTCATTCGCTTTGTCTGCGGCGCGCAGCGTCCGGATCTCTCAAAGCCCATTGCCGAGATCCGTCGGCTTTTCGGGGTCTCGGTGAATGCCTGGCAGATGGGGCCTCGTGATGAGGTGAGCGTCATGGGCGGACTGGGCCCCTGTGGTCGCGCCTGCTGCTGTGCAACCTGGCAGAAGCGCTACCCGGCACGTCTTGCCGCTGAACGCTTCAAGGGAGGCAACCCGGCAATGCTGAACGGCACATGTGGACGCTTCAAGTGCTGTCTTGCGTTCGAGAATGACGAAGTTGATGAACTTTCAATCAAAAAAGACTCAGAGAGGGAATGAGACGATGAAAGTTTCGAGAAGAGGATTTCTTGGCGGCCTGGCGGCGGCGCCGTTCTTCGTTGGCGGATGCTTTGGTGGCGGGTATGCCGCTCCGCGCAGAGTGAATGCGAGCGATCGCATCAACGTCGCCATCATTGGATGCGGTACGCAGGCCTATGGAAATGTGAACCAGCTCCTGCAGGATCCGCGGGCGCGCATCACCGTCGTCTGCGACCCCGTCCACGAGGCGAAGACGGGGTACAGCTATGATGCGAAGAAGCCTGGCGGTTGCGTGCCGTTCAAGCAGAAGGTCGATGCGTGGTACAAGGACGTGTCCTGTCGGATGGTCGCGGACTGGCGCGATGTCATCGCCGACCCGACGATCGATGCTGTCGTCATCTGCACGCCGGATCATTGGCACGCCATCATTTCGATCGCCGCGATGCGCGCGGGCAAGCATGTCTACTGCCAGAAGCCGCTCATGCTCTCCATCGAGGAGGGCATTGTGATGACGCGCATCGCGAAGGAGTGCGGCGTCACGTTCCAGGTCGGCAACCAGGGACGGAGCAATCCGGCGCGTCGGACGGCGAGCGAAATCATCCGCAACAACGTGCTCGGCAAGGCGAAGAGCTGCATTGTCGGACTCCCTGGCGGCAGCGGCGGCAAGTGGGGACATCCCCTCGACACGACGCCGGTGCCGATTCCGGCCTACTTCACGAAGGAAATGTGGGATCTCTGGCAGGGGCCTGCGGCGCATTGGAAGGACAACGCCTTCATCCCCGGCATCCACGAGCCCATGGCCTGGCGTTGGAACAAGCGCTATGGAAACGGCATGATCGCCGACTTCTCCCCGCACGAAGTCGATACGATGCACTGGGCGATGGGCCTCGAGCGTACCGGCCCCGTCGCCATCTCCAACATGGTCGCCGGCGAGTTCCAGGAGAATCGCGACATCTTCACCTGGGCGGGTTCGTTTGAGTACGACATGGAATACGCGACCGGTTTCACCGCGCACGTGGTGAGCATGCGTCCCGGGGTGCCGCGCGGGCTGCTCTACCAGTGCGAGGAGGGAACGCTGGGACTCTACAGCAGCAAGATCGAGATCCGCGACAAGAACGGCAAGGACATCGCCAAGGATGTGCTGCGCGACTGGAAGGCCGCCTACCGCAAGGAAGACTCGAAGATCACGCGCCTCTATGCGCCAAAGGATGGACACTCCCATGAGAGTGACTTCCTGGACGGCATCTACGAGGGACGCCAGGTCTGCAGCGAGTGCGAGTTTGGCCACCGCACGACCACGACGGCGCTACTGGCGAACATCTGCATCGTCGAGGGCAGAAAGGGCCTCAAGTGGGATCCGGTGGCGGAAAAGTTCGCCGACCCGACTCTGAACCGTCATCTGTCCTGCGAATACCACAATGGCTGGAAGCTCGTCTGACGCGCCGACGTGGAGGTCTGCAAATATGAACAATCCGATTTCCGTCTGTTCCTGGTCGTTTCAGAAGCCCATTCGGGCTGTGGCCGATGAAATGGAAAAGCTGGGCGTCCAGCATGTCCACCTCGCGCTGCAGCCGTTCCTCGAGGGTGATGCCCGTCATGGTGCCGCCGAGGGTGCGCTCGCGAAGGGCTATGTCGAGGGGTTGATCGACGGTGGGAAGTGGAAGGTCTCGGCGTCCATGCTGTCCTTCTCCTACGAGGACTACACGACGCCGGTCACCATCCGCAAGACCGGTGGCATCGTCCCCGACGAGCATTGGGAGGCGAACAGGAAGCTGATCCGCGAGGCGGCGAAGCTTGCCGTGCAGTTCAAGACGCCCTATCTCACGCTCCATGCCGGCTATCTTGACGAGAAGAGTCCCTCCGCCGTCGCGAAGTTCACGGACCGCGTGAAGTTCATGGCCGACGTCTGTGGCGAGAATGGACTCAAGCTGCTTCTTGAAACTGGGCAGGAGACCGCGGACGATCTGGTTCGTTTTCTCGGTACGGTGAAGAACGTCTGGGTCAATTTCGATCCGGCGAACATGCTCCTCTATGGGATGGGGGACCCTGTCGCGGCCGTTGCGAAGTTGGCGCCCTGGATCCTTCACGTCCATGCCAAAGACGCTCTGCCTTCACCTAAGCCTGGCATGGAGTGGGGAACGGAGGTCCCGTGGGGAGAGGGCAAGGTCAACGCGAAGGCTTTTCTTGCCGCACTTGAAGAAATGGGCTACAAGGGGGCGATCGCCGTTGAACGTGAGGGCGGGTCACAGCGGGCGGCCGACATCGCGCTTGCCGTGTCCCGCCTCAAAAACTCGTAAGGGCGTCGGTTGGTTGTTCGAAAGTCCGTTATTTGATAAAATACGGTTCGGTTTTCCAGCTGATTGTTTTTGTTTCGGGAAGAAAAGATTTGACCGCTGTGGCCACAGACTGGCAGAATGCGCGGGAGGTCCTTGAAGGGGGCCTCCTAAGCGTCATTATGCCCGTCTACCATCTGGCGGACACGATTGAGTCCAACCTGGAATCCGTTGTCGCGTGTCTGGATGCGGGTGGCATTCCATATGAACTCGTTCCCGTTGATGACGGGAGTGGCGACGGCACTGCTGATGCCATCCGCCGTGCGGCCGCGAAGCGTCCCGAGATCATTCGCCCGATTCTGCTGGAAAAGAACGCGGGCAAGGGCAATGCGCTCAAGGTCGGTTTCCGTGCCTCGCGGGGAAGCTATGTACTGCTGCTCGACGGCGATCTCGATATCGCTCCGCGGATGCTGCCGAAGTTCTTCGACTCGATGGTCGCGAACAAGAGCGACATCGTCGTGGGATCGAAGCGGCATCCTGAATCTTCCGTACAGTACCCGTGGCACCGCCGTCTGGCAAGTGGGATCTACTTTGGACTGGTTCATCTGTTCATTGGCCTGCCCGTCACCGACACGCAGACGGGCATGAAACTCTTCAGGCGCGGTCCTCTCGGCGAGGCCCTCGACCGCATGCTTGTGAAGACCTATGCCTTCGACCTCGAATTGTTGTCGATCGCGTTCGAACGCGGGGCGAAGATCAGCGAGGCGCCGGTTGAGATCCGCTTCGGCTCGAAGTTCGGCGCGCTCAAGGTTCGAACAGTGCGCGAGATGTCGCATGACACGCTTGCAGTCTTCTATCGGCTTCGCCTGCTCCATTACTACGCAAAGGTCGAGGTGCCGCCGGCGTTGGAACGCCCTCCGTTGGTGAGCGTCGTCATTGCGTGTCCCAGCGGAAGTTGGATGCTTGACGAGTGCCTAAGGGCTCTTTCCGAACAGACCTACCGAGATCTCGAGGTCATCGTTCTGCCAGACTCCGAAATCGAGGGATTGGACTCTTCTTTCCCCTCGGTTCGCCAGATTCCCACGGGGAAGGTGCGTCCCGCCGAGAAGCGCAACGTCGGCATCGAAGCCGCGAAGGGCGAAGTCGTCGCCTTCATCGACGACGACGCCTACCCCGAGTCCCATTGGATCGAGAACGCCGTCAAGTATTTCGGCAATCCCGAGATTGGCGCAGTGGGAGGACCTGGCGTGACGCCTCCAGGAGACTCTTTCCTCGCGAAGATCGGCGGACGAGTTTACGAGAATTTCTTCGTAAGCGGCACCTATCGGTATCGCTATGTCGGCGGACGCGTCCTGCGTGACGTCGACGATTATCCGAGCTGCAATCTCTTCGTGCGCACGGACCTGCTGCGGTCCTTTGGTGGCTACCGCACGGATTTCTGGCCGGGGGAGGATACGCTGCTCTGCCGGTCTATCGTCTGCGAAGGGAAGAAGCGCATTGTCTACGATCCCTGGACGATCGTGTACCACCATCGTCGTCCGCTCTTCGCGCCGCATCTGCGCCAGCTGGGGCGCTACGGTTTCCATCGCGGCTATTTCGTGAAGCGCTTCCCTGAGAATTCGTTCCATCTGGCCTATTTCGCGCCGTCTGCTTTTTCCATCTACACGGTGCTTCTTGCGGTCCTGTGGGGAGCGGCTCTGCTCTATCCCGTGACTTCGGAACGTGAAGTCGCGCTTATTGTCCCGTGCCTCTTCCTCCTCACTTTGCCGATGGCGCTTTATCTGCTGTTGACGGGGCTGAGTTCCTTCGCCTGGAATCCCGTCCGATGGCTGTTGACCTGGCTGGGGGTCTTTCTCTCCCATGTCTGGTATGGAATTCGTTTCATGCAGGGGCTTTGTGCGCGCAAGGCGCCTTGTGAGTATATTGGCAAGGACCATGGTTCGTCAAAGGGGGCGAAGTGAGCGTCCCAAGGCGACCAATGGAATACTAAGGACAATCTAGGAGACTAATCATGGACGACAAGATCATCATCGCAATCTGGATTCTGGCTGCCTATCTGATCGGCGGCATCCCCTTTGGCTTCATCATCGGCAAGATGCGTGGCGTCGATGTGCGGACCGTTGGATCTAAGAACATCGGCGCCACCAATGTCTATCGCACCGTGGGGCACAAGTGGGGCTTTCTGGCTTTCTTCTGTGACTTCCTCAAGGGACTTCTTCCGACGCTGGCCGCGATTCACTGGATGCCAACGGGTTTCGACCCAGTCTACGTCGGCCTTGCCTGTGTCATTGGCCACACGCTTACCCCCTACATGAAGTTCAAGGGGGGGAAGGGCGTGGCGACGGCCTTCGGCATGCTGATGGCGCTGATTCCCTGGTTGGTGCTGATCGCCTTCGCGTTGTTCGTCGTGACGGTCTGGGTGAGTCACTACATCTCGCTCGGCAGTTGTCTGGCCGCGCTCTTCCTCGCGGTGGCGATCTGGATTCCGATGCCCATCGTCCATCCCTCGCTGCCTCTGCAGATTGTGATGACTCTGCTCGGCCTGTTCGTCGTGATCAAGCACAAGAGCAACATCGTGCGCCTCGTGAAGGGCTGCGAGAACAAGATCTACTGAGGTCGTGGCATGAAGAACCCGTCCGTCGCCAAGATTCACATTCTGTTCTCCGGAATCCTGCTCCTCTCGGTGGCGTGCCTGGGTGGGAAGGATTTTGGAGATTTCTACACCCGGGCCTGGTACCTGGTGGTGGACAACCCCGGTCCGGCCAAGTCCCTTTCCTGGAAGGTCTTCAACGTCGCGCCGCCTGGAACCTACGGGAATAATGTCGAGGACAAAAAATACGGGTACGAAGTCCGTCGCGAGACGGCTCCTCGGCGGATCGATACGCCCTGGATGGAGGTCTGCTTCAAGACGAATCTCCCCATTTCGTCGATTCGGATTCGTCCCTCCGTTGTCCCCGGAGAGGAGTTCGACCTCTACGGCGCGCGCCTCTATCTGCTCGACAAGGATCGTCGGATCGTCTGGCATCACCGCGTATGGAATGCCGATGGACAGGTTGACTACGATGCCGGCATCGAGTTCTCCGACCGTGACCAGCTGGGGCAGATTCTCCCACGGCGCGAATTCCGTTCCGGTCTCGTGTCGGCGCCTGAACCTCCGAAACCTGCGAACATGCGCATGCACTTGGCGAAGGCGCTGTTCAACCCCGAGGCCCTTGAACGCGCCATCAAGGCTTATGCCGCGCAGCATCCCGATCTGTACACAGATCAGGAGGAGCTGCTGCGGGAGCTGTCCGCCGTCCAGGCCAATCGTGATGAGAAGGCCATTGATGATCTCTCGCGCAAGGTCTTCCTGCGGCTTCCCGCGTTTCGCCGCTTCTCGGACTTTCTGGCGATTCGTCGTGGTGATGCCAATGCCATGGGAATGCCGGCGAACTGGCAGGGCAATTCGTCTGTCCCGGTCTGCGGCTATTCGAATGCCCTTGTCCGCGTGAAGCTTCTCGGCGATCAGACGAAACTGCTCGAGAGCGACTCGTTCATCGGCGATCTCGCATTGGACTACGATCTGACGAAGGTGGCGTTCTCCACCCGCAAGCCGGAGGAGGCGAAGAAGGGACCCGCCGTCAAGAATGGTTCGCATGGCGGCATCGGCGAGAGCGGCTGGTGCGTGGCCGAGATGGATCTTGACCGTCCCGGCATCATCCGCGAGCTGACGCCGACCAACACGCCGGACATCGACTACTATGACCCGATGTACCTTCCCGATGGCAAGATGTTCCTCGTCGGCACGGTGGGTTTTCAGGGAGTCCCCTGCGTGGGCGGCGCGGACCAGGTCGGAAATCTGATGCTCCGCTACACGGATGGCCGTCTACGTCGGTTGAGCTTCGATCAGGACAACAACTGGAATCCGGTCATGCTCCCGAACGGGCGCTGCCTCTATCTGCGCTGGGAATATACGGACAGCGCGCACTACTTCGCGCGCATTCTCATGACGATGAATCCTGACGGCAGCGATCAGCAGGAGTTCTACGGTTCCAACTCCTATTGGCCCAATTCCCTGTTCTTCACGAAGCCGGTGCCGGGATCGTCGACCAAGTTCTTCGGAATCGTCACCGGACACCATGGCGTTCGCAGGAAGGGCGAACTCGTCCTCTTCGATGTCGCCAAGGGACGCCGCGAGGAGAAGGGCGCCGTCCAGCGTCTGCCGGGCTGGGGTAAGCCGGTCACGCCAGTGACGGCAGACCGGCTTGTCAACGACGCGCGTCAGTTCTTCCTCCACCCCTATCCGCTCTCGGAGGAGGGCGTGCTGGTGGCGATGCAGGACTACGCGCACGCGAAGCACTTCTTCATCGCCTACGTGGACATCTACGACAACCAGTGGCCGATTCTTGTCTCGGAAGACGACTCGTTCAACTATCTGCAGCCGCTGCCGATCGAGAAGCGCGAGAAACCGTTCGAGGTTGCGCAGCGTGTGGATGAAACGAAGAAGACGGCATTGGTCAACCTCGTCAACATCTACGACGGTCCGGGATTGGCCGGTGTGCCGAAGGGGACCGTCAAGAAACTCCGGGTGTTCAACTACGAGTACTGCCCCCGCAAGAGCGGCAAGAAGAACTGCGGTGGTCATTATCTGATTGGCATGGAGGGCCCCTGGGACTGCCGTGTGATGATCGGCGAAGTCGACGTCGAGGCCGACGGCAGCGCGCTCTTCGAAGCCCCCGCCAATGTGCCGCTTGTCCTGCAGCCTCTCGACGCCGAGGGAAAGCACCTTCAGGAGATGCGCAGCTGGTTTGCCGCGATGCCGGGCGAAACGGTGTCTTGCCTCGGCTGCCATCAGGACCAGAATGCCGCGCCGCCGGCGGGACGGCGGACGATTGCCTCCCAGAAGGCTCCGCAGCAGATCAATTCCTGGTATGGCCCTCGCCGCAACTTCGATTTCGCCCGCGAAGTCGCGAATGTCGTCGAGCGTCGCTGCAGTGGATGCCACGATGGTACGCCGGAGAAGAAGAACGTCCTCGGTCAGCTTCTCCCCAAATTGAATGGCACGCCTCGTGAGATCTACGACAACCTCCATCCCTATGTCCGCCGCAACGGACCCGAGGGCGACTACCATCTGCTGACGCCGGCCGAGTTCCATGCGGACACCAGTGAACTCTGGCAGCGCCTTGCAGTAGGTCACCACGGGGTTCGGTTGACGCAGGAAGAAAAAGACCGTCTTCTGGCGTGGATGAACCTCAATGTGCCATTCTACGGAACCTGGAGCGAAACGGGATGCCCCGATCCGCAGATGATCAGGCGTCGCCGCGAGCTTGAACGCCAGGTCGCGAACATCACCTTTGATCCAGAGACCGTCTATAAGCCCTACGTGAAGGCTGCGTTTGAACTGCCGACCTCCGTGGACGTGCCTGCGGACCGTGTCATGTCTTCGTCTCCCGCCGACTCGGCGTTGAAGACGCCCCGCACGCTCTCCTTGCAGCTCACGGCAACGTCGGCGATTCGACTCCGCGCTGTCCCCGGTGGTATTTACATGGGTGAGACGGAGGTGACGCTCGGCCAGATGCGGGCCTTTGATCCAACGTTCGACAACGGCGTCTATGACATGCACTACAAGGACCAGGTCAAGCGGGGCTACTATATGAACGACGACCCCGTCTTCGGAAAGCCCGAAAACGTCAATCTTCCGGCGGTGCGCGTCTCGTACGAACAGGCCACGGCCTTCTGCCGCTGGCTCTCCGAAAAGACCGGTCGCAAGGTGCGCCTGCCGACGGAGACCGAGTGGGAACGTGCGAGCGGTGTGCAGAAGGATAAACCGTTCCATTGGGGCGGTTTCGACGTCGATTTCTCGCCCTACGCAAATCTCGCGGACGTCACGCGCCGCGAGCTGGCCGTGACGGGAATCAATCCCAAGCCGATTCCCAATCCAGGGAAGGACATCGATTTCGAATTGAAGGATGACCGTTTCGACGACGGGGTGCTTCATCTCGCTCTGGTTGGGTCGTATAAACCCAACACCTATGGTCTGTATGACATGGTCGGCAATGCCTCAGAATGGACCTCGACAGATTTTGGGGAAGGGCGCAAGGTCACCAAGGGTGGGAGCTTCAACGATCGTCCGCACAAGGCGCTTCTTCGTTGGGGGTATCCAACGTGGATGCGGCCTTTTGATGTCGGGTTCCGTGTTGTCGTCGAGGAGTAGGCTGCCGCGTGGAAATTGTCGAAGTCCAGGGTGTTCAGGCCGAGGTCGCTCGCACGCTCTTTGCGCGGATGCGAGGGCTCATTGGCCGCAGCGGACTTCCGCCTGGTGTGGGAATGTTGATTCTCAAGTGCAACGCCATCCATACGTTCTTCATGCGCTTCCCCATTGATGCCGTCTTTCTGGACCGCAATGATCAGGTTGTGAAGGTGGTCCGTGACATCCGCCCCTGGCGTCCTTTTGTCTGGGGCGGATGGCGGGCGAAGAAGGTCCTTGAATTGGATAGTCGAAACAGAGCATGATGGGAGGAATTATGCAGGAGCGAAATGTGAAGAGACTTGCCGTTCTCATTGATGCGGACAACGTGAGTCCGGCGCAGGCGAGTGAGATTTTCAAGACCGTTTCCACGCTAGGCGAGCCGATTGTCCGTCGCGCCTATGGAATGGTCAACTGCTTCTCGGTCAGCGGCGGCTGGAATGTCGCTCAACGGGAATATGGCATTGTGTCCAAACCGCAGGTGAGCAACGTCTCGGGCAAGAACGTCGCCGACATCGCCCTGGTGATTGATGCGATGGAAATGCTTTACAAGAGTTCTGTAGACGGCATTTGCATTGTGTCCAGCGACAGCGATTTCACGGCGCTGGCGGCAAAGATCCGCGAGGGAGGGAAACATGTCTTCGGTGTCGGCAGCAAGAAGACCCCCGCGAGCTTCCGGACAGCCTGCACGCGTTTCTTCGAATTGGTGCAAGTCAAGAAGCCGTCCAAGGAAAAGACTCCTAGCGGTTCAAGTGTCTGCCCCCGGTGTGGCGGAAAACTTGAGATGTCCCATACTAAGTCCCGTCAGGTGTGCCGTTCCTGTCCTTCGTGTGGGGGGATGACGGCGAAGATCTCGACCTTGAGGAAGTCCTTCGCGCCCGAAAGCCTGCAGCTTGTCGTGGAGAGCGCGAAGCGTCACGAGGTCTCAGGGTGCATTTGTCCAGACTGTGGATCGTCGATGAGCATCGTCAAGGTCGCTGCGGGAAAGCGCCAGGTTGAGATCGACGTCTGCGGGAAGTGTCAGACAGTCTGGTATGACAAAGACGAATTCGAGGCCCTGGTGCCGACGGATGGTGTGCTGCAGGCGACGGTTTCCGCGGGCAAGGCCTATCGAAGGGATCTCGTGGTGGCGGTGGCGGCAGATCTGCGGACAGGGCGCTGCAAAGTCTCCGACATTGGAGCTTTGAAGACGGTTCTCAAAAAGGTCTACTTCGCTCCGAATCCGGACGTTCAACCCATCATTGACGCGTTACGGTGTCAAAAGGTCATCTCTCTCGATAAAACGGGAAAGATCACTGTGCTTCAGTGATTTGGGATTAATCTAATGAAGCGACTGGTGTCTTTTTTCCTGCTGTCGTTGGCGTTGGGCATAGCCCCGGGGCCGGATATCCTCTTTGTCCTCGCACAGTCGCTCGCGCATGGCTGGGGGGCAGGATCCCTGGTGACGCTTGGACTCTGTACGGGACTGGTCTTTCATGTCTCGATGGCCGCCTTTGGCATTGCCGCCGTTCTGCGGAAATACCCCTGGGTGTTTCAGCTTGTCACCTGGGGTGGTGCCGCCTATCTGCTCTATTTGGGAATCGGTGCCTGGCAGTCCGCCTCGGTGGTCACGGTCTCCTCTTCGGGCGATGCGGTGACGGAGGCGCTTCCCCGCCTGCAGCTCTACACGCGGGGCATCGTGATGAATATGCTCAACCCCAAGGTCATGCTGTTCTTCCTTGCGCTGATGCCGCGTTTCGTCGAGCCGGAGAAGGGGCGGGTGGCAGGACAGTTCCTGGTCCTCGGTTTTGTCTTCGCGTTGGCGACGATTCTCGTGTTTCATGCCGTGGCGTTCTGTGGCGGCCTTGTTTCCGGATTGCTTGATTCTTCGTCGCGGGCTTCAGTCTATCTCAAGTACTTCTCCGCGATCGTCATGTTCGGCATCGCGTCTTGGATCGGCTGGCAGAACTTTCATGAGATGATCGCACCTGGAAAGCGGAATACGAACTGACTATGCAGAATAAAGTGCTTTGCTCGTTGCTCCTGGTCTGGGTCACAGGTTTGACCACCACTTCGGCGTTCGGACTCGACTGGAACTATCCCGCGGAAGGTGTTTCGATTGAAACTACACCAGTCTTCACGCTGGAACGCGTTGCCGGGAAGCGGGAATCGTTGAGTCTCGTTCCCTGTCCCGAGGGGTTTCCCGTGAATAGGTCAGCGTTCATGAGTGCGCGGGGCGAGGTGTGCGGCTATTTGACGGAACAGAGGGACGGGTCTCGTCGAAACATATACATCCATCAGGTCGGAAGTGGTGGGGCGAAGCCTTCTCTCTGTGGACATTTCCTCCTGGAGGCAATGGTGTCCTGTCCTCCCGACGCCATCCCCTGCCGAGTGAAGGCACCGAAGGGAACGCGCGTCTTCACCTGCGCGACACCGGGAGCGGACACTCTGCTCAACAACGCGATCTTTCTGCGCGAGTCGGATACGCTGGTTGAATTCTCCGCGGAGGGGCGCGTCACGATTGAGACGATTGCGGCTGGACGTTTTCGGGTGAAGCTCGAAGGTGAGAACGATGGCGACTATTCCGTTCGGGTGACGAAGGACTACTTCCGCAATCGGAACATTCCCCACTACGCTCCCATCAACCGCAGTCGTGCGCCCCATGCGCCGACGGGGTGGATGGCCTGGAACATCTATTTCGACCAGGCGACGGCTGAGGACAATCTCCGCGAGGCGCGGGTGGCGTCGAAGCTGCTCAGACCGTATGGACTTGAATACTGGTCCGTCGAGTCCTGGCAGGGCAATTCGGACGTGCTTCCCGTGGCCGCATTCCACAATCTCGATCTCTCCTGCAATAAAGGCCAGTTCCCCCGGGGTATGAAGGCTGTTGCGGACGAGATTCGTTCCTTGGGTTTCAAGCCGGGACTCTGGATCGTCCCGTGGGGAACGGGTGACAGGTCCTTCTACGAAGCTCATCGAGATTGGTTCGTCCACGAGCCGAATGGACAGCCCATGAGTGCCTGGCCGGGACGCTACATCCTTGACGTCACCAATGATGAGGCCTACGAGCATGTGCGGAAGATGATTCGTACCTATGTGGAGGACTGGGGGTACGAATTCTTCAAGATCGACGGCATGGGTGCAGGATTCGGCTGGCCCTCTCTGAAGATGATGCGTCCGGAGATCCGCAAATCCCTTGCGCAGCCGGGAATGAAGGACCCGATCTATCGTTGGACGCATATGTTCCGAGAGGCAATGGGCGAAAAGAGCTATTTCCTCGCCTGTGGAGCGGCGGCGACCGCGCCTGGAATCGAGGACTGCGATGCCACACGCATCGGGGGAGATATTGTTCACCCGAACAAGCCCGTCCTGTGGGAGAACGTGCTCAATCAGGCGGGAATGTCCCTAAGGCGCTACTACCACCACAACATCGTCGCCTGGAACGATCCCGATACGCTGATGGTCGATCCGAAGGCCCTTTCGCTGGAGGAGGCGCGCGTCACGACGACTGTCGTGGGATTGCCCGGGCAGGTCATGTTCGCGGGCGATAAGATCGCCGAACTGCCACCGGAACGAGTGGCGCTCGTTCGGACAGACCTCCCCGTCGCGCAGACGTGTCCAACGGAATTGAGTCCCGTCAATGACCTGCGTCCTATTTGGAACCTCCTGGTCAAGACGCCGTATCAGTCCTGGAACGTGGTGGCGCTTTTCAACTGGGGAGAAGAGGACGTGGAGGTCGGGTTTGACTTCGCGGAGCTTGGGCTTGACGCCTCGCGGGAGTATGCCATCTATGAGACCTGGACGGAGAGCTGGCAGGGCTTCGCGCGGAATTCATTCTCGATGAAGGTGCCGCGCCATGCGGTTCGCCTGCTGACTGTTCATCCTCGGAGCGACAAGCCGATCCTGCTTGCCTCGGACCGTCATATCACCCGTGGATTCGAGGATGTCGTGGACTTCAAATATGTCGAAGGAACGGTCAAAATGCAGGTGAAGTGCGTAGCGGGACACAGGACAACCGTTCGTGTTCTCCACCCAGATGGTCGCATTGAATCATTTGTTGTTGAATCCCCGCGTTCGGAGATCGTGGAAGTGACAGGAGAATGCAAATGAGGCGGCTATTGATTGGTTTGGCACTGATTGCTTCCTTGGTTGCACAGGGGGCGAATGCCTGGATGCAGAATGCCCGGAGGAGTCCGGCGTGGTTCACGCAGGGGGTCATGTACCAGATCCAGCCACGGGCGTTCACGCCCGAGGGGACGCTGAAGGCGGCGAAGGCGAAGCTTCCCTACCTGAAGGACCTCGGGGTGACGATCGCCTATCTCGTCCCTGTGATGAAGATGGACGCGGACGCCAACCATGACTTCTGGAGTCCGCGTCAGATCCGCAGTGGGTTCAACAATCCGAAGAACCAGTATCGCATTGCCGACTATTTCCACGTGGACGAGGAGTATGGCACGGACCAGGACCTGAAGGACTTCTGCGGCGAGGCCCACCGTCTCGGACTCAAAGTCGTCTTCGATCTCGTGTATCTGCACTGTGGTCCGACGGCGCCGTTCTTGAGGGATCACCCGGAGTTCACCTGGTGGAACGCCGACGGTTCGGTGAAGAAGGGACCGTGGCGCTTCCCCAAGCTCAACTTCGCCGTGCCGGAACTTCGGACCTATCTGATCGGGAACATCAAGTATCTCGTTTCCGAATATGGCGCGGACGGCTTTCGCTGTGATGTGGGGGACGGCATCCCGCTTGATTTCTGGTGCGATGCGCATGACGCGATGGACGCGCAGTCGAAGGGCGAGACGATTCTCCTCTGCGAGGGGTTCACGGTCTGCAATCAGTACAAGGGGTTCGACGCGGACTACGGATGGTTCCCTGGTCTGAACGCAAAGTCCGTGCGGTCGGCCTGGATTGGCCGCGAGCGGGAGTGCCCCCGGGGCTCGAAGTTCGTCAACCACTACGAGAACCACGACATCGCCACAGACGCCCGTCCCCGTCGCGAGAAGGCCTGGGGACATATGGCCGTCGATCAGGTCCTCACCTGGATGTTCACCATAGATGGTGTGCCAATGCTCTTCACCGGCAACGAGCTTGCCGATGCCGATGAGCGGCATTCCATGTTTGGTAAGACACCGATGGACTGGTCCCAGCTTACGCGCGAGCCTGGCGCGTCCCGCCATGTGCTTGTCAGGAGCCTGGCAGAGCTCCGCCGTTCACATCCCGCCTTCACCGCCGTCAATGGGCGTGATGGACTGATCTGGCTCGATACGACTGCCCCAGACTCGGTGAGTGCCTTCGCACGTCGTGGTGGAGGTGAGACGGTGATTGTGGTCCAGAACTGGACAGGGAAGGAGGTTTCGTGCAGTGCCTCCTTCGCCGCCCCCAAGGATTCCGTTCCCTCGTACATTGTCGCGGAGGAGGTCGATCGGGATGTGAAGGGGACGATTTCCGTAGAACCTCTTCATGCGCGCAATGCGCGTTGCACGGGGGCACAATCCTTCTCTTTGGGGCCATGGGGGTGCTGGATCTCCCTGATTCACTGAACCAACTGACGTAAAGTAGAATTTCCCCTTTTGAGATGCCGAATATGATATACTCAAGGGGAAATGTTCGATTCTAGACAAGTTATACGCATCTTGCCGTTCTTGTGGGGATTGCTTGTCGTACCTTTTGTCGCAGCGGAGACGGTTTCGCTGGAACAGGCGCAGACGGCTGTCCGCAATTGGTTGTCGACAGATCCGGCACTGGGGTGTCCGCTTGGAATGTCGGTGCGCTCCGCACGCACCTGCAGTGTGACAAATGGTATGACATGCCATGTCGTCCGATTGGCGGAAGGTGGCTTTGTGGTCACGTCGACGGACACAAAGCTTGAGCCTGTCATTGCGTTTTCGGATGGCGAGGACCTTGTGGAGGATGATCGCAATCCACTATGGGCGCTTTTGAAGCGCGACTTGGCTGTTCGTGCCAAGACGACGTCCGCGGGAGGCGCGTCGCTCCAGTCTGTCGCGCCGACAAGCCCTGGACGAACAGAATCGGAGGTGAAATGGGCAAAGCTCCTGTCGGTGGGAGCGCGGATGCAGGCTGTGGCGTCCGTTTCGGATGTTCGCGTGGCTCCTTTTGTGAAGTCCAAGTGGGATCAGACGACATGTTCTTCGGGGAATTGCTACAACTACTACACGCCGAATAATTACTATTGCGGGTGCGTGGCGACGGCCGGCGCGCAGATGATGCGCTATTTCCAGTGGCCGAAGGCGACGACATCGATCGCCAGTTATACCTGCAGATATTGTGTGGTGGATACAGTTCAGACAACATTGACAACCCAAGGCGGTTTTTATGACTGGGCGCAAATGCCCCTGGATCCGAATCTTTCGGGGACTACCGAGGCCAATCGTCAGATGATTGGCAAGCTGACGAGCGACATCGGCATCATCTGCGGGATGAAATATGGCAGCGGCGGTTCGGGAACGGGGGGGTACATGCTTGATTTCGCTTTCAAGAAATTCGGCTACTCCAACATAATGACCTACGTGTCCAATTCCGATTTGAGCGATTCTTCCGATATGAAGAATGCGTTGCTCTCCAATTTTGACGCCAAACTTCCTGTTATGGTCAGTATTGGGGGAACTTCCGGCGGTTACACGATTGGTCACGCGATTGTCGGTGACGGGTATGGCTATTCGGACAACACGCTTTATATCCATTTGAACTATGGTTGGGGAGGCACGGGCAATGCCTGGTATGCACCGCCGAGTTTGAACGCCGGAGGAAATTATTTTTCAGTGCTGGATGGTTTTGACTACAACATCTATACGAACCAGGCGGCAGGTTCCGTCATCTGCAGTGGGCGCGTTCTGACGGCGAGTGGTGCGCCTGTGGCCGGGGCGACGGTTCGCGCTTCGGTGTCCGGCCGGACAAGTGGTACGGCGATGACGGACGAGAAAGGCATCTATGCGCTCTATTTGGCGGCGAACTCCAGACCGTACACGCTGACGGTGACATTCGGCGTTTCGACGGCAACGGATTCCGTCGTTGTCAAGGCCTGCACGACAATGAGTCTCTGTTCTGAGGTAATTGCAAAACCTCGGCGAAGTCGTGCCGGACGTCCGCCTGACGGCG
>JAUNMP010000105.1 GCA_030537465.1 bacterium
CAAAGACGACCGCGCAAACGCGTGGTCGTCTTTCGTTTGGGCCCATCTCGTTCCTCTGCTCAGTTACCGAACAGGATATCGAGAAGTCCGCGACGCCGCGGGGGCGGGGGCGGAGGGGGCGGAGGCGTCACGACCGTTGTGGCCGGCGTGACAACCGTCTGAACAGGTGTGACGACCGCGGGCTGGGCGGGCACGACGACAGGCTGCTGCGGCACAACCACCGTGGGCTGGGCGGGCACGACGACAGGCGCAGGGGCCACAACCGCGGGCTGAACCACCTGCACCGGCGGCGGCACAAGATGGAAGCCGCCATTGTAGCAATAGTTGTAGCCGTCGAAGTAGTAGCCCTCGCCGTAGTAGTAGACGCCGTCGATCGTGTAGCTCCACGGGGATTCGATCCAGGACCACCCATACAGCGCACCGGCCATCACCGGCGGCATGACAGGACGACCCCAATAGCGCGCCCCGTGCGGACGGCCCGCGTGGAAACCATGGTGATGCGGCGGAGTCACAAAGCCGCCCGCACCCCGCTCATGCATCCGATGATGGGAATGCTGGACCTCGAATTTGCGCGGAGGAGCCTTGTGAACTGGACGCGACGGGGTGACGGGCCTCTTCGGAGCGGCAGCCACCGGACGCGCCGGGGCGACAGGCCTCTTCGGAGCGACGGCCACCGGACGTGCCGGGGCGACGGGCTTTTTCTGGACATTGACCATAGGGCGCTGATGCTGCGGGGCGGGTCCCTTCTTCGGAGGCGGCTTCGGGCCTCCCTTGCCATTCGGCGGCGGCGGTGCGGCGACAAGGCCAATGGCCAGCGCAAACGTCGTTGCAATGATGAGCTGCTTCATGAAATCCTCCTTTTGAACTTTGTTGTTATGGTATCAAAGATTCCCGATAGCTGTCACGGGGAATCAATCAAAATATCGATAGACGAAGCGGCCATCGGGCGCGGAGTCTCCATGTACGTAAAAATCCATGATATCGCCATCGCCATTCGGTCCAGGCGTATTGTCCGCCCATTTGAACCGCACATCGACACGAGAATCCTGTTCCAGGAGTGCACGCGGCAGTGTAATCGAAAGTGCCGCGCCCTCGATCTTCATCGCGACACGAGCGACCTCCTGCCACGCCCAGCCTCCCAGACAGCGCTCTAGCACCGCAGTCTGGTCATCAGGCGCCGGCACGCGGTTCACCACGAACTGAAAATGGTTCCAGTTCGGCTGTGCGTCGTTCGGAGTAAAACGCGTAGAAACGAAGAGCCGCATCCAGGCGGAATCCGTACGAGGCGACAGCGGGGCGGAACAGACGGCACGAAAGACCAGCGACGTGGGCGTCTGCGAAACAGTACATTCGACGATGTCGTTGCGCCCCGACCTCTCGACGAGGCGGAAATCTCCATATCCAACGGCGTCGCGCGGACGCGTATCGCCGATCACGTCGCGATAGATGGGGTTCTCGGAGGCCCGCCGCTGCGGGCGCACTCCTCTGAAGCGGCGAACGCCATCGACGAACTGATAGTAGAAATGGTCCTTCAGGACGCCGGCGGACGGTTCGATGTCGCGGCTGAACGCAGGCGCGTACTGGTCGGGAAAGGCGCCCTTCTTCCCCATCCACTCGGGGAAATGACCGGCGACCCACTCGTTCCAGCCTGTGATGAACAGATAGTCGGGGTCCAGCTTCAGCGCGTGGTCCAGCTGCTGGGCGAAGTTGTCGCCGTGGAGAAAACGGTTCGGATCCGCGCGGCGCGGATTGCAGTCGGGCGCGAAACGAAGCCTCTCGCCGGGTCTGAGACAAGATTCGTCCGGTCCCATGTAGGCTCGTCCGAAGACATTGAGGTCGTTCATCGCAGCAAGCCCGCTTCCGCCGTCTCCCTTCTTCCACGAATGGTTCTGCGCGACACCGGCCGCACACATCTCAAACCGTCCATCCGCAAGGGGAATGTAGCCATGCTGAGGATAGACTTCCAGCCAGCACCATTCATTCGGCGCGGAAGGCCCCGGCGTGTAACCCGGCTGCAGCGGGCGGAACGTGAAGAACGCGAGAATCTCCTCTAGGTCGCGCCGGTCCTTCTCGGGCGTCTGCGGATTCCGCGCCACCATCCCCAAGGCCGCGGGATTTGCGTGGACAAGCGGACGCCCCTTCCAGTAGTACCACAGGTCACGGTAACGGCCCGGACGGTAGATGTCGCGGTACAGCTGCAGGAGACTCTTCGCCTGGATAGCCGTCACACCGAAAGGCAGCATAAAGGCGAACTGGGGCGTGCGCAGGCCCTGACGTCTCTGTTCGGACCAGGTCTGCGCCAAAGTCCAGGTGGAGTCCATCCACGTGAGATCGCCGTTCGTCGCGTCGAAGACGACCACGTCGACGCCGGCCTCCGTCAACCAATACGCGTGGCGGCGCGAAACCCAGTCGTCCGTCGTACGGTAGTAGTCGAGCAGCGGACGGTCCCAGTGGTGACGACGATACCAGGGGCGTCCCCAGGCTGGATCGTCGGGGCGATTGGCTAGCGTCGGATCGGACGCCAGCAACTCGGCGTTATTGACCGTCGGGCGATCGCCGACCCGGAATCCTTCGTGCCAGGTCCAGTAGAAAAGCCCGACCTGCCGTGCGCGCGGCGCGGGACGGTTGGCCGCAGTCCCCAGAGGACGCTCCAACCCGTCGATTGCATCCCAGGTGTCGGCCCAGAGATCGCGCTCCTCGAAATCTCGGCCAGGAATCAACCGCCCCTCGGCATCCGACACGCCCTTTGTCGGCACGGGAGCCCGCGAGGGGCCCGCCAGACGCTGATAGACGTTCCAGTCACCAGTAAAGGGGGCCTCAAGTCCAACGAGGTCGATTGCCATCAGATAGGCACCGTCCCGGGGCTGTCCATCGAGGAATGCCTGCACGTCCATCGGTCCGCGTCGGTCGAGCCACACGCCGACCATTTCCGTTCCCTCGGAGAGTTCGACATAGTAGTCCCCTGCGGGCAACGGTGAAAATTCGACACCAAGCTTCTCATTGTCCGAAAAGTCGACGAAGCGCCGAGACGCCCTCGAACCTGCGGCACGTGATGCGGCGACGGTTCCCCTCCAGTCGTAAAGCGACATCGTCAACCCGCCCTTGTCGTTGCCATAACTCGGGCAGCAGGCCCACACACGACAGAATGCGTGTGGTGCATGGAAGCGGAGTCCAGCCGTCGTCGTGCCGGCAAGCCGCTGCGGCTTGTGGTCACAGATGGGCTCGTACAGCGACAAGCGCCCCTCATAGCCTCCCTGGGCACAGATCCCCAGACAAGCAAGAACAATCGTCGCCGCGAATTTCTTCACAGGACCGCCCCACCCTTTCCCGGACTCAACGGTTGTAGCACGGCAACAGACGGCGGAAGTCGCGACGATGCCGTTCCATGATGCGCGTCTTCTTCTCCAGATTCTCGATCAGATTCGGACCATAGGTCATGATCGATTCCTCCTCCACGCGGGCCGTCATCTGGAGGACCGGACGCTTCGCCCGCTTCAGCAGGGCGATCATCCGACGGCAGTTGTCGGTTTCCGCACGCGCGAGGCTCTCCAGGCGATAGAGCCGCGGGTCGCCCTGCAGCGAGTGCTCGAGCGTGAAGTCCTTCGGCAGATCCGTGCGGTCGATGGTGTCCATCGTATACTGGAATTCGACCACGTTCGCGAAGTTCCGCATCAGATAGAGATAGAACTCCGTCCGATCGCAAAGCGTCTCAAGATAAATGCGCGAGGTCTCGTCCTTCGCGGCCGGAGCCAGGGCGCGGAAGGCCTTCAGGGCCTTCTGGACGGATGGCATCGCGCCCTTGTTGACCAAACCGACCGCAATCGACTTGCCGCCGAAACCGTCCAGCCAGCGCGTTCCCTGCAGATCAAGCATGTCGTCGGCCGCCTTCTCGTCCATCGCCTGGAACTGGAAAGCGCGGTAGTAGGCCTTCTCCTCCGGCTTCAGCTCCTCGGGGAACGCCACGAACGGACGCACCAGCCAGCGCTGGTGGACGGATCCGAGCAGAAAGACGTGTCCGCCCTTGTTGAGCGAATCGAGCTGGTTGACGCCCGCCTCCAGCGCATACCAGGCCTCGGCCAGTTCCGCCTTGCGTTCGTCGCCGACAAACGTGGCGGCCAGGGTCTCGACCGCCGCGCCCAGCGCCGCGGGCCCCGCACCGATCTTCTTGTTCAGAAACAGCGCGAGGATGCGCTTGGTGTCCTCCTCGTCGAAGCTCCGAAGTCCAATCGACATGTCCGCGCCGGGATGGCGCTGCGCCTCCTGGACCTGGCGGAGGATATGCACCACGCGGGATAGCGCCAGAATGGGCGCCGTATGGTCGAGAAAGCGGTTCGGAAATCCGATCACCAGCTCCGAAGCCGAGCCGGACGCCGTCTTGTTGTTGACGCTCTGCCCCGGCTTCAACTTCGCGAGTACGGCCGGTTCGCTCTCGCCCAGGCTCATGCGGCAGTTCACCTTGACGTCCTTCAGACCGGCCTTCGCCGCGCCGTCCTGGAAAAGGGACATGAAGTCGGCGACGCGCTGGGCGTAGTCGCCGCCCTTGCAGGCGAGCGGGCCGTTCGCGCCCGGGTACTGATGTGCGCTCCAGCAGAGTCCCGAGCCCGAATCGTTCACGCGGAAGCGGAAGGCCTCGAACGGACAGATCCGGCAGAGTTCCGCCACCATGTCGACGTACATCGACCGGATCTCCCGATTGTCCGTGCACGGGGCAAAATATTCGGACCGCGCCCGACGGCACTGGTCGCAGCGCGCGCCCCGCCACTCGGGATGGTCGAGATAGACTTCTTCCGGCAGGTAGGCGGGTTCGAAGCCCGAGAACTCGCTCTTGAATCCGAACTCCTTCAGGATGGCGGCGCGTGCCTTCAGCGTCGCCAGATTGCGGGCGGCGTAGTCGGCGGGAAGATATTTCCCGAGCGCCTCGGGAACGACGTACTTCGTCAGCGACGGACGGATCATCGACCAGTTTGGATAGGGGTCGTTCCGGTCACGGTCCCACTGCCACAACGACGGCTCGATCTGACAGGCGTCCAGATGCGTGGCGCCAATCGACTTCGCATAGACCGCCAGTTCACGGTACGCCTCGATGGAGTCCGTCGGACAGCTCACGCTCACGCGCCCCGCGACAGCTGCGCCGCAGGCCAGAGCCACCAAGAACGAAGTACGCCTCTTCATGAACGCCTTCCTCGCCTCAGCGGGAAATCGTGAAGACCTGGTTCGGGGCCGGCGGCACGTAGCCATGCGTCGAACCCTGGTAGAGGTTCGCCTTCACGGGGCAGTTCATCAGATAGTAGCTGAGCAGCACGCCACGCGGCGGGCAGGTGTAGTCGCCCAGGCCCAGGCGGGTGATCTCGACCTGGCAGGTCTTTGGGACGCGCTTCGCGTGCAGGGCGGAGTCGAAGTAGAACGCGCCCGCGACCGGCGGAATGCCCCAGCCGCGCGTGAGCAGCTTGCTGCCGGGAACGTCGCGGTTGCCGATGTTGCAGCCCCAGGTGATGGAGGGACGCGCCGCGGTGAGACCGTCCACGAGGCCCGCCGCCCACATCGTCTGAAGTCCGCCCTGGCTACCGCCCTGGGCCTCGAGGTCCTTGCCGTTCCACTCGGGACGCGACTTGAGGTAGTCGAACGTGCGCATCACGCGCATCGCCATGTAGTAGAAGTAGGTGTCCTTCGGATTCTCGTAGTCGCTCGGCTCGAGCGCGTAGCTCGCACGCTTCTTCGCTCCGGGAACAACGCCGTTGACGCGGTTGCCATACTCCGTGTAGTAGGCCTTGTCGTGGCCGATCATCTCGTAGCCGTGCGCGTTGACGTGCAGGAAGATGGCGTCGGCAGGGCCGCTGGACGGCGCGTGTGGCACACCGAAGCGGTTTCCGTTGTAGCCGTCGAACTGGCCGATCGCCTTGAGCGAACCCGGCTTGGCGTTTGCGGGGATGGTCATCCAACCCGTGGCGGGACGCGGACCAAAGCAGTCGATCTCGACTGCGTAGATCTTGAACTTTCTGTTCTTCTCGGGCGTGACGTCCGTGACCTTCGCCTTGACGGGAACCGTGGCGAGCTTGGCCTTCGCGTCCTTCCAGAACGCGTCGAAGTCCGCCGGCTCCTTCGTGGTGAGCTGCATCTTCTCCGTCTCGGCGCCGGCACCCGCGTGCAGCTTGACGCCTTTCTCGTACTTGCCGACCTGGACGTTGAACGGCTTGTAGTCCGCCCCCGTCAGATAGGCCTCGTAGCGGACGATGCCGGGCACGCCCAGCTTCGTCGTCAGCGTGAAGCCCTGCGCGAGGGAGATGTCGTTCGTGCCCTTCTCGCGGACACCGTCATCGCCGGTGCGCTCCCAGATCACATGAAGCGGCTCCTTCGCCTCGGCGGGAAGTTCCTTCACGCCATCCAGCGAGATGCCGAACCTGATCGATTCGCCGACCTTGTAGTCGATCGGATTCGCCTTGTCGGTGCGGGCCTTGAGCTTGAGGTCCTTCAGTTCAGAGCCAAACAGCGAGACGGACGCGACGAGCGTCCACAGCACAACGGATTTCTTCATCGTTTCATCCTTTCGAAATAGTTGCAACGAGTGTATCAGAAAACCCTCGGGGCTTCAAGTGACGCAGGCGTCCTGTGGATGCCGCGAAGCGCCCCGAGCTTGGAGTTTCGTGCTATAATCATCTCCATGAAAACCACCCTCTCCATTGGCTGCCTCATCCTCGCCTTCACGTTGATGGCGGCAGATGACATTTCCTTCAATCGAAAGACGGGCGCGGTCCGTGTCGAGCAGGCCGGCAAAACCCTCTGGCAGAGTGGTCCACATGGGCTCTGGCGCATCCGCTTCCGCGACAAGACCTTCCTCTCGGCGGCGGACTTCACGACCAATGCCGTGCCGGGTGGAGTCTTTGCATGCGAGGGTGACGGAAGACGTCTGGTCTGGACCTCCCCGCAGGCGGACGTCGTGGTGCACGCGGAGACCACCTCGGACGGGAAGGTGACCGACCTCTCCGCCGAAGTGACGCCGAAGCGCGGCGAGTCCCTGATGCTGGACTTCCCCGCCCATCTCGTCTTTCCCGCCGCCACGGTGAAGGACTTCGTCTATCCCGGCCGCGGCAACTCGGGTCCCGGACTCGCCCTCAACGCGAAATTCTTCCTCCCGGCGTCCCCCGACTCGCCGCATGGCTGGGTCAACGCGCACAAGTACGGCAAGGGATACGCGCATCTTTATGGTTCGGGACTCAAGATGCAGCCGATGGACAGCGACCCCGTGGCGCTCACCGTGACCGACGAGGGAAAGAAATGGTTCACCCTCGGTGCCGCCAGGCAGATCGGCCGCTGGAAGCGTCCCGTCATCCGTCCGCCCGCGCCGGGACAGAGCGACCTCGTGCTGATCGACTCCCCGCTTGGCCCCTACCTCTCCGCCAATCGCTTCGGCGGGACGGGCGCGCTCTGGCGATTCGGCGTGGCGGATGGCTCGTCGCACCACGTCTGGATGCCCCCCGCCGAGACCTTCGCGATTCGCCAGATCCTCCCCCGCCTCGCGGAGCAGACTCCTTCCCGCAAAAAAGTCGCGTTGATCGCCCTCTCCTGCGGTCCCCGCGTGGGCGGATTCGTCCGCGCCTCCGTCGCCGATTGGCGAAGCGCCCTCAAGGACGCCCTCCCGCAGGGATGCGTCTACGAGGAACTGAAAACCATCCCCACGCTCATGCGGGCCGTCGCCTCCAGGGACCATCTACTCATCCTCAACCCCTACGGCGAGTGCTTTCCCGTCGACCATCCCGAGAACTTCCTCGCCCGCCTGGATGACCTGCGCGAATATGTGAAGGCCGGCGGCAACTGGGTCGAGACCGGCGGCTACAGCTTCTACCAGGCGATGCATGGCGGCAAGTTCTTCTCGCTCACCGAACCCTATCCCCCGCTCTTCTCGGACTTCGCGCAGCTGACGACGACCGACGGCGGCAGCGTCGCCCTCTATGGCATGCAGCCCCGTCCCGCCCACGAACCCTGGCGGAATCCCACGCCCTTCACGCCCGGCGAGACCGGTGTGGGCGCCAATGACAACGGCGGCTGGTTCTTCCACGCCTTCGCCGCCTACGCGAAGCCCAACACGACCGTGAAGACGCCGCGCGTGCGCATCCGCGTGGGCGCGACGCTCGATGCCGCCCTCGCGGACTACGGCTCCGCAAACACGCTCTCCGTCACGCTCGCCAAGAAGATCTCCGCACCGGGCGCCCTCGAGAAATTCAAATGCGCCCCGCTCCTCCATCTGCACGGCACGGCCGCGCAGACGAAGAAAACGCTCGAGGCCTGTCCCGTCCCCACCCTCTACCATCCCTCCAACTACCTCAAAGGCGGCTTCGACAAGGAGTATCCGGACCATCTTCCGCCCCATCCCTCGTTCGGCACGGCAGAGGAGCTCGCGGACCTCTTCAAATCGGCGCGTGCCCGCGGGCATCTCGTCTCGCCGTACACGAACCCCACCTGGTGGTGCGATCATCCGCGTGGTCCCTCCTTCCTCGCCGCCGGCGAGGCCCCGCTCGCAATCGGCCTCAACGGGAAGCCCTACCACGAGCGGTATTCGAAGAACGATGGCTGGACGATCACCTTCTGGCATCCCGATGTGCAGACCGCCAACCGGAAGACGATCCGCGAGTTCACGCGGGACTATCCCGTCGACCTGCTCTTCCAGGACCAGTGCGGCGCTCGCGCCTGGCGCTGGGACTTCAACCCCGTATCCCCCTCGCCCATGGCATACGCGGAAGGCATCGTCTCGATGAACGAGGAGGATTCGCGCGTCGTTCCCCTCGGCACGGAGGACGGATGGGACCAGGTCGCGAACCGCCAGGCCGCGACCTGCGGCTGCTCGTGGCGCGTCGTTCCGCTGGACGGCCTACCGCCCTGGCGCGATCAGTTCAAGGAGGTGTTCCCCGCCGACACCTGGCGCATCGAGCCTGTCAACCTGCGCCTCTTCCACGACAAAACGCTCTTCTACATGCACGACCTTGGCGGTTTCGTCACCAACGACCGCGTCCTCGCGTGGATGTTCGCGCTCGGCTACAACCTCTCGCTCAACGCGGGCGCGGGCTTCGAGTCCACCGATCGCTTCAAGTGGTACGAGTGGCTGCACGTGCTGCAGGCACAAGTCATCTCGCGCATCGCGGGCGAACCGCTGCGCGCCTACCGCCACGACCGTGCGCCGCTTCTCGCCCGTACGGACATCGCCCCCTCCGACACACGCGACGACGGCATCGTCACGGCACAGTGGGGCGATGTCTCCGTGGCCGTCAACCTCGGCGATGTGCCTCGTATGGTCAATGGCCATCACCTCGCACCCTACGGCTGGTGGATCGTGGGGCCAGGTCTCCGCTCAGGGCACCTCGCCGGTGAATGCGCCTTCGTCGAGACGAAGGAGAGCAAATGGACATATGCCATCGACCCCGACTACGCGCCTGTGCAGCCGACTGAAGAACAGCGCACGCGTGCGCCGGCGGACCGCGCCGACGCCCCGCGCACAATCGGCGTCATCGACCTTGGCCCGAAGATCGGCGGCAGCTGGACGAAATGCTCTCCTGCCGACTGGGTCAAGGCCTTCGAATCGAGTTCCCTCGTGGTGAAGCATGGTCTCAAGGTCGTCCGCATCCCGTCCTACGCAGACCTTTCCACCGCACTCAAGTCGGGCACCCACTTCGTCATTCTCAATCCCTACGGCGAGAAGTATCCCACCGCGGGGAAAGGCGAATGGAAGAAGGCGCTCGCGGAGATCCGGGAATTCGTGACGCATGGCGGACACTGGATCGAGGTCGGCGGAGCGTCCTTCTACGGATCCACCTGGCTGGACACCTCCGGTACACCGCGGCGGGAAGCCTCAAACTACGACGGCGTGATCGAACTCGGCATCCGCATGCAGATGGACGACATCGACGAGCCTCCAACGACATTGCGTGTCACTCCTGCAGGAAGAGACTGGTTCCCCGCCGCGCTCCGCGACAAGATCGCCTGCAGCGCCTCGCCCGTCAACCGCGGCCTTCTCGCGGGACACGACACGCCCGTCACACCGCTGATCGGAAATGCCAACGGGCGCGTCTGGTTCGGGTTCCACCAGCTGGCGGGCTGGGGCGCGCTCTGGCGGCTCGGCGGCGCCAATCCGCAGCGGGAACTCGCCCTGGAGGTCGTACCCACCGCGCTGGAGCACGCGTTCACGAATCCGCCGCCGCCAGTTCCGCCCAGCACCCGCCTGAGGATCCAACGACAGTAGCACTCACTTCCGCCAGCCGTGGCTGTCGGCGAAGTCCATATAGCGGTCCCAATCCCACGGCGTGAGATTGTGGATGCCCGTGCGCAGGTGGTAGCTCACGTCGCCCGTCTGGATCGGCACGTCGCGAGGCGGGAAGACCTCCGCACCGAGGCCCTTCTTCCCGTAGAGCTCCCAGACGGGTGAGGCGAGACGTGCCGTGTGGAATTCACCGGGCTGCCCGGCCCATTTGTCTTCGCTCGCGCTGCCGATGGCGAGCAGGCGGGGCGCGACGAGCGCGGCCCACTCGTGCTGGTCGACACGCAGCGGCTTGAACCACCAGCGTCCCTTGTCCTCCTCGCGGATCGGGAGGTCGTGGTTGACCGCGTATTTCTCAAAGGCCCCGCAGAACCAGTAGATGACGCGGGAGCAGAGGAACGCGCTGTAGTGTTCGCTCTCGGGCAGATCAACATGCGCAAGCTTCGCGCCGCCGCAGCCGCTGTCGTTCACGCAGGCCATGGCGAAGCGCTCATCGGTGGCACCGGCGAGCAGAGAAGTCTTGCCACCGCGGCTGTGGCCGACGACCGCGACGTGCTTCGCGTCCAACAGCGGCTCCGTCTCAATCCAGTCGAGCACGCGGCTCGCACCCCAGGCCCAAGCGGACAGCACACCCCAGCTCGTGTCCGAACGGTCTCCGGGACGCTCGTAGCACGGAAAGACGCCGTTCGAGAACGCCTTTGCCGGATCGTTCGTCTCCTTCGCGACATCGCCGTTGAAGAACGCGATGGCCGCGTAGCCGCGCGCGACGATCTGCTCGACCGGCCAGAACCCGCTCTTCTTCACGCGCTCGGGGTCGAGATTCTCCTTCGGGTCGCGGTTGCAGATCAGCACGAACGCAGGTGCCGGTTTGTCCTTTGCCGTGACCGGGATGAACGCGGTCGCGACGAAGCTGTTCGTCCCGTAGGGCCCGGCGTAGGAGATGCGGATGCGCTTGCGGATCGCCGTGCCGTCCACCATCACCTTGTCGGGCTCCTCCGCGGAGAACACCACCTGCGGCTTCTCGGCGGCCTCGGGACGCACGCCGTAGAACTTCTCGAGGAATTCCTTCATCAGTTCGGGGCGGCGGATCTTCTCCCACTGCTCGACCGTCGTCACCGGTTGTCCGTCAAAGGTCTTCATCAACTCGGGCGTCTCGGCATCCGGCTCCGGTTCGAACGGTTCCTCCCAGGGTGCGCAGTTCACGCCCTGGGCGATCAGACGTTCGCGGTGGATCTTCATGCGGGAGAGGAATCCCTTCCAGTCTCGCTTCTCGGGGCCCGTCCAGAGGACCTCCGCCAGCGCGCAGGCGCGCGGCCAGGTCTTCCAGTCGAGGTCGAAGCGGTTGAGCGTGTATTCCGACCAGCAGTTCCCCTGTCCTCCGAGAATGTGCTTCCGATCCGCCTCGGCGACGCCCGCCGCGGGATCGAACCAGTAACAGCGCTTGAGCGGGAGGTTTCCACCGATGTAGGTGTAGGGATCAGAGGGGAGTCCCTGGGCGTAGTCAATGTAGCAGAACGTGTTCGGCGTGCAGACGACGTCGTGTCCGCGGCGGGCGGCCTCGGCGGCCGTCATCACGTCGCGACCGTGGCGCGCCGTGCGCCAGCTCATGCCGATGGCACTGGTGGGCACATCGCCGTTGAGGATCTCGTCCCAGCCAAGCACGCGACGTCCCTTCGCCTCGAGATAGCGGGCGAAGTGCGTGGTGAGCCAGGCCTGAAGCGCGGACTCGTCCTTGAGCCCCAGCTTCCTGATGCGGGCCTGGCACTTTGGGCACTCCTTCCAGCGGTTCTTGTGGCACTCGTCGCCGCCGATGTGGATGACGGGTGCCTCCGGGAAGAGCTCGCAGACCTCGTCGAAGATCTCCTCGAGGAGTTTGATTCCGCCATCGTTGCCGGCGCAGAGCACATCGTCCTCGATCGCCCACCAGGTGCGCGGCACACGGGGCAGAGACGCACCGGCGCACGAGAACTCGGGATGGGCCGCCAGCATCGCGCGGACGTGGCCCGGCAGCTCGATCTCGGGGATGACGGTGATGTGGCGTTCCTTCGCGTAGGCAAGAATCTCCTTCACGTCGTCCTGCGTGTAGAAGTAGGGACCATAGGGTTCCGTGTTTGTCTCGAAGTGGAGCTTGCCGTTCGGCCAGGAGGGATGCGTGCCGTACTTCACAGAGCAGGGGCGCCTCGCGCCCCATTCAACGAGCTCAGGATGCCGCTTGATCTCGAGGCGCCAGCCCTGGTCGTCAACCAGGTGCCAGTGGAAGATGTTGAACTTGTGCGCCGCCATGCGGTCGAGCATGCCCTTGACGACATCCTTGCCAAAGAAATGACGGCCTTCGTCGAGCATGAGTCCACGCCAGCCGTAGCGCGGCGCATCCTCGATTTCGCAGCAGGCGTAGCGTCCCTTCTCGTCGGCGAGCTGACGCAGTGTCTGACGAGCATGGAATTCGCCCGCGTCGTCCGCGCTCACGATTGCCACGCCCTTCGGCGTCACCGTCAGGCGGTAGCCCTCGGGCTTCAGGGACGCATCGCGCGAGCACGTCACCGTCTTCGACGAGCAAAGGCCGTCCTTCTCCATCACCCTCTGTGGCATCGGAACCAGCGGAAGGGTTCCCGCCGACAAGGCAGATACGGCGGACAGAATACCGCACAAGATACTGCTCTTCATAAGACCTCCTTGGCCCCCTGAATCAGAACCAGACCGAGAAGCGGACCGCACCATGCGAATACGGGTCATCGCCCGCGCTCTGGTAGTCGCATGCGCGGGTCTTGATGGTCGGCTCTCCTGGCTTGGTGAGCTCCACGTCCCATGCGCCCCACACGCCGTCACCCGTGGCGGGCGAAACTTTCACGGAGTAGCCCTTGCCGCGAACCGTGGTGAAGTCCATCAGCTCGTTCCGCGTGGCCCCCGTCCGACAGCACTTCGCCAGGAGAAGTGGCCCGACCATCAGCGTCGCGGCAGGCGTGGAACGATAGGCGTCGCGTAGTTCGCTCTTGAGCGGCTGCTGCCGGCACATGTAGCGGGAATAATGCCAGCCCTCCTTCTTCGCCACCTCCGTGTCGGGACCGTCCAGCAGACGGGGGTTCATGTCGAAGGCCAGCGTCCAGACACGTCCGTCCTTCCCCTGCACGACATCCATCTTCGGACACCAGGCCGGCTTGCGGAACGCGGGCTTGACGATCTTGGACGTCTTGACCGTCACGGTATTCCCGACAGGATAGTTGCCGGAGATCTCGAACGTGACGCCGTCGAGCGTCACCGTCGCATCCTGGTAGAAGTTGACGTGGAACGTTCCGGTCCTGTCGACCGTGACAGTCCCCTCCGCCATGTCCATGAACGTGCGTGGCACGTTGTTCACGCAACAGTGGTTGTAGGCGTAGCCGCACTGACGGTCGTGATCATGACGAACCGAACCGCGCACGGCAAACGCGCCCCAGGTTCCGTCGCGGAAGACGCCGGCGAGGAAGGCGTTGAAGTAGGCGATTTCGATGGCGTCGCAGTATTTCTTCTCGCCCGTCATCAGATAGAGGTCGAGATTGAGGCGGATCCAGTGGATGGTGTCGCAGACCTCGGTGCAGGCGTTTGGTTGTCCTGCGGCACCATAGAACTGGTCCACATAGCCGACGTCGCCGAGAACATTCAGCTCGGTCCGCACAAGGTTCTCGTAGATCTTCCTCACCGTCTCGAGAGAGCGGGTCTCGCCCGTCATGCGCGTGTACTCGAGAAGTCCGTCGAGGCAGCTCATCATCTCATAGCTCTTGCCCCATCCCTGCGGGTTCGGATACCAGGTGTAGAGGGGGTCCGTGCGGTCGGCGTTGCGGAAGAAGTTCGGGCAGGCTCCATCGGCGCGATCCCAGTCGGGCAGCATCTCCTTTGCATAGTCGAGGTAGGCCTGCTTGCCCGTCTCCGCGTAGAGCATCAGCAGCGGCTTGAGGATGGACATCGACGGCAGACCCACCTTCTCGGGTTGACCCGTGACGAACAGCGGGAGCTTGAGTCGATGCATCATCTCGATCCACTGGTCCATCTGGCGCATCGTCGAATCGAGGATCGCCCTGTCGCCCGTGGTCTTGTACGCCATCAGCATCGCCCAGATGGCGTACTTGCGGTTCCAGAGGTTCCAGACCGTGTTCCAGCCGTAGACCTTGGCCATCTCGGGCTTGACCTCCGGCGGAATCCAGACGTTCTCCTTGTCCTCATAGCTGCCGAGGTAACCGTCGGGATCCTGAAGCTCGATCATACGGCGGCACTCCTCGTCCACGAACTTCGTGAGCGCGGGATCCTGAAGGTAGTCGGCGACACGCGCGGTGCCAAGCATGAGCTTGCCCCAGAACTCGCCGCGCCAGAGCCCGCCCATCTTCTTTCCGGGGACGACGGGCAGCTCGTCGTCGCTGCGCGTGCGGAAGGCGCTGCGTGCCTCTCCGAAGACGTCGCGCTGGGCGGAGACGTCGAGCATGCGCGCTCGGAAGAAGTTGTTCATCTTCTCCGCGGGCACACCCTGGAGCCGTACGTTTCGAAGCGCGGTGCCGCGCATTGCATCCGGCCGCGCGAAAGGCACGGCGGAGAATCCCTGAAAACAACAACCAAGCGCGACGCCTGCCGCGCACCACATCAGCAGTTTCTTGTTCATGCGGGAATTCTACCATAACGGCCCGCCGCCGTCACGCGTCTCGCGCGCGTCAGTGGCGACGCAGCCAGTAGAAGCCGACGATCGCAGCACCGACTAGCAGGGCAAGCATGAACGGGACCACACAGCCGGTCCAGCCATTGCGGACGCTCCGAAGGCCACGGTCGTTGTCCTCGTCGTCCGCGCGCTGCACGGAGAGTACCTCGGAAAGTCCTTCGGCTTTGAGAGAATCAACGGCCTCGTTGTGGTTCCGGGCGTGGACGTGCGTCTCGATTACGCGGCCATCCCCGTTCTTGTAGACGATGATGTAGACTCGGCCGTTCTTCTGCGTGGGCTCGTTCTTCAGACGAACGATCAACTCGGCGAGTTCCTGGACCGTCTGGACGGAATCCATCGCCGTGGAATCAATTGAGACATTGAACGTCCGTTCCAGCTCGACGGCAAGTCGATGACGGGCGGACGGATCGTCCGAACAATACCCAGAGAGGTAATTGCAAAACCTCGGCGAAGTCGTGCCGGACGTCCGCCTGACGGCG